>NZ_JBKQXM010000003.1:0-3958 GCF_046762865.1 Winogradskyella sp. A2
GGCGTTTAAGCGGGTGCAAATATAAAACCCTTTTTCGTTACCCGCAACATTCTCGACAAAATATTTTTAAAAATATTTTCCGCATCAATATCCATAAGCGAACGAACTAACAAACACAGTACTCACGTACCGTTTCAGCGGCGCAAATATAAAACCATTCCCCAACCCAACAAGCAATATTATAAGGATTTTTAGCAAAATTTATTCGCAGTAAACTAAACTCCTCTTTCTTAACACATTGTGATGACAATCTTAAAATCAATTAAAATAATTTAGCATAAATTAAAAACTGAAATACTTAAAATAAAAATTATTATTGATTAATGTTATTCAAAATTAAACCAGCAATTATAATTAATAATACTTCACTTTGTCTATTATATATATAGGTATATCTTTGTACGCTTAAAATTATACCTTAATAATGATAAAGATTACTCTTCCTGATGGTTCTGTGAGATCATATAATAATGTAGTGACTCCATATGATGTGGCTAAAGATATTAGCGAGGGTTTTGCACGCAATGTAATTTCAGCAAAATTTAATGACAATGTTGTTGAAACCACCACTCCACTTACTGAAAATGGAAGTCTTATTTTATATACCTGGAGAGATGATGAAGGTAAAAAAGCATTTTGGCACTCTTCCGCTCATATTCTTGCACAGGCACTAGAGGAATTATATACAAATGTAAAACTTTGGGTTGGGCCTGCTATTGAAAATGGCTTCTATTATGATGTTGATTTAGGTGATGATATTATTTCTGAAAAAGACTTCAAAACTATTGAGAATAAAATGTTGGAAATAGCAAGAGGCAAACATGACTTTAAAATGAGAGATGTTTCAAAACCTGAGGCTCTTTCTTTTTATAATGGGAAAAATGAATATAAGGTAGATTTAATTGACAGCCTTGAAGATGGTACTATAAGTTTCTGCGATCATTCAACCTTTACAGATTTATGCCGTGGTGGCCACATACCAAACACTGGAATAGTAAAAGCAATAAAAATTTTAAGTGTTGCAGGTGCTTATTATAAAGGAGATGAGAACGAAAAACAGTTAACTCGTGTTTATGGAATATCATTCCCGAAACAAAAAGAATTGACAGAGCACTTGCACCTTCTTGAAGAAGCTAAAAAGCGTGATCACAGGAAACTTGGTAAAGAATTAGAGCTTTTCACATTCTCTCAAAAAGTTGGTCAAGGATTACCGCTATGGTTACCAAAGGGCGCGGCATTAAGAGAAAGATTAGAAAATTTCTTGAAAGTTGCTCAAAAAAAAGCAGGTTATCAAATGGTAGTTACTCCGCATATTGGTAATAAGGACCTTTATGTTACATCGGGTCATTTTGCTAAATATGGTGAAGATAGTTTTCAACCTATAAATACGCCTGCTGATGGTGAGGAGTTTCTACTTAAACCTATGAATTGCCCTCATCATTGTGAAATATTTAATAGCAGACCATTTTCATATAAGGAACTACCAATAAGATATGCTGAATTTGGGACAGTATATAGATATGAACAAAGTGGTGAATTACATGGCCTAACAAGGGTAAGAGGTTTTACTCAAGACGATGCTCATATCTTTTGTACACCAGACCAATTAGATACTGAATTTAAGGAAGTTATTGATTTAGTATTATACGTTTTTGGATCTTTAGGGTTCGAAAATTTTACGGCACAAGTTTCCTTGAGAGATCCTGATAATCCTGATAAATATATTGGTAGCGATGAGAACTGGGATAAAGCAGAACAGGCAATATTAAACGCCGCTAAGGACAAAGGACTCAACTTTGTTGTTGAGACAGGTGAAGCAGCCTTTTATGGTCCTAAGCTAGATTTTATGGTTAAGGATGCCCTTGGGCGTAAATGGCAACTAGGTACAATTCAGGTTGATTATAACTTACCAGAAAGATTTGATTTATCATACAAAGGTAGTGATAATGAGCTACACAGACCAGTAATGATTCATAGAGCACCATTTGGAAGTATGGAACGATTTGTAGCTATATTGCTAGAGCACACAGGTGGTAACTTTCCATTATGGCTAATGCCAGATCAAGCTATTATTCTCTCTGTGAGTGAGAAATATGAAAAATACGCTCAAAAAGTTTTAAATTTGTTAGAAAATGACGAAATTCGCGCCCTTGCAGATAACAGAAATGAAACTGTGGGTAAGAAAATTCGTGAAGCGGAGATGAGTAAATATCCGTATATGATAATCGTTGGAGAACAAGAAGTAAAAGACGAAACGATTACTGTAAGACAACACGGAGGTGAAGATCTTGGCACAATTAGTGTACAAGAATTTTCAAAAATTGTAAAAGAAAAGGTCTCAAATAGTTTGAAGACTTTTAAATAAGTTTAATTAAAATATATAAGTCATAGCAATACGTAGAAACAGAAGAAATTATAACAGACGTGTGTCCCAAGAGGATAAACACCGTATAAATTCTAAAATTAGATCTGAAGAAGTAAGAGTTGTAGGAGACAATGTTGAAGTAGGAGTTTATCCTATAAAACAAGCACTATCTATGGCTGACGAACAAGGTTTGGATCTGGTTGAGATTTCACCAAATGCGAAACCTCCTGTTTGTAAAGTCATGGATTATAAAAAGTTTCTCTATGAGCAAAAAAAGCGAGAGAAAGCATTAAAATCTAAAGCAACTAAAGTAGTTGTTAAGGAAATTCGTTTTGGGCCAAATACAGATGACCATGATTACGAATTTAAAAAGAAACACGCTATGAAGTTCTTAAAAGATGGTGCAAAGTTAAAAGCTTTTGTATTCTTTAAAGGACGTTCAATTGTGTTTAAGGAACAAGGTCAAATCTTATTACTAAGATTAGCCCAAGATCTTGAAGAATATGGCAAGGTTGAACAAATGCCAAAGCTTGAAGGTAAGCGAATGATTATGTTCATTGCGCCAAAGAAGAAATAATAAAGCTGTTAATTCAGCTAAACGACAATAAGCGAAACGTAATTAAATCTAGGAGAAATGCCTAAAATGAAAACAAAATCAAGTGCTAAGAAACGTTTCAAACTAACTGGCACTGGTAAGATTAAAAGAAAGCACGCTTTTAAAAGTCATATATTGACTAAAAAATCAAAAAAGCGTAAGCTTGCGTTGACTCATGATACTTTAGTACATAAGGCCGACGAGAATAATGTTAAAACAATGTTGCGTTTAAAGTAATATTTTTTTAACCGGTTAAAATAAAATGTAAAACCCTGGAGTTAGGCAAAAGAATTTAGCAAGTACCTTTAAGGTCGCCTACTACAAAAAACAATTAAAGAAATGCCAAGATCAGTAAATTCAGTTGCAAAGAGAGCTAGAAGAAAAAAGGTTCTTAAGCAAGCAAAAGGCTATTGGGGAAGACGTAAAAACGTTTGGACAGTAGCAAAAAATGCGGTTGATAAAGCGATGCAATATTCGTATAGAGACCGTAGAAACAAAAAAAGAACATTCCGTGCATTATGGATAATGCGTATAAACGCAGGTGCTAGACAACACGGTATGAGCTATTCTAAGTTTATGGGAGGATTAAAAGCTAATAATATTGAATTGAATCGTAAGGTTCTTGCAGATTTAGCAATGAATCACCCAGAAGCTTTTGAAGCAATAGTAAACAAAGTTAAATAAGGCGTTGAGCCAAAATTAATAACAACATTTCGCTTAAAAAAAAACCGACTCAATTGAGTCGGTTTTTTTATACAGCCTTATTATATCCATAATCAGATAAGAATAGTAAACTACTATATTTATCTAATATGTGCTATTAATTTTTAATCTGAATTGTTATTTAGGATTGATACCTCCCCCTGGCTTAGGGTTAATTCCTCCACCTTCTTTGGGATTGATGCCACCGCCAGGCTTAGGATTAATTCCCCCACCTTCTTTAGGGTTAATCCCTCCTCCAGGCTTAGGGTTAATTCCCCCGCCTTCTTTTGGATTGA
>NZ_JBKQXM010000003.1:4055-86398 GCF_046762865.1 Winogradskyella sp. A2
TGATTCCTCCTCCAGGCTTAGGGTTAATTCCTCCGCCCTCTTTTGGATTGATTCCTCCTCCAGGCTTAGGGTTAATTCCTCCGCCTTCTTTTGGATTGATTCCTCCTCCAGGCTTAGGGTTAATTCCTCCGCCCTCTTTTGGATTGATTCCTCCTCCAGGCTTAGGGTTAATTCCCCCGCCTTCTTTTGGATTGATACCGCCACCCTCTTTTGGATTGATGCCTCCGCCTTCTAAAGTCATTGTTTTATATTTTTTGGATTAATTGTTATCTATATTAACTAAAAAATATTAATTTAACAAGCCATTTGTTACCCTTTATTATTAACCAACCTTATTAACCAACATTAAATGACCTTAAAAGGTTTTGTAACTGAGTGTCACAAAAAGGAAGTATTTAAGATGCTTTCTATCTATATAGTCTCGAGTTGGGTTTTACTTCAAGTATTGGCCCTTGTTTCTGAACCCTTGGGATTTCCTGTAAAAATAGTAACCTATTTGATTATAATATTATTAGTTGGGTTTCCGGTGCATATTTATTATATCTGGAAATTTAGATTATTGAAATATGAAATCCAACAAACCGAAGATCCATCTACTCCATATAATAAAAGTGCTTTTCAGAAAATGTACTTTTCTTCATTGTTTGTAATTAGTCTATTAAGTGGAATTGCCGTCACCTTAATTATAAAAAAGAACTTTGGTAAGAGTGTACTTTTAGCTGAACTGGAAGAGAACAATAAAATTGCAGTATTGGATTTTGAAAATACTACAGGAAATGAAGAACTTAATAATATTGGTGAAATTGCGGCTAACTGGATTATTCACGGTATAACGGAAAAGGATGCTGGTCAGGCTATTTCCTCAAAATTAGTCAATGACTATAAAAGCATGATTAAGTCAGAGGTTGGCAATGAAAGCATCAACAGTCTATTGATAAAATACTTAAAGCCAGGTAAGGTTATTGAAGGAGTTTTTTATATGGAAAAAGATGAATTACTCTTACAAAGCTCGATAAAAAATGGATTGATGGATGAAACTCTTATTTCATTTGAAACAGTTACATGTGATCCTAATGAGCCATTAGATTGCGCTGAACAATTGAAGCAACAAATATTGGGATATCTTTCAACTGAAGACAGAAAAGACGATTCTGGTTATATTAAGGATGACAATACCTTAACGTCATACTATGAAGAGAAACCACCTAGTTTTAAAGCCTATCAGTACGTGCTTGAAGCATTAGACAAAGAAGATGACGATAAAACTTATTTGACTTTACTGAATAAAGCTATTGAATTAGACCCTAATTTCTTTGAGCCTAAGATACATATGATGTCTTATTTCTATAATAAAAAACAGTTTGCAAAAACTGATTCTTTGATTAGTACTACGACTAATAATTCTAGACTAAGTACAAGGCAGAAAAATTGGATTTTATTTTATGAATCTATAAATAACGGAAAAAATGACAAAGCATATCGTGCTATATTAAAGGAGTATGAAATTGCTTCTTTAGATGTATCAACAAATCAAACTACAATGACCATTGCTTTACAGTTTGTTAATAAACCTGAGGTTATTAAGAAATTTTATGATGAAATTCCAATGGATGATGTTGTATTGGAAAATTGTTCGAGATGTGGCTATAGATATTATCTAAATGCCTTAGCAGATGTTGAATTAGGAAATTATGATGATGTTATAAAAACTTTAATTCCTGTAACAGATATTATTGAGACTAATTACTTAAAGCGCCCTTTGATTATGGCTTATATCAAATCAGGTGACATAACAAATCTAGATAAGTATCTTTCAGAATATGCTTTAACTGGAACTAAAGAAGATATGGAGTATCTCTATACTTTTAGTGGAATACAACTTATTAATACCAACAGCATAGGCAAAGCCAAAGAGTATTTCGATAAATTAATATCGAAGAAAAACTACGCTACACAAAACGAATATTTGGCAAAAGCATTCTACTTCAGTGATGATTATGTAAATGCAGAAAAAGAATATCAAGATTTATATTTAAAGAATCCTGATAACTACGAGTATATCACTCATTTAGCGGTTTCTTACTATAAAAACAGTAATGATGAAATGTCTAGAAAAATTATTGAAAAATTGGAAGACAATAGATCTGATTATCAATTTGGTGAGATAGATTATCGCTGGGCACAGTATTATGCATCTATAGGTAATACTGATAAAGCTCTAGAACACGTTATCAAATCTATAGTACAAGGATATAACTTTACTCCAACAACTTATCATCACGATCCCCATTTCAAAAACCTTAAAAATGATTCAACCTTTAAGGAACATTTAGATTATTGGAAAAACAAGACACTATGATAAACATTAGACACGTAAAAGATTCTTTAGACACAACCATAACTAAATTAGTAAATGACACCGATGCTCTGGCTGCACGTGTTGAGGCCATTGAGCAAAGTCAAGACTTTTGGGAGAATCTAAATAAAACATTAGAAGTAATTATATGGCCAATTGCAGTGATTTTGATGTTATATCTATTCAAAAAGCAAATTGCAAGTATCATTAACAGATTTGAGTCTGCCAATATTACGCCTACTGGTCTAGCCTTTAAACTTCAGCAACATACGGAACTTATCGGTACAGGCAGCTCTGATGTTTTATCAAAAGACGGAGGAGATATAAACCCAAAAGATGGCGGAGGCATCAATCCAAAGGAAGGCGGTGGTATTAATCCTAAAAGTGATTCTGGAATTAATCCAAAAACTACAGATAACTTCAACTCAAAACCTAGTATTGCAGAATCACCATATCAAATGCTTATCGAGTTAGAAGATGCTATATCTTATAAATTAACAAGTAAAGCAAATAGTAATGGAATTAATGTTCAAGGTAAATCAAATTACTCTTTGGTTAATAGTCTTTATTCCAATAAAATAATTGATAGTTATACAGCAAAAAAATTAAGAGCCGTGATTGAATTGAATACTATGGGTCTTAATAGTCCTGAAACCACTCATGAGCAAGCAACTCAGATGAAAAAACTTTTCAATAATATTAACTTTTAATTGTTTAAAATGAATCAAATTGAAAACGCATACGCGTTAATCATTGGTGTGGACTTTAAGCAAAAAACAGAAAGTGTAATTAAGGATGCCCAAAATATTTATGACGTTTTATCAAACAAAGAACTTTGTGGATATAAAAAAGAAAATATTACACTTTTATTAAATAGTGATGCTACCTGTAAGAGGATTACTGATGCCTTTGATGATCTTATTGAAAAAATGGACGAGAATTCATCGTTTTTACTTTATTATTCTGGACATGGAGGATATGCCAAAGAATATGACATCTCTTATTTATGCCCTTACGATAAAACAGCAGATATATATATAAGCGGTAAAGAACTCAGGGGAAAACTGAGTAAAATGAAATCAAAAAAGATATTTATTCTATTTGATTGTTGCCATTCCGGATCCTTTTTTGAAGGTAAAGACGAAGTTATTTCAGAGACTATTGCAAATAATACCAAAGAGCTAATTACACATCAAAATTCTACACTCGAAGGATTAGCACAAGAGATTGATGATGAAAGAGGTATGGTCATAGTAGCTTCATCTCAGGCGGCAGAGCTTTCTTGGGGTGATGCGGAGACAAGTGTTTTTACGCAATGTTTAGTTGAGAGCTTAAAAGCTCAAAACAAACACTTTTTTGCGGATGAATTTGTAAGAACCGTAGAAACCGTAAACTATGTTTTTGAACGAACACCAGTCTTAATCGATCAATTGAAAAAGAGAAGTGATATAGTAAAAGATCAAACACCATATGCTAATCTACAAATGTCTGATGATTTTGTTATCTGCTATATTCCTCAAGAATTAAGATCTAAGATAGTTACAGATAAATTCAAGACGAAAAAAAGTGTTGGCCAAGCTGTTTTGTCTAAAAGTGATACTGACATTTCATGGGAACGCGATGAAGGAAATAACTTATTGCTTTTTGTTCATGGTTTTTCTGGTGAATCAGGAGATTCCTTTGGTATTACACCTAATTTATTACAAAAAGATCCAAACTTTAAAGGTTGGGCAATGAAACCCTTAGGTTATAAATCCATTGCGCAACCAAAATTGGGCAAAGACGTATGGGGCGCAATACTAGACGTAGATAAAATTGCCGGAAATTTAAAAACATCAATCAAATTTAAGTTCAAAAATTATGATCGTATTGCCATTGTTGCGCATAGTCTTGGAGGTATCGTTGCTCAAAAGGCAATATTAGCTCTAGATGAAGAAGACCGAAAAAGAATTTCTCACCTTATCATGTTTGGTGCACCTAGTAATGGAATAGCACCAGAAATATTAGATAAACAGTGGAATAAAAAATATAGCGATTTAAGCAGTGAAGGTAATTTTATTAAGTCACTGCGGTCTAATTGGAAAACAACGTTTAATGGCAAGTACCCATTTAAGTTTAAGGTGGCAGCCTCAGCACAAGACGAATATGTTTCAATTGACTCCTGTCATGAACCATTTGATTCTAAATATTGTGAATTTGTAGATGACAAACATCTTATGATGGTTAAGCCAAAAGATGAGAAAGATGATGCCTATTCTTTAATTCTAAGTACCTTAACAGGAAGTAAATTCTTTAACCAATACACTAACAAGGAAGAAATTAATCTAACACTAGGTAAATACGATTCTGTTGTGAACAAATTGCTTCCAAATAAAGATGATTTAGACAAAAGAGGCTTAACTCAATTAATTTTTGCATTAGAAGGATTAGAACGTAAAGATGAAGTCTACGATATATTAAACACACATCCTTTGGCGCAAAGCAATACAGATTTAATGGGAATTATAGGTGGAAGACATAAACGAGATTATTTAAAAACTTATTCATTTAAATCTAGCCAAGCATCTAGAAATTACTATAAAAAAGCACTGGATATATCTGCAGAAAATGAAGTGCATTCCCAAATCTATTATCATGCTATAAATTTAGCTTTTTTAAGTATTGTTACAGATCCTGAAACAGGTAAAGGAGAAATGAAAAAATATGCTAATCAAGCCTTAGAGGCTGCTGAAAAATGTGATGATAACCTTTGGAAATTTGCTACAGTAGCAGAAGGCAATATGTATTTAGAGAATTTTGATAAGGCAAAAGAGTTTTATATTAAGGCATCAGAAAACATTCCTATCCGGGAAAAATTATCTATGCACACTAATGCCTATGCTGGCTATGTTGCTCTGACAAATAGGGAAAATGATGATTTTACACAGTTTTTAAAAGCACAGTTACTAAGCTAATAATGTTGAAATTTAAACAAAACAGGATACCAGATTTAGAATTTAAAAGTGCAATTAAAAAACCAATACCCATTAGGTGTTTGCAAATTAATGAGCCTTTTGAAGTCGAGACCTTAGAGGGGAAAATGAGAGGTAAAAAAGGGGATTGGCTTATGATTGGTGTGAATGGAGAAATGTACCCTTGTGATAATAGTATATTTAAAAAAAGTTATGATATAACAATATAATTCGTATATTTTCGACCCCTTCAATTAATCCAACATAAAAACTATTAATATGAGTGCAGAAACTATTTTTGTGAGCTACTCTAGTAAAGACAGACCATTTGCTCTTGGACTCGTAAAAGAATTACAGAATTTGGGTGCTGACGTATGGATAGATCAGTTAGGAATTGGACTCGGAGAAAATTGGGATAATGCTATAGAGGAAGCATTAGAAAAATCAGAGACCTTTATGCTCATTTTGTCTCCAACTTCGGTGGAGTCACCCAATGTTCAAGATGAAGTTTCTATTGCAATTAACACACAAAAAAAAATGGTGCCAATTCTAATAGAAGAATGTAAGTTACCAATGCGCTGGCAACGAAGACAGTATGCAGATTTGGCCAATAATCCGGATAAGGCTATAAATGATATTCTAACATTTCTTGGCCTAAAGGAAAAAGCCTCATCGAGCTTAAAAAAAGTACTAAACTTAATTGGTGTTTCCGAAGCACAAGAAAAAGTAGTTCAAAAAATAAAAGAAGAATCTTCTGGTAAAGAAATTGAGCAAGAGGTTGACGCGAGAGATTTATTAGTATCAGATTCCGAAATTGACCGTGCAATTATAATGCATAAAAAGGGTATAAAAACGAATACACGAATGATTATAATTACCGCAGTTATAAGTGTTGTACTAATGGGAATTGTAATAGTACTTAATAAACTAGAACTTGCAAAGCTTGAAATATCCTTTGCAATTATAGGTTGTTTATTAATTAATTTATTATCTGTGCGATTATTTGGTTCTATAAATAAAAGAAAACGAAATATTGATTTAATAGAATTATTAAAATTAAAACGTGAACGGTTAACCCGAGTAGTAAACAAACTGTCTAACAAAGAGATTGAAGAATTTAATTCTGAATTCTACGAACACATTACCATATAATCCCAATCTTATGAAACGAATTGACGAAAAAATTAAAGAAATAGAGAAAAAAGACAATAAAAATAGATTTTTATTCTTTGTTATTATTGGCTTAATTGCCGCATTTCTAATCACAATTGGCTATTATCATAAAAACTTAGAAAAAGCTGAAATATTAGCTTCTGATGCTTATATAGACTTAGCAAAAAAAGATACAATTCTAAGACAAGAGTTGGAAATTAAAAAATTATATATTGATAGTCTTGAAAACAGTCTTCGACCAGAAGATTATTGGAACTATATTAAAGATGAAAATTCAGTTGAAGGCTATATTGAATATTTTACAAATATTTGGGGGATAAGAAGAGACTCTGTTGATTTAAATTCAGCTCAAAATAACATTAAATTAACATTAAAAGAAGAATCAAATGAGAACGGTCTAATAGGATTTGAAGGATGGGTATATATTGGTAAAGAAACTGCAAGTGGTCCTTTTGTTCATCACGATGATGGTCAAGTATTTAAAATAGTATGGAGAAGGGGGCATGAAGAAGAAAATCAAATATCATCAATAGAAAATACCAAACCAGAAAAAGACGATATAATACAATTAGTACGTGTGAGAAATCGAACAACTTATGAAGACGCTAGTTTCGACTCAGATGATAACGGAGAAGGATGGAGACCAAGTTCTAAAGCTTACGTTTTAGAAATAAAAAAGAATCAAATTGAGGTTTGGGTTAAAATAAGATACTACTAAATAATTAGTCATTTTTATTGAAGAGAATGAATTTTAAAACGTAGTACCAATCACTGATGCAATCATACGTCTAGAACCACCATGGATTCTATGTTCACCTAAATAAATACCTTGCCAGATTCCAAGATTTAATTTTCCATCTGTAATAGGAATTTGTACTGAAGATCCCATCAATGACGCTTTAATATGTGCTGGCATATCATCAGGCCCTTCATAATTGTGCTCATAATAAGGCATATTCTCAGGTACCATTTTGTTAATATGCGATTCAAAATCTTCCCTGACTGTATAATCTGCATTTTCATTAATAGTAAGACTAGCAGAAGTATGTTTTATAAATAAATGTAGTATTCCTACTTTAATTTCACGAATCTCTTGAATATTCGACATAACCTGAGATGTGATGAGATGGAATCCTCTAGGTTTTTCAGAAAGTATTATTTCCTTTTGATAAAATTGCATTTAGAATATTCTATAATTTATTATCATTAATTTCGGAAATAGAAAATATTTCAGTCGCTTTTTCTTTCCCTTTTAGCTTTATTGAACCTTTTGATTCTATAAGATATTGTTTTTTGTTTTTTATGTTTTTTAACACTGTTTCAGAAGCTAATAGCGTTGCATCGTAAGTTTTACATAAGTTTTGGATTCTAGAAGCAGTATTTATGACATCGCCATGATACGCTATTTCTTTTTTGATTGTACCAACCTCAGCAATCATAAGTTTGCCAAAGTGAATACCTGCTTTAAAGATAGGTTGAAAAGCATAATTAGATATGTAATGATCATTTCTTTTTTTTAATTTATCCTTAAATGCTAAATATAAGTTTACGCAATTATTCTTATCAAATCCTTTTTTTTCGGACCAGGTAACTACAGCTTCATCCCCAACATATTGATATACTTCTGCATCGTGCCTATTTAATACCTTATTTAAATCTGTAAAACAATCTTGTATAAATTTGCTATAACTGACATGCCCTAATTTCTCAGCTATTTTAGTAGAATTCTTTAAATCTAAAAACATAAGTATTCTTTCTTCCTCCCTAGGCTTCCTATACTTTCCCAGCAGGATATTTATAAACATTCCTCGACCAAATTTGTCGTTTGCAATTCTTATAAAAGAGAATACAATAGATGCACTGACAAAATAAATTACAGTATTCCAAAAAAACGGATCTGTTCGCCACCAACCTTTTTCATTAGGTAAATCGATATCTATTTGCTCTTCAATTCTGAAGGACATTAAACTTAGAACTATAATTATAAGAATTAAGTAAACGAAAGACTTTGTAATTAAACTAAACCCAAGGCTAAGTTTTTTACTTATATGTTCGTCAAACAAATATTCTATAAGTGCATAAAACACACCTATTAACAGTCCAAGTATAAGGCCGTATTTGTAGTATGCAAATATAGGTAGCCCTAAATCCTCATCCGTATAAATAGCCAATTCTTCAATTAAACCATTATAACGTATTGCAATAAAAAATACGAAAGCTAATAGCCAGTAAATAAGCGAAGACAAAAATAGTTGAAGAAAAGATTGGATTCTAATACCCATTTAAAAGTAATTAAGTCTTTTGCTTCTTCTTTTTTGCCGCCGGAAATAATACATTATTCAGAATTAAGCGATAACCAGGCGATGTAGGATGAAGGTCTAATTCAGTTTTCGGATCTCCTACTCTATGTGTATAATCTTCTGGGTCATGACCACCATAAAACGTAAAAAATCCTTTTCCTTTTATACCATGAATATATTTTGCTTCTCCATTTGTCCTGTTTTCTCCCATTACAAGTACATTAGACTTTATTTGGTCTCGAGTAAATGAAGTGGTTTGCCCCATAAATCCTTTCACCAATGCTGTATGGTTTTGTGTAAGCATAGTTGGTATTGGATCCCATTTTGCCGAATATTCCATTAAAGTAAAGTAATCTGTTTTAAATGGAATTTGGCGCTTGCGTGTCATATCAATAGACGAGAACTCATAAACATTAGGACTTCGCTCAAGTAAATAATCTTTAAAGGCAAATGTCTTAGTAAAATCAATTTTATTCTGATAGCCAGGATCACTTCCATCACCATCAAACATTGGTTCACATATATCAACATTTTCAGCCGATAAGGCTATATCAAAACTATCAGTAGCAGAACACATGGCAAACATAAAACCACCTCCAACAACATAATCTCTAATTTTAAGTGCTACATCTAGTTTGGCATCCGACACTTTACTATAACCTAATTTTGTAGCCAACTCTTCTGCTTCCCTTTTCTCTTCAATATACCATGCGGCAGATCTATAGGTTCTGTAAAATTTACCATACTGACCAGTAAAATCCTCATGGTGCAGATGCAACCAGTCATATAAAAGTAATTCATCCTTTAAAACTTCTTCATCGTATATTGTTTCATATGGTATTTCTGCATAAGTCAATACCATTGTAACGGCATCATCCCATGGTTGTTTTCCATAAGGCGTATATACTGCAATCTTAGGTGCTTTCTCTAAAACCACAGTTTCTTGATTAACGGCAGGACTACTAATTTCATCTAAAATTTGCGAGGCTTCTGAATCTGACAAGACTTCAAAAGAAACGCCTCTAATTTGGCACTCACGTCTTATAATATCCGCATCTGGCAATAAAAAAGAACCACCTCTATAATTTAATAGCCAATTAACCTTCAAATCCCTTTCTAAGGTCCAATACGTTACGCCGTAAGCTTTTAAATGATTCTCCTGAGAGTCTGCATCCATTGGTATTAAGATATACGATGCCCAGACACTATTTATAAAGAATACCGTAAAAAATAATATGATTAGGTTTTTCAAGTTCATAGATTTACAACGAAAGATACTTAATTTTTAGTCTCAAATATCAAAATTATATTTCTTTTAAGACCTAAAGTGTGTGTTTTAACAACTCAACATAATAAGGTCTACATTCTGTTAACAATGGTTGTAGATGATTAGGGAAAGGTGCTTCTTTAGGCATATATTTCATAAAACCACTTGAGTTGTGAACACTATCATACCAATATTTGGACCATATACCATCTTCTTTTCGTTTCTGCGGTTTCCATGAAAGCATATTTCTATCAAACTCTATTTCAGCAAATTCACAAAGGTTATTCAATGTTTTTTCTGGATTGATTAAGACTTGCTTAGAGTCAATAACTGTAAATGAAATATTGTTACTTTGAAAATACTCTAACAATTCCATATGTAACTTATATCCAACATCATCAAGAACAGGATTTGGAATTACTCTATCAAATGAAGGTAACATTTCAAAAGGGTCTCTAGTTAATATAATATTTACGGTCTTTCTCATAAACTCTTTATCCAATCCAAGTAAATGATGAATCATATGTTTGAAAAATAGTACAGGTTTTTCATTTTCAGTGAGCATCATTTCAACTATCTTATCACCATTGTTTTCCATAACTTCAAGAATATCCTCTGCACCCGGATGATATTTATGAGCTTCGGAATGATTCTTTAAGTAATAAGCATATAAAGGCTCGTCATATACCTTTGTGTCTTTACGTTGAGCAAAGGAATACATTAATGCTGTTGAAATATTTCGTGGCCCAGACCATAAACAAATTCGCTTAATATCATCCATTCTCAACCTCATTATCAATTAATCCCTCATAAAGTTTACTTAACTTTTTAGTCATTGAACCAAATTTTCCGTTTCCAATAGTTCTTCCATCAATTTTAACCACTGGTGTCAATCCGCCAAATGTCCCTGTAACAAATGCTTCATCAGCACCATATACATCAAATAATGAAAAATCTTTTTCCATACATTTTATGTTATTCGCATGGCAAACCTCGATTACCTTTCCTCTGGTTATTCCATTCATACAATATTTGCTTGTGGATGTCCAAACCTCATTATTTTTGACCATAAAAAAGTTGGTTGCGTTACAAGTTGCGACAAATCCATTAACATCAAGCATTAAAGCTTCATCTGCTCCAGCTTCAATCGCCTGAATCAAAGCTTGTACCTCATGCAATTTACTATGGCAATTTAATCGTGGGTCTAAATAATCTGGTGATCCTCTTCTAATAGTGCTTGTAAATAAAGTAATTCCTTTAGCTTTTGATTCAGTTGAAGCCTTTTTGTATTCAGGAATTATAACAATATTTGGACCAGATATTGTTAATCTGGGATCTTGTGAAGGTGTTTTTTTTATTCCTCTAGTAATCATAATCCTCACATGAACACCGTCAGTCATTGAATTGGCACTTAGTACATCTCTGACTTTTTTTATTAGCTCTTCTTTAGTCAATGGAAGTTCCATACCTACAGTTTTTGCAGACTGCCACAATCTGTTAAAATGATCTTTAACAAAAACTAATTTATCATGATGAAGTCGTAGTGCTTCCCATACTCCATCGCCAACTAAATATCCACTATCAAAAACAGATATTTTTGCTTCATCTCTTTGGAATAATTCATCATTAACTAATATTAAAATGTCTTTATTTCTTGAATCCTCAAGTGCATTATGCGTACCATGTACCATAGGTGAAATTTTAAGTAGAAAGATACTTAAAATATACAGTCAATAAAATGGAGTAACTAAAGTTTTTCTAGTTTGGTTTCATCACCAGAAAGTAAACTTGCTATAACTTTGGTACTTGGAAATTGCTCAAGTATTATCTTTATAAAAACAGTTATAGGAATTGCCATAATTAAACCAGGAATTCCCCATAAAAATCCCCAAAGCATAAGCATTACAAGAACTGCTATTATATTTATAGAAAAAGACTTACCCATAAATATTGGTTCTAAAATTGCTCCAAAAACAACTTGTACCAAAGTTATTGAAACAATAAAGAAGAACAATGTGCTTGTAGGATCTAATTCAACAAATGCGAATATGGATAATAGAATTACCGATACAAAGGATCCAACCATTTGAACAAAATTAATTGCAAATGCAAACAAGCCCCAAAAGATTGGAAAACTAACATCAAAAAAAACACACATTAATCCTGTAAATAGACCAGTTAATGCACTTACCAAAAATTTTACTTTTATAAACTTAATTAAATCCTTTTCAATCTTCATAAATGCTTTTATTGAGGTATGCCTCTGTTTTAAAAGCGTATTGTTAAGAAGTTTATGTACATTAATTGACTCCGCAAGCCATAGAATAACAAAGAATGCAGTCATCAAAATTGTAGTTAAAAACTTTCTTAGAAATCCTATTGTAGTACCTATGTTTTCCTTTTGAAAAAATTGAGAAAAAATATTTTGATCTTCTTCAATTTCTAATCCAAAATTATCTGCCAAATACACTTTTAAGTCGGTTAGTTTAGCTTCTGCTTTAGGGAAAAATTCTGATTGTGTAGCCAGAATTTCTTTGCTAGATAGCTGAACCAATTCCACACCTAATTTTAATCCTCCAGTAACCAGTAATAAAACAATGATAATGCTTATAAATTTAGGAATATTCCGCCTACCTAGCCAGCGCATTAAAGGCAAAAACAGCAAGGCAATAAACATCGAAAAAATAAGAGGTATAAATATGAAAGACAGTATCTTAAGTAAATAAAATATAAGAGGTACTGCAATGGTTAGCAACAAAATATTTGTTGTTCGTCTTTGATTTAACATGAGGCAATTCTATTATAAAAATAACGAACGTAAAGATAGGTTTAAAATACCTTGTAAATTCTAAATTCGTTGTTAAAAAGGAACACCGTCATCCTCAGGACCATCAAATGCATCAGATGCAGAAGGGTAATTATCTGGTTTAAAGGTATCATCATTGGCCGCTGCGTTCATTTTTGAATGGAATTCGCCAAAAGGTGTATCAAAATCATCTAAGTTATCAAACTTACCAAGATGTCCAATGAATTTTAATCTAATACTATCTAAGCCTCCGTTTCTATGCTTGGCTACAATTAATTCACCTTGACCTTCTGTTGGAGATCTTTCTTCATCATCCCACTCATCAATTTTATAATATTCTGGTCTATATATAAAAGATACAATATCTGCATCTTGTTCTATGGCACCAGATTCACGTAAATCTGATAAAAGTGGTCTTTTACTTCCACCTCGCGTCTCAACCGCCCGAGACAATTGTGATAATGCAATCACTGGGACGCTAAGTTCCTTTGCAAGTGCTTTCAGGTTTCTAGATATTGTAGAGATTTCTTGTTCACGATTACCGCCTTTCTGACTGCCACCAGCTGTCATTAATTGTAAATAATCAATAATAACCAATTTTATGCCATACTGTGATGCTAAACGCCTCGCTTTTGCTCTTAAATCAAAAATTGATAATGATGGTGTGTCATCAATAAACAAAGGTGCCTTCTCAAGTGTTTTTACTTTAACATTGAGTTGTTCCCACTCGTGTTTTTCTAACTTTCCGGTTCTAAGTTTTTCAGAAGATAAACCTGTTTCACTAGAAATCAATCTTGTAATTAATTGTACAGAAGACATCTCTAAGGAAAAGAAAGCAACAGGAATATTACTATTTACAGCAATATTTCTTGCCATTGTTAAAGTTAAAGCGGTTTTACCCATACCTGGACGAGCAGCTATAATGACTAAATCACTAGGTTGCCAACCTGATGTTAACTTATCTAGTTTATCAAAGCCAGAAGGTATCCCACTTAATCCTTCTTTATTAGATATCTCCTCAATTTTCTTCTTGGCTTGGATTACCAAACTTTGAGCGGTTTCCGTAGACTTCTTAACATTGCCTTGTGTTACCTCATAAAGTTTTGCTTCTGCATTGTCTAATAGATCAAAAACATCATTAGTTTCATCATAAGCCTCCTCAATTATCTCACTTGAAATTTTAATTAAACTTCGTTGTATATACTTCTGTAAAATAATTCTAGCATGAAACTCAATGTGCGCGGAAGAAGATACTCTCTGCGTAAGTGAAATAAGGTAAAAATCACCTCCAACCAAATCTAACTTTTCATCTTTCTTAAGTTGGCTAGAAACGGTTAATAAATCAACAGGTTCACTATTTTCGAATAATTTGAAAATAGCCTCGAAAATATATTTATGGGCATCTTTATAAAATGCATCGGGACTTAAAATATCAATGACTTCGTCCACACCTTTTTTATCAATCATCATTGCGCCAAGCACAACTTCCTCTAAATCAATGGCTTGAGGTGGTATTTTACCCTTCTCTAAACTAATGATAGTGCTTTTGTCTACTTTATAACCTTTTATTGGACTTGGTTGTTTCATAAGATACAAATGTAACCAATTAGTATCCACAAAGCGCTAATTTAACACTTGTCAATCTCAACACTTCGTTAACAATCTAACTGTTAATAACTCTATAATATTGTTAATATGCATAAAAAAAACTGAAGTACAATACTTCAGTTTTCTTAAATACCTATATATATTGAATTTAGTCTTTATAGACTCCCATATTTGCATATTTTTCCATGCGTTGTTTAACTAATTCCTTTGGTGATAAGTTTTTAAGTTCTTCAAAAGATTTCACAATTGCATCTTTTACTGCCAAGAAAGTTTTCTCTTTATCAGTATGTGCACCACCAAGTGGTTCTTTTACAATTTGATCAACCAGTTTCATTCGTTTCATATCCTTAGCTGTAAGTTTCAAAGCTTCTGCAGCCTGTTCCTTATACTCCCAGCTTCTCCACAAAATAGAGGAACAAGACTCTGGGGAAATAACAGAGTACCAAGTGTTTTCTAACATTAAAACTTTATCTCCTACTCCTATCCCTAAAGCTCCACCTGAAGCACCTTCACCAATTATAACAGTAATGATTGGCACTTTAAGACGAGTCATTTCTAATATATTTCTAGCAATAGCTTCTCCTTGCCCTCTTTCTTCAGCTTCTAGGCCAGGATATGCGCCTGGTGTATCAATCAAAGTTACTACCGGAATACCAAACTTTTCAGCAGACTTCATTAAACGCAATGCCTTTCGGTATCCTTCTGGATTAGACATACCAAAATTTCTATATTGTCTTGTTTTTGTATTAAACCCTTTTTGCTGACCGATAAACATATAAGATTGGTCTCCTATTTTACCTAAGCCACCAATCATGGCTTTATCATCTTTTACATTTCTATCACCATGCAATTCTAAAAATGATTCACCACACAAAGCTTTAATATGGTCTAAAGTATAGGGCCTGTTTGGATGACGAGACATCTGAACACGTTGCCATGCCGTAAGGTTTTTATAAATTTCCTTCTTTGTCTCGGCAAGCTTTTTTTCAATTTGCTTACAGGTTTCAGTGACATCAACATCACTCTCTTGACCTATAATTTGACATTTATCTAATTGTTCTTCTAATTCTTTTATCGGTAATTCAAACTCTAAGTATTCCATACAATTTGAAATTAGTTTTATTAGTTAGTTAGGGTACAAATATAAAAACTTTAATTGGTTATATTATTTGTTTTCTGTTGTCGTCTTTTATAATTTTTAAATATTGCATCAAGCAATACCGTCACCAATATTAAGATGGCACCTATGTAAAACTGTGGTGACATTTTTTCTGTTTCAGGAAATAGCATCAAGGCTATAGCAATACCATATACTGGTTCTAAATTATAACTCAAAATTACCGTAAACGGACTAATATATCTCATCACTTCTACTGCGCCAATAAAGGCATATGCTGTACAAACAGAGGCTAAAATAAACAGATAAACCCAATCCATAGATGACAATACAAAAAACTCTTTATTAAATGTTCCTCCTGTAGATAGAATAAATATGGTTAAGAAAACAACTCCACTAACAAACTCATAAAATGAAATAATTGTTGAATTATAACGCTCAATAAAACGACCATTTATGACCGCAAATAAAGTTGAGAACAAAGCAGATAATAGTCCTAGTATAATACCATTAATGTAATTAATCTCGCTACTAGTTATTAGAAAAACTCCTAAAACAACTATTAGTCCAAAAATAATTTCATATCCTAAAATGCGACGTTTAAAAAATATGGGCTCAATAAATGAGGCAAAAAAGGCACCTGAGGAAAACATAGCTAAGGCTATTGAAACATTGGCTTGATTAATTGCTTCAAAAAATGTAACCCAATGCAAGGCAATTATAACTCCTGCAATTGAAAATAGAACGAATGTTTTCTTGGAGATTCTAAGTTTTAGTTTAACTACTTTAATAAACAAAAACATTAGTATGCCTGCTATGGCCATTCTATACCATACCAATTCCAAAGAACCAATAGTAATAAGCTCTCCTAGGATTGCAGTAAAACCAGCAATAAAAACCAGAAAATGTAAATGAAGATAGTGCTTAAGTTTAGCGTTTGGCATTTTGTAGAAGGTATATTGCTAAAATACCAAATATAAAATTAGGAAACCATACAGCTATAAACGCCGGAAAGTTAGATTGTTCAGCCATTACTCCAAATATTTTATCGAAGAATACATAAATCATGGCAATTAGAATTCCAAATGCCAAATTCACACCCATGCCTCCTCTCCTTTTTATGGACGAAACGGCAACAGCAATGATAGTAAGTATGAAAATTGAAACTGGCAAACTCCATTTCTTAAGTTTTACAACTTCATACCTACCTATATTAGACGAACCTCGTCTTTTTTCTGCTTCAATAAAATTTAGTAATTCAAAATAGGATTTGGTTTCAGCAGCATATTCAACAGGCGCAAGATCTTCAATTTCAAATGGCATTTTCATATTTTGACGCCTCGCTTTTTCAATTGTCTCTACACCATTCTCATAAGTTCTTTTTACATAGCTTGTGAGTCTGTAGCTAGAATCTTCTTCTATATATCTGATATTATCTGCAAATATCTTGTATTTAAGTTCATTCCCTTCAAAATGCTCATAGGTAAAACTAACACCCAAATTACTTTTTGGAATAAAACTCTTTACATAAATATAATCATTGTCATTTATCTGCCGATATACGTCTTTTGTTTTCTGGATTTGCTTGTTCTTTTTTAAGTATTTGTATTTAAATTCATTAAATCCCTGACTGGCAATTGGTGCCAGATACATACCTAAAAACAATGCAAAAGTTGCTACTATCGTAGCTCCGATTATATAAGGTCTTAAAAATCTAGAAAAAGAAACGCCAGAACTTAAGAATGCAACAATTTCAGTATTATTAGCAAGTTTAGAGGTAAACCAAATCACACTTAAAAATAAAAAGAGCGGAAATAATAAATTGGCAAAATAGACTGTGAAATTCAAGTAGTATAATGCTACATCTCCAAAAGGTGCCTTGTTCTCTAAAATCCTACCTATTTTCTCTGCTAAATCTACTGTTATACCTATTGGAATAAACAATAACAGCATCATTAGAAATGTGAAAATATATCGTTTTAATATGTACCAATCTAAAATTTTCACGTCTATAGTCGCTTATCCATTTGTTTAACCATTCGATTTTTCCATGTGCTAAAATCACCAGCAATAATCTGTTTTCTGGCTTCTCTAACTAACCATAAATAAAAGCCTAAATTATGAATAGTGGCAATCTGTTTACCTAATAGCTCGTTAACTGTAAAGAGATGTCTTAAATAGGCCTTACTATATTCTAAATCAACAAAAGTCATACCCATTTCATCAATTGATGAGAAATCATTCTCCCACTTTTTATTTTTAATATTTATTGTACCGTGAGCAGTAAAAAGCATTCCGTTACGTGCATTTCTAGTTGGCATAACACAATCAAACATATCTACTCCTAACGCAATATTTTCTAATATATTGATTGGTGTACCAACTCCCATTAAATAACGCGGTTTTTCCACTGGTAAAATATCACATACAACTTCAGTCATAGCATACATCTCTTCAGCAGGTTCGCCAACAGATAATCCACCTATAGCATTTCCTTCTGCACCTGCATTGGCAATATATTCAGCAGATTGCTTTCTTAAATCTTTATAAGTACTTCCTTGTACAATAGGGAAAAATGTTTGTTCGTAGTCGTATTTAAGTGGGGTCTTTTTAAGGTGAGCTAAACAACGTTCTAACCAGCGATGCGTCATGTGCATAGAGCGCTTAGCATAATTGTAGTCGCAAGGATATGGTGTACATTCATCAAAGGCCATAATAATATCGGCGCCTATAGTTCTTTGAATTTCCATTACATTTTCAGGTGTGAAAACGTGATAACTACCATCAATGTGAGATTTAAATTTCACACCTTCTTCTTTAATCTTTCTATTAGCTGATAAAGAATAAACTTGATACCCACCTGAATCTGTCAATATGTTTCTATCCCAATTCATAAACTTATGTAAGCCTCCTGCTTGCTCCAAAATAGTAGTTTGAGGTCTTAAATATAGGTGGTAGGTGTTTCCTAAAATAATATCTGGATTTATATCATTTTTTAGTTCGCGTTGATGTACTCCTTTGACTGAAGCAACAGTACCAACAGGCATAAATATAGGCGTTTCTATTTGCCCATGGTCAGTATTAATTAAGCCTGCTCTGGCCTTAGATTGTTGATCTTTTGCTATTAAACTAAATTTCATTAAAAATCCTTGTATAGAGGCAAATATAATTAACTCATATACATTCCACTCTTAATTAAATTTAAAATTGTTAGCAATTCATTAAAATCGTTAATAAGTGAGCCAAAAGTGTTTTTGTAAGGCTTATGTAAAAGGTTATTTTTGTGCGACTAATTTAAGCAATAAAATATGCCAAACATTCAAGCATTAAATGATTTAACCACTCAAGTTCGTAGAGATATAATACGAATGGTACATAAGGTGAATTCTGGTCATCCAGGAGGTTCACTAGGTTGTGCCGAATTTTTTGTAGCCCTTTACCAAGAAATTATGGAAACCAAAGATGGTTTTGATATGGATGGTATTGGCGAAGACCTTTTCTTTTTGTC
The DNA here is from genome assembly GCF_046762865.1 of Winogradskyella sp. A2. Lineage (NCBI taxonomy): Bacteria > Pseudomonadati > Bacteroidota > Flavobacteriia > Flavobacteriales > Flavobacteriaceae > Winogradskyella > Winogradskyella sp. A2. Next base: position 23,142 of record NZ_JBKQXM010000003.1, read on the forward strand.
TAATGGCCATATTTCTCCAGTTTATTATAGTGTTTTAGCTAGATCTGGCTATTTTGATGTTGACGAATTAAATACATTTAGATTAATAGATAGTCGCCTTCAAGGGCATCCAACTACTCATGAAGGACTACCAGGTATTAGAATTGCATCAGGGTCATTAGGACAAGGAATGTCTGTAGCAATTGGTGCAGCAGAGGCGAAAAAATTAAACAATGATGACCATTTAATCTATAGTTTACATGGTGATGGAGAATTACAAGAAGGTCAAAATTGGGAAGCTATAATGTATGCTTCAGGTAATAAAATTGATAATCTAATTTCAACCATTGATGTAAACGGTCAACAAATTGATGGCTCAACAGATACTGTTTTGCCTTTAGGTGATTTAAAAAGAAAGTTTGAAGCATTTGGTTGGACAGTTGTTGAAATTGAAGAAGGCAACAATATAGCAGCTATACTTAAAGGAATGGCAAGTGCAAAATCATTAACAGGAAAAGGTAAACCAGTTTGTGTCCTTTTACAAACTGTTATGGGTAATGGTGTAGATTTTATGATGCATACTCACGCATGGCATGGTAAAGCACCAAATGATGAACAATTAGAAATAGGCCTTTCTCAAAATCCGGAAACCTTAGGTGATTACTAGACTATGAGATACGTTATTACCTTTAGTTTCTTCTTCGCATTATTAGTCTCTAATGGTCAAGAAAAAGAAATAGACATTCATTATGTTGTGGATTATTCAATCCCAAGTGAGCGTAATACAACAGTAGATACTATTTCAATTGGCTTTAATAAAGACGGTAAATACTTGTGGACTAATTATAATAAGCTCGCATTGAGTCTTGCAAAATCCTTAATTAAGGATAAGCAAAAAGACTATGAAAGTGCAACGGGCCACATAATATATGATACCGAGCAAGGAGTCATAACCCTTTTATTTGAATTAGGTAACAACTCTATTTTTTTCAATCTAGATTTAGATTCATTTTTACCTTCAAGTGAATTTAGTACAGACGATGATGAAAGTCTTGACCTAATAACAGAAGACACAGGTGAAACCATTAGGGTATTAGATAAGGATGCCCAAGTCTATCTTATGTTTCCTAGTAATTCACCCAATGATATTGTATCAATGGCTGTCAATACAGATTACCAGGTGAACAATGCTGTAATCTTTAAAAGGTTTTTTGAAATGGCATTTCAAAAAACAGGTTTTAAAGACCAATTCGCTCCTGATATGCCTAATGGACTTATCATGAAAATTTTTGAAAATGACAAGTCAATGATTGAAGCCATTAAGGTTGTAGATAAAAAGAAAACAATAAAAATTAATTACAGTTTCAAAATAACAGAATGAAAACATATACTAATACAGGAAATAAAGACACAAGATCAGGATTTGGTGCTGGTTTGACCGAATTAGGTAAATCTAATGAAAATGTTGTGGCACTTTGTGCAGATTTAACTGGGTCTCTAAAAATGGATGAGTTTAAAGCTAACCATCCTGAGCGATTCTTTCAAGTTGGTATTGCAGAAGCAAATATGATGGGAATTGCAGCTGGAATGACAATTGGTGGTAAAATTCCATTTACGGGAACTTTCGCAAATTTCTCAACGGGTCGTGTTTATGATCAAATAAGACAAAGTGTAGCATATTCTGGTAAGAATGTTAAGATATGTGCATCTCATGCTGGAGTTACTTTGGGTGAAGATGGTGCGACACACCAAATCTTAGAAGACATTGGGTTAATGAAAATGCTTCCTGGTATGACTGTAATTAATACTTGTGACTTTAATCAAACCAAAGCCGCAACCTTGGCAATTGCCAAACATAATGGTCCTGTGTATTTAAGGTTCGGTAGACCTAAAGTTCCAAACTTTACTACTGAAAATGGAACATTTGAAATTGGAAAAGCTGTAAAACTAACAGATGGGAATGACGTTACAATAGTAGCGACCGGTCATTTGGTGTGGGAAGCACTAGAGGCTGCCAAATCACTAAATGAAGCAGGTATATCTGCAGAAGTTATTAATATCCATACCATTAAACCTCTCGATGATAAAGCTATCATAGAATCTGTTGAGAAAACAGGCTGTATCGTTACTGCAGAAGAACACAATTACTTAGGGGGTTTAGGAGAGAGTGTTGCGAGAGTATTAGCAAAACATAGACCAACACCTCAAGAATTTGTGGCAACAAATGATACTTTTGGTGAATCCGGTACTCCTGCGCAGTTAATGGATAAGTATGGACTTAATAGTGATGCCTTAGAAAAAGCAGCAAAAACAGTACTAGCTAGAAAATAAGTTCATTTTGGCAACGTTTTTGATATTAGATACCTAATCTTAAAAACGAACATTATGAAAAATTTGAAAAAAGCAGTTTTTCTTTCTGCATTATTGACTTTTATTGGTATATCTGTCAACGCACAAAATGGCAGTGCCTTTGGGTTTAAAGGTGGTTTAAACTACAGTGCTAATGGAGACTACTTCGAATCTATTGGTGAAAACGCAAAAAATCCTGATAGAAATGTAGGTTATCACCTCGGTATTTTCGGGAAAATAGGTAATAATCTATATTTTAGACCAGAACTAGTTTACACAGCAACCAAAAGTGATTATGAAAGTAGTGAATTCTCAGTAAAAAAATTAGATGCTCCATTGTTAGTTGGTATAAAACTAATAGGACCATTAAGTGTTTTTGCAGGGCCTTCATTACAATACATTTTAGATACCGAATTTGATGGTATCAATATTGATAATGTAGAAGATGATTTCACCTTAGGTTTAAATTTTGGAATTGGTTTTAATTTAAACAAAATTGGAATTGACCTACGTTATGAAAGAGGGTTTAGTAATAATGAAGCGGACTTTATTGACAACAACTTAGGAAATGATATTGTTAGTAGAATTGACACAAGACCAGATCAATTAATATTAAGTTTATCGATTGCGCTTTAAAACAATATTATAAAATAGAAAAGCCACTGTTAAGTGGCTTTTTTTATTTTGAATAGTTGAAGAATTTAACCTTCGTCTTCATCTTCATTATAATTGGTTGTAACCTCTTCATCTAAATGGTCAAAAATACCATTATCGTTAGTATCTACTAAAGTAACCGTTTCAATTGTAATTATACCACCGTCCTCTTCTCTATTTAATTCATATTCATTATCTCCAAGCTCTGGTTCTGTTTCACCCATATTTGTATCTACGACGTAAGTTGTTGGTAACAACTCATTAATTGTAAAAACACCATCTCCATCATCATCTAAATCAATATAATCTGGCGCTGCATCGTCGTCAGTATTATCATCAAAAGGGTCTAAACTACCATCATAATCTTCAATATATGATGGTATACCATCACCATCATGATCGTTAACCTCTGTTTGTAACAATTCAAACTTGAAAATTAAGTTAGAGTAAACCGGAATACCTGTTCTTGGAAATGAAAAGTATCCTAGACCAGATGGCACAAACATTACACCTAATCCATAATTATCATAAGTTACAATATTGTCATTACCAATAGTAAAGTTTGTTGCCGTATTAAACTCTGGCATAATTCTTTGCCAACCTGTTATAGCTCCTGTACCAAAAGCAATACCATATAAGTCTAAATCTATAGGTGTGCTAACTTGATCAAAAGTATCACCACCATCTACAAAAAACCCTTCGTATCTCACTCTAACCTTATCAGTAAATGCAGGTGCTTCACCTCCACCTTGGTTAAGAAGAAGATAATAATATTCGTATTCAACATCGACATAAGTTGTAGTTTTAGTAACTACATCTTCAATTAGTAAAGTATGCCCAGCAGGAACATCCTCTCCTTCCGTCAATTCTGTTATTACAATATCTTCAATGTTATGGTTGGTGCCAGTTTCAAAAAATTCTGAATTATAGTAATGTGAGTTTAAATAATTCAAAATAGAGTCTTTATCTTTAGCTTGTTGCTCCGTTCTATCCTCTTCAACAAATTCATTTTGAATAGGATCATCTTCTTCTTCACAGGCTACAAAAACAGCCACAATTACAAATAAAAAAAGGACAAATTTTAGTGATTTAAATTTCATAGGTTACTATTTATCTTGGTTTTGAAATACCACAAATCAAAATCAAGGTTCATAATTGCTTTAATATGTGGCGCAAGATACAATATTATAATATTTTTGCATCATAAGATTAACGTTGTTTTTAGTTAAAAATGTATGCGTATTGATAAATTTTTATGGTCTGTTAGATATTACAAAACTCGTAGTATCGCAACACAAGCCTGTAAAAAAGGACATGTGAAAGTTAATGGCGCAACAGTAAAACCTTCTAGGGAAGTTTATGCTACCGACAAAATTGAACTGCGAAAAGATCAGGTCAATTACCAGTTAATTGTAAATGATTTACCATCAAGTCGCGTTGGTGCAAAATTAGTTGATATATATAGAACTGATATTACACCAAAAGAAGCATTTGAAGCTAAAGAGTTGCTGAAATACAGCAAGGATTACTATCGAAAGAAAGGAACTGGACGCCCAACGAAGAAAGACAGGCGAGATATTGATGATTTTTATGAGGATGAATAATCTAGACAAAGAATATTGGGAGAATAGATATAAAGAAAAGCAAACTGGTTGGAATATTGGCTACATCTCAACTCCTATAAAAACATATGTTGATCAAATAAAGGATAAATCTATCAAAATACTAATTCCAGGTGCTGGCAATAGTTATGAAGCAGAATACTTCTGGCAAAATGGTTTTAAAAATATTAATGTCCTAGATATTGCCAAACAACCACTTGAAAATCTAAAAAAGAGGATACCAAAGTTTCCAAATAATCAGTTAATCCATGGCAATTTTTTTAATCACAAAGGTTCTTACGACTTAATTATTGAACAAACATTTTTCTGCGCCCTTAGTCCTAATTTAAGAAAATCATATGCTGATACCATTTCTGACTTATTAAATCCAAATGGCAAAATAGTGGGTCTACTTTTTAATTTTGAGCTAACCGATTCAGGACCACCATTTGGTGGTAATACAAATGAGTACATAAAACTATTCGGTAGTCAATTTAATATCAATATTCTCAAACCCTCAATAAATTCTATAAAAGAAAGACAGGGTAAAGAACTCTTTTTTATCTTTGAAAAAAAAGGAAATGGCGTTAACCAAAAATACCATACTAAGTCACAAGGAAATTGAGCATAAAATTAAAAGAATTGCTTATCAGATCTATGAAAGTAACGCTAATGAATCTGAACTCATAATCGCTGGGGTTGAAAGTAATGGATATTTATTAGCAAGAAAAATTAAAACACAATTGGATAAAATTTCTGAGATTAAGTCCTTGCTGTGCAAAGTGACTATAGACAAAAGCAATCCTTTAAAACCAATTCTTACATCAATACCTGCGGAAGATTATACTAATAAATCAATTGTATTGATTGATGATGTATTAAATTCTGGAAGTACTTTAATTTATGGTATTAAACATTTTTTAGATGTTCCGCTAAAGCAATTTAAAACTGCAGTTTTAGTGAATAGAAATCATAAAAAATTTCCTGTTAAAGCAGATTTTAAAGGCATTTCACTGTCCACTTCATTATTTGAACATGTACATGTTAATTTAAATAAAAAACCATACGAAGCGTACCTAGATTAATTTGAGAAGTACAGCTTCCAAAACGTCCTTCATTGATTTTTTATCAGCTTCAATAGTATGATGAGCCATAGAATAAAATTGAACTCTTTCAAATAAGTGCTTTCCAACAAATTCTTGAAGTTTCTCTAACGTTTTTAAATGACTTATTAACGGTCTACTTTCTTTTTCTTCAAACAACCTATTACACAGAAATGGAATTGATAATTTCAGGTAAATAGAAATTACCTTGTCAGAGGTAGTAATTAAATTCAAATTGTTAGCATAGCAAGGTGTACCACCACCTAAGGCTAATATTATATCCTCTTTAATAGATAAAATATCTTTTAAATATTGAGATTCTATTTTACGAAAATATATTTCACCATTATCACTGAAAATACTAGCTATAGACTTTTTCTCTTGCTCAATAATATAGTCATCTAAGTCTATAAAATCGTAGTCTAATACCTTAGCCAATTGCTTGCCTAATGTAGACTTCCCAGAACCCATATAACCCATTAAAACTATAATCATTATGCTTACAAATTGATTTTTAATCTGATAGAAAATAACACAACAAAAAAACAAAAATTAAAGTTAAAAATGTATTGTTTTATTAATTAATCATTTTATATTTGCACCCTCGTTAGAGAAAAATTAATGACCGGGTAGCTCAGTTGGTAGAGCATCTCCCTTTTAAGGAGAGGGTCCTGGGTTCGAGCCCCAGCCCGGTCACATAAGTTAAGCTAAAAGCTTAACTTTTTTTTTATATTTACTTAATATACCTGCGCACGTGGCGGAATTGGTAGACGCGCTGGCTTGAGGGGCCAGTGACCGTTTTAGGTCGTGGAAGTTCGAGTCTTCTCGTGCGCACTTTTATAATTTCTACATTATAATTTTACAAATAGTGCATAATAAACCTCTATTTCTTAGAGCAATCATCATTTTTTTACTTAATTTTTGTTAATTCTCATTCGAAGTATTGGTATATAGTGTATTTTTGTTTAAACATTTTGTATAAAAAATGAACAACATTAAGAATAGATTTAGTATTAAGGATTTGGAAAATCTTACTGGTATCAAGGCGCATACTATTAGGATTTGGGAAAAGCGTTACAATCTTCTTAAACCCAAACGAACCGAAACAAACATTAGATATTATGATTTAGCGAGTTTTCAAAAGCTACTAAATGTGAGTTATCTTAACAATAATGGCTATAAAATATCCAAAATTGCAACCATAGAAGAACACAAGATTCCTCTAATAGTGAGAGAGATTGCATCTCAAAGTAATCTGGAAAGTCATGCTATAAACTCTTTTAAACTATCTATGCTAAATTTTGATCAAACTCTTTTTTATAATACTTATGAATCAATTTTAAAGAATAAAGCATTTGATGAAATTTTCTATGAAGTTTATATTCCATTATTAACCGAGATAGGACTGTTGTGGCAAACCGATACTATATCTCCAGCACATGAGCATTTCCTAACGTCGCTTATAAGACAAAAAATATTGATAAACACAGAGAAGGTACAGTCTAAACAAATTAATACTTCTAAAAAAGCATTTGTCCTGTATCTACCTGAAAACGAAATACATGAGCTTGGATTAATGTTTATAAACCATGAATTGGTAAATAGAGGTTACCAATCTATATTCCTTGGATTCAGTGTGCCTATGGATAGCTTAGCTGATCTTCAGAATTATTATGATGAAATAATTTATATCTCATATTTCACGGTGAAACCAGAGAAAGCAGATATAGATCAATATATAAAAGACTTTGATAATCTTCTCATTAATAATGGAAGCAATACAAAACTTTGGATTTTAGGTCATATGCTTAACGCCTTAGATTTGGATAAACTTCCTAAAGGCGTTACAGCATTTAAAAGCATTCAATCTTTAATTGATAATTTGTAGGATATTTAAATGAGTAAAACTGTATCCATAATTGGTTCTGGATTTTCAGCACTATCTGCCTCTTGCTATCTGGCAAAAGCTGGCCATAAGGTTTCTATTTACGAGAAAAATGGGACTGTTGGTGGCAGAGCTAGACAACTAGTAAAAGATGGATTTACTTTTGATATTGGTCCAAGTTGGTATTGGATGCCTGATATTTTTGAAAAATTTTTTAATGATTTTGGCAAATCAACCAGCGACTATTATCAACTTGACAAACTTAGTCCTGCCTATAAAATTTTCTTTTCTGATGAGGTTATTACAATTGGTGACCATATGGATCAAATCTGTGAGGAATTTGAACGTATCGAAACCGGCAGTTCTAAACCTTTGAGAAAGTTCATTTCCCAGGCACAAGAAAATTATGATATTGCTATAAATAAAGTGGTTCTAAAACCAGGTTTATCCCCTTTTGAATTAGTTACCAAAGAAACTGTTACTCGTGTAGATCGATTTTTTAAAACTATAAGTTCTGAAGTTCGTAAAAATTTCAAAAATCCTAAACTAGTATCAACATTAGAATTTCCTGTATTGTTTTTAGGAGCAAAGCCAAACCAAACTCCTTCTTTTTATAGTTTTATGAATTTTGCAGATTTTGGTCTTGGCACCTGGCACCCTAAAGGTGGCATGTACGAAATTATTAAGGCAATGAAGGCACTTGCCGAAAGCTTAGGCGTTACAATAAACACAGATTGTAATGTGGGAAAAATAAATGTTGAAAATGGTAAAGCATCCAATATTGTTGTTAACGGAGAAACCATTGTATCGGATCTAGTATTAAGTGGTGCTGATTATCACCATTCAGAAACATTATTAGATAAGAAATACAGACAGTATAGCGAGTCGTATTGGGAAAAGCGCACATTTGCACCCTCTTCCCTTCTATTCTATGTTGGTTTTGATAAAAAGATTAAAGAGATAGAGCATCATAATCTATTCTTTGATACTAATTTTGAAACACACGCCGAGAACATTTATGATGACCCTCAATGGCCAGAAAATCCTTTGTTTTATGTTAACTTCCCATCTGTTACAGATGAAAGTATGGCACCTGATGGATGCGAAACTGGTTTTTTCTTAATCCCAATAGCACCTGGGTTAGAAGACACACGTGAATTGAGAGAGCAGTATTTCGATATCATAATAAATCGTTTTGAAAATCTAACAAACCAAAAGGTTCAGAACAACATTCTCTTTAAAGAATCATTCTGTGTTAATGATTTTGTAAGCGAATACAACTCATATAAGGGCAATGCATACGGCATGGCAAATACATTAATGCAAACCGCATTTTTAAGGCCAAAATTAAAGAGCAAAAAAGTTGAAAGTCTGTACTTTACAGGACAATTAACAGTACCTGGACCAGGAGTTCCGCCATCACTTATATCAGGTAAGCTAGTGGCAGAATTAATAAATAAAAACGAAAAATAATCCAATATTCAAAAAGGATTTTATAACTTAATAAGCACAAACGAATATCATGAAATCAATTTTTGACAATGTATCCAAGGAATGTAGTAAAATGGTGACCAACGCCTACAGTACTTCTTTCTCAATGGCTACGAAAATGTTATCTGACAGTATTAGGCAAGACATCTATAATATTTATGGATTTGTGCGTTTTGCTGACGAAATTGTAGATACATTTCATGATTACGATAAGGAAAAATTATTTAAACGTTTTTCTAAAGAATTAGAAAATGCTTTAATAGACAAAATAAGCCTTAATCCAATTTTAAACTCATTTCAAGAGACCTATCACAAATACAATATTGACAAACATTTAGTGGATGCATTTATGCACAGTATGGAACTAGACCTCCATAAAAAGGACTACCTAACAGAACAAGAATATCGAGATTACATTTATGGATCAGCAGATGTGGTTGGTTTAATGTGCTTAAAGGTTTTTGTTAAAGGAGATAATGAGAAATACAATAGCTTAAAAGATTCTGCAATGAGCTTGGGATCCGCCTTTCAAAAAGTAAACTTCTTAAGAGACCTTAAAGCAGATTTTGAAGATTTAAGCCGAACATATTTTCCAAATACCGATTTAAACCAACTAGATGAGCAATCTAAGCAAGCTATCATAAATGATATTGAAAGTGATTTTGCAAGAGGCTTACAAGGCATAAAACGTTTACCTCTAGAAGCAAGATTTGGTGTGTTTATGGCTTACAGGTATTACAACAAACTACTTCAAAAACTTAAAAAGACTCCAGCTTTAGAAATTAAGTCTACAAGAATTAGAGTTCCTAATTATAAAAAGATTGAATTGCTAACTCGTAGTTATGTGAAATATCAATTAAATTTGCTTTAAACTTTTTCTTATGCAAGTTGTATTTTGGATACTGATCTTTCTAGGTACATTTTTTATTATGGAGTTTAATGCCTGGTTTACTCATAAGTATATTATGCATGGTTTTTTGTGGAGTTTACACAAAGATCACCATCATAAAGATCATGGTAGCTGGTTTGAGCGAAATGATGCCTTCTTTATATTTTATGCAGTAGTTAGTATGCTCTGCTTTTATTTATGGGGCGAAAAAAATATATGGTTTTGTTTGCCAATTGGCATTGGTATAATGGCATATGGATTGGCCTATTTTATAGTACACGATATTTTTATACACCAACGCTTTAAGTGGTTGAGAAATATAGACAATAAATACGCTAGAGGTGTTAGAAGGGCACATAAAATTCATCATAAGCATCTTGGTAAAGAACGAGGTGAAAACTTCGGAATGCTTATAGTACCAAAAAAGTATTTCAAATAATATTTATTCTGTGAGTAAGTGATTTAGTTGTTCTTTTACTTTATCACTATACCAATTTATTGCCCCTTTTTCATCCACAGCTATTTCTCCTTTTTTATTAATTATAAATGTTCTCGGAATAGACTTCGCAACCAGTTCATCTGGGATTTTATTAATTGGATTATACACCCTGAAGGAATAATTGTTTTTATCCATAAATTTCTGAACAGTTTCCAAATCATCATTTGTAATATAGAGAAAAACTACAGAATCATTAAACTCATTATAAAGTTGATCTAAACTCTTCATTTCAACAATACATGGTGGACACCATGTGGCCCAAAAATTTATGAAAATAACTTTCCCCTTTAAATCGGTTAAATTAAGATGGTGACCATTGTCTGAAATTAATTGCCAATTTTCATATGAGATATTTTTTCGTTCTTCCTTATCAATAATTGTTGATTGATTTACAAAACTTAACCCCTTATGTAAAACTATTTGTATTGGTTGCCTGGTTTGTGGAATGAGTAACAATGCAATTACTATAACAACTAATATATTTTGTTTGGTTATTAGTTTATTCTTCATGCTTCAAAATTAAGCAGAAGTTTTATAAATTCTAATCTGTTTTCTATTGAAATCAATTACGCGTTCCTCTTTAAGTTCATTCATTAAAATATTCAAAGTAGGTCTAGAAATACCAATTAAAGAAGCTATGTCCTTTTGAGTATAAGGATGATTAATTATGTGATCTCCTGTCTGATTACAGTCATAACCATAATCAGAACACAATTCGTCTAGAAATTCTCTGAGTCTAGTTTTAGAATCCTTGAATAAAAGAAGTTGAAGTCTTCTTTCAAGTTTCATAAACTTAAAACCAATAAACTTATATATTTTAAAACTAAATGATTTATTAGATCGCATTAGCTCATGCATTGTATCTACTCCAACAGGGCAAATTGAAGTGTTAGCATCAATAGATTGTGCGAATTCATGACGTTTTTGCTGACCTAAAATTGCTCTTTCTCCAAAAAGTTCCCCTTTTTTTAATATGGCTTTTACGACTTCAGTACCATCTTCATTATAATAACCAATCTTCACCTTACCTTTTTCGATCAGGAAAATCTTATTGGCTGAATCTTCTACAAAATAGATGTAATCACCTTTATTATAAGAATCAAAATCATGGCACGCCTTATACTCTTTGAATTTATGAGGGCACAATAAGTTAAATAAGTTTACATCTTCAAAAATCCAAATTGAGTTCATATCTATAAAATTTATAGTTATGATGTTAAGTGTCGTCTAATATTTTGATTCCTTACAATGAAGCAAAAAAAACTCCCAGCATAACTGAGAGTTTTTATCTATTCTACTAATAAATAGTATGTATTAAGCGTTTTGCTTTTTTATTAAATTTAAAGCAGATCCTTCTTCATACCATTCTATTTGAGCCTCATTATAAGTATGATTTAACGCAATAACATCTTTGCTACCGTCTGCGTGAACAATTTCTAAATGTAATTGCTTTTCTGGTGCAAATTCATTTAAATCCAAGAAATTAAATGTATCATCTTCTTGAATTAAATCATAGTCAGACTCATTTGCAAATGTTAAACCTAACATACCTTGTTTTTTAAGATTTGTTTCATGTATACGAGCAAATGATTTAACTATAACAGCAGCAACTCCTAAATGTCGTGGTTGCATTGCCGCATGCTCTCTTGAAGACCCTTCTCCGTAGTTATGATCGCCTATTACTAAAGATTTAATTCCTGCTGCTTTATAGGCTCTTGCTGTATCTGGAACTCCTCCATACTCACCTGTCAATTGATTTTTAACAAAGTTTGTTTTCTTTCCAAATGCATTTACAGCACCTATTAAAGTATTATTAGCAATGTTATCTAAGTGCCCTCTAAATCTTAGCCAAGGACCAGCCATAGATATATGGTCTGTTGTACATTTTCCGAATGCTTTTATTAATAATTTAGCACCCGTAATCGAATTTCCAAGAGGTGTAAATGGTTCTAATAATTGCAAACGTTCAGATGTTGGATTAACGGAAACTTCTACTCCACTTCCATCAGTTACAGGCTCTAAATATCCATTATCCTTAACATCAAAACCTTTAGGTGGTAATTCCCACCCTGTTGGTTCATCAAACATTACTTCCTCACCGTTTTCATTAATCAGCTTATCCTCAAGCGGATTAAAATCTAAGCGACCTGCAACTGCAATAGCAGCAGTTAATTCTGGCGATGCAACAAATGCATGCGTATTTGGATTACCATCTGCACGCTTTGCAAAGTTTCTATTAAATGAATGTACTATACTGTTTTTTGGTGCATTTTTTGGATCGCTATAACGTGCCCATTGACCAATACATGGACCACAAGCATTAGTAAATATTTTAGCATTTAAATTTTCGAATATCCCTAAAATCCCATCGCGTTCTGCAGTGTAACGTACTTGCTCAGAACCAGGATTGATTCCTAATTCCGCCTTCATTTTTAAACCTTTATCTAACGCTTGTTGTGCTATGGAAGACGCTCTAGACAAATCCTCATACGATGAATTTGTACAAGAACCAATAAGTCCCCATTCTACTTGAATTGGCCAATCATTTGCTTTAGCCTTTTTAGTCATATCACTACCAACTTCTGTAGATAAATCTGGTGTAAAAGGACCATTTAATAGAGGGCCTAATTCTGAAAGATTGATATCTATAACTTGATCAAAGTACTGTTCTGGATTTGCATAAACCTCAGCATCTGCAGTTAAGTAATCCTTTATTTTATTTGCTTCATCAGCTACATCTTCTCTATCAGTTGCACGCAAGTAACGCTCCATTGAGTCATCATAGCCAAATGTAGAAGTCGTGGCACCTATCTCAGCACCCATATTACAAATCGTTCCTTTGCCTGTACAAGACATAGATGTCGCGCCAGCACCAAAATATTCTACAATGGCTCCAGTACCACCTTTTACAGTCAAAATTTCAGCAACTTTAAGAATTACATCTTTAGGAGCTGTCCAACCTGAAAGCTTACCTGTTAATCTAACACCTATAAGTTTTGGAAACTTCAATTCCCAAGCCATACCTGCCATTACATCTACAGCATCAGCACCACCAACTCCAATAGCAACCATTCCTAAACCACCCGCGTTAACAGTGTGAGAATCTGTACCTATCATCATTCCTCCTGGAAAAGCATAATTTTCTAAAACTACTTGATGAATTATACCAGCACCAGGTTTCCAGAAACCAATTCCATATTTATTTGATACAGACTCTAAAAAGTTAAATACCTCACTACTTGTACTATTAGCATGCTTCAAATCAATTTCAGCACCGCTTTTAGCTTGAATTAAGTGATCACAATGTACAGTTGTAGGAACTGCAACCTTAGCTTTACCAGCCTGCATAAATTGCAATAAAGCCATCTGTGCAGTTGCATCTTGACATGCCACACGGTCTGGCGCAAAATCCACATAATCTTTACCTCGAGAAAAGGCCTTGTTAGGATTGCCATCCCATAGATGTGAATATAATATTTTTTCTGAAAGCGTTAATGGTTTACCTACTATAGATCTAGCTGTGTCTACACGCTCTGTCATATTAGCGTAAACCTTTTTTATCATGTCTATATCAAAAGCCATAAAATAAAATTAAAGGTTGATAATTAATTATTAGTGGCACAAATTTACGAATTATAATATGTATTTAAAAATATGTAATGAATTTGCTTTTTTATTAAAATAAATTCATAAATCAGTATGATAAATGGTAATATTTTAAATTATTAATAATTAAAATGCTATTAATTCAATAATTTAACAAAATTATTTATTTAGAATAAGTATGAATTATTTGCGGTGTTTAAAATGAGAATTATTTAGCACCTTTCTGAGAAAATTAAAACAGGTTTTCGATGATTTTTTCGTCAGTTATTCCTTCAGCTTCAGCTTTATAATTTTTAATAATACGATGTCTTAATATTCCTGTTGCTACAGATTGAACATTTTCTATATCTGGCGAAAGCTTTCCTGTTGTAGCAGCATGAGTTTTAGCTGCTAAAATTAGATTCTGTGAAGCTCTTGGTCCTGCTCCCCAATCAACAAATTCATTTACTATTGATGCGGCAGTATCAGTATTTGGTCTTGTCTTTGAGACTAAAGAAACAGCATACTCAATTACGTTATCAGCAACCGGGATTCGTCTTATTACTTGCTGAAATTCCATAATCTCTTGAGCCGTAAAAAGAGAATTAACGGTTTGCTGTATATCTGTTGTAGTTGTTTTAACAACTTCTACTTCTTCCTTAAATGAAGGATACTGCAAGTTAATAGCAAACATAAAACGATCTAACTGCGCTTCTGGTAATGGATAAGTCCCTTCTTGCTCAATAGGATTCTGAGTAGCCAACACAAAATATGGTAAATTCAATTGATATCTATGACCAGCAACAGTAACAACACGTTCTTGCATTGCTTCTAGCAAAGCCGCCTGTGTCTTAGGAGGTGTTCTATTTATTTCATCGGCCAATATAATATTAGCGAAAATTGGTCCTTTAATAAATTTAAAATGCCTGTTCTCATCTAAAATTTCACTACCAAGAATATCGCTTGGCATTAAGTCTGGTGTGAATTGTATTCGTTTAAAATCCAATCCTAATGCCTGAGCAATTGTATTTACCATTAAGGTCTTTGCTAATCCCGGAACTCCAATAAGTAATGAGTGACCACCAGAAAAAATAGATATAAGAATTTGGTCTACTACATCTTCCTGTCCAATAATTACCTTGGCAATCTCTTTTTTAAGTTCGCCATACTTTTTTACAAAATTCTCAATTAATGCAACATCAGACATATTCCTAATTTTTTAACCAGTTACTCTGATAGTCGCAATTTCTATACTCGCCATTTACTTTAATATAAGTATCTTGTATAGTCTCTTTTTGCCATACTTCTATAGCCTTAACTTGTTTATCTTGAAGTGCAAGTTGTTTAATTTTTAGATAGTCTCTAGCAAAATCTGCCTTATGATCGTCAATTCTATCAGTAACGGTCATAATCTTAAACTTAATTCTGTTTACTCTATCTTCATCTTGTATAACAGGGCTAATTTTACCATCTTTTAAGTCTTGTACCTGGGAGTATAATTCTGGCTCCATTCTGGTAAGCTCAAAATTAAAATCTTGTGTCGTTGGATTGGTCAATTGGCCACCTTCAAACTTGGTCTCTTTTTCATCACTAAACTCTCTAGCCGCATCAGCAAATGTAATAAGACCGCTTACAATTTTTTCTCTAACAGTTTCTATTTCGTCCTTCGCCTTTTGAACCGCATCTTGAGTTAGTTCTGGTCTCAATAATATATGTCTTACTTCATATTCTTGCCCTCTTACTTTCTCTAAATAAATAATATGAAAACCAAAATCGGTCTCAAATGGTTCAGAAATTTCACCTTCTTGAAGGTTAAATGCGACATCCCTAAATTCTTTTACCATTCTAGGACGTTTTCTATTCATTGTTGGCAATAACCCACCATTATTTTTAGATCCACTATCTTCAGAATAAAACAATGCTTTAGTTGTAAAGCTTGCTCCGTTTTCTTCTACATCTCTTTTAAACTCTTTTAGTTTATCAATGACAGTTTTCTTTGCATCTTCTGTCACTTCAGGAATAATAACAATTTGGGCCAGCTTTAATTCAGTCCCAAATGTTGGGATCTCTTCTTCTGGGATATCATTAAAAAATGTTCTTACCTCTTCAGGTGTTATCTCAATATCGCGTATCACTTTATCTTGCATTTCTTTGGCCAAGTATGCATTTTTATTGATCTCATACATCTCCTCGCGCAATGCTTCTTCTGAATCTTTTTTGTAAAAATTAAGAAGTCCATTCATATCACCATTAGTTTGAGCTAAAATACCTTCAATCTGCTGATCAACAAGTGACTGTATATAAAGTTCATTTACTATAATACTATCTTGAATCGCTTGGTGAGCATATAACTTACTTTCTAAAAGACTACCGAAGAGTTCACATCTTGTAACACCTTCCAAATCTGCACCTTGAGCTTCCAGTTGTGCAATCTCTCTATCTAAATCAGATTCTAATACAATGAATTCCCCAACGACAGCCGCAACACCATCTGCTTTAAGACGAGTTTTATTAACTATTGTATCTTTTTCAACCTTTGGTTTTTCATCCTCAATTATTTCTTGAGTGAAACTAAAATTGAAACAAAAAAAGCAGACTAGTAATAGTGCTTTATTGATAAATTTCAAACTGTTTATTTTTAATGGCATCTTTTGTAATATCTTTTTCAAGTTGCTTAATAAGCTCTAGCTTTCTCTTATTTATGACGATCTGTTCAATAGAACTATTAACGTAATCGAGTGGTGCATAATCATTTTGAATTTTCACATCATTCACCTGCATCAAATATAGGTTTATTGAATCTTTGAGTTGTATAAAATTAGATTTTTTTAACAGTTGGTTTTTATTTTGAGAATTAACAACTGGAACTTTCTCTGCCACCTGTGAATATTTAACCCATAAGGAGTCATTTAATGAGTATGCTTTAAATTGTACTGAAATAGAATCTAAATAACGCTTATCGTCATTATTAAACCGCTTGAATCTTTTTGTTATAGTATCTAAATTAATCGGGTTCAGCTGCAGACTTACATATCTAAATTGAAGTATATCATCATTTAGCTTAAAAGATTCCTTATTGGCCTCATAGAAAACCTCCGCTTCCTCAAGACCTACAATCGTATCTATATTTTTTTTTACCAATGCATCTAAATATGCCGTAGTATATAAGTCGATTTTGTATTGATCTACTAGTTTGGTATATGTCTGTTGTTTTGTTTCATTTAAATTTAGTAAGGCACCGTCCATTAATAAAAGCTGAGAAGCCCACCTATTAATAAACTGATTAACAATAAACGTACTATCTTCATCTGAAGTACCTTCTGGAACCAAATCTCTTATATCATCCTTATATAAATAAACTTCGTTTACACGTGCAATGGCATCTTCTTCGTTTGTCTTTTTGAAAAACTCACAACTCACCAATAAGCAAGTCAAAATCAGTATGTAAAATGAGCGTTTCAAATAAAATTTATTTTTTAATTAGTTGTTTAACAGCGTTTAATGCCTCTTCATTCACCTCAATACTAAATCGATCGTAGAGTGCATTTACCCAGTTAGTTTCAATTTCAGTTTGGTAATCGTTTATTACCATACCTTTTGCCTCCTTTAATGTTTTTATACCTGCTGGTAGTATTTCATTGACCTTTATTACATGAAATCCTTCATTATGACTATAAACGCCAGACAACTCTTCATTAGGATCAAATTCTAATGGAAGACGGTTATCATCAGTATTGTAAACGTCCTTAGTGAAAATGACATTCTGTGTTTTGTCTTTATTTAGAGCTTTTTCAATTTCTTCTTGAGATTTTCCTCTTTTCATCATTTTCAAAACTTTAGCAGCTATCTCTTTACTTGCAGAAGATGCCATCATAAAGTCAACACGTTCTTGCCATTGGTATTTTGTTTTGTTCTTTTCATAAAAAGTCTCTAATCCAAGCGTATCTTTTGAAGCCTTATTCCAAATTTCCTTTTCCATTAAATCGAAAAGAAGAAGTCCGTCCCTATACTCTTTTAGGATATTAGCAAATTCTATGTTTTCCATCTCTAAATTATCTTCTCTATACTTTAGTATTGACGATTCAAAAAAGGAATTGAATTCTTTCTCTATCACTTCTGAAGCTGGTTTAGTTTTATTCGCATAATTACGTTGGGCTGACATCATATGACGTCCAAATTCATTGTAAGTAAAGTCACGCTTATTAATAGTGAATATTATTTCATCCTTATTAAACTCTACAGGTAATCTCCATGAGCGAGAAAAATATTCATTTGTGATTAATGATTCAAAATAAGATTTTGCTTCTTCATTATAAGTAATGCTATATCTTCCCATCAATTCTTTAACCATTGCCTGGTTTATTAATTTTGAACGAGAATCTCGCTTTACTCTTGCTTCTATTGTTGGCTTTAATTCTTCAAACGATTTTATCCGTTCTAAGGAAATTCGTTTTACAATATGCCACCCATACTCTGTTTTAAAAGGTTCGCTATAATTACCATCTTCAGCTAAACCAAATGCCTCATCTTCAAACTTTATTGAACTCAACTGACCGCTTTTAAATGGAGATAATTTACCACCATTTTTAGCAGAACTTTTATCATCAGAAAATTGCTTTGCTAAAGCCTCAAAGTTTTCACCTTGGGCTAATTTCTTGTATATCTCATTTATACGATCTTCTGGTATTAAAAGTGAATCCTTTTGATTAAGACCTACCATTATGTGAGCTGCAGTTATTGTACCTCTAGATTGTCTTTTATCATTTACCTTAACTACATGATAACCAAACTGAGTTCTAAAAGGTTCTGAGACTTCACCAACCGGTGTATTATACGCAACCGTTTCAAAATCGTAAACCATTTTAAAAGCTGAAAAATAGCCCAAGTCCTCTACAAAAATAGTTGCTCCATCATGAGCATCAGCTTTTACTGCTTCATAGCCCTCATTTAACACTCGCTCACGTAATGAAGAAATTTTATTATAAGCATTTGTTGTATCCCGTGCAGATTCATCTAAACGTACAAGCACATGCGAAGCATTAATATCATATGAATTACGGTTATAAGCCTCTTCCACTAAAGCCTCCGTAACTTTATTTTCGGATAGGTAATTTTTAGTAAGTTGTTTTTTATAACTCAAAAATTCCCTTTGATATTTTGGATCCTCATTAAGTTTTAATCGTTTTGCTTCTTTGAGTTTTAATTGATACTCAGTAAATAGCTTGAGATAACTATCAATATCCTTTTGACTCTCGTCCTTAACGAGATCTAAATTTTTATTATAAACTCTCAAAAATTCTGATGTCATAATGGATTCACCATCTACAGTAAGTAACACCTGGTCCTTATCTTGTGCCAGAGATAACTGCATTGCTAATAGAAATAAGAATAAAAATTTCATCTTAGTTGTCATATAATTTTTATTTTAAAATCAATTACTTTTTATATTCTTGAAGTTGAGCAAAAATAACATAATTAGTACATTTTACAAGTTAATATTATGCCATAAATTACCTTAAACCAAACGCATTATTTCAAACAATATTATTTAATTATCTAGACCCTGAATTTCAGAATAAACTTGATATTCAGCTTTAATCTTTTACTTGATACCAGATAACGACTTTAAGTAATTAATTCGGCTATTTTTTATACTTTTAATCAACTAATCTGTTGAATGAATGAAATACAGCACTGAAATTATGATTAATAAATCCTTGGCCGAAGTCATAAAAAAAATGAATTCAACAGAAAATATGTTGCATTGGCAAGAAGGATTGGTAAGTACAGAGCATTTATCTGGAACTCCTGGAGAATTTGGTGCTAAAATGAAGCTCAATTATGATTTTGGTAATAGAAAGATGGAACTTATTGAAACAATTACAAAAAGTAATTTCCCGTATGAATTTTATGCGACCTATAACACAAGAGGAATACATAATATTCAACAAAACTACTTCGAAAGAATATCTGATGACCAAACAAAGTGGATTTCTAAAAATGAATTTCAACCTACATCCTTCGCTATGTATGCAATGCTGTTTTTTATGCCAAGAACATATAGAAAACAGACTAAAAAATTCATGAACAACTTTAAAAACTTTGTTGAAAACGGTAAATCTGTATATAATGCGAAATCTTAAATTGATATGGGACTTCAGAGGTCCTGTAAGTAAGCATACAGCAGAGCATCATTTAATTCATCTTAAGGAGTATATCAAAGCTAATAATTTAGATATACAAATTACAGGAGTTGAAACTACTAGCGAAATGCATAGTTACGCATACTTAGTGGTAGAAGAGTCAAAAATGAAACCAATAAGAGATGTGCTGAAGCCACATCGAGGACAAATCTACAACCCTTAAAAAAGTCGTTTAAATAAGGCAGTTAAGAAATGTTTTGGAGGTACTGACGAAATAACTTTTAAATCCTCACCTAGCGTTGTTTCTTCATCCAAGAATCTAAATATTGTTTTTGTTTTTGCCCTTTTAAACAAAGTTGCAAACAATTCAGATCCCTTTTCATTGTTATTTGCAAGTACATCTAAAAACAGTAAATCATAAAACCAAAATTTTGTCTTTTTATGAAACTTAGATAAGTCAGTATTTGATTTTAAAAATTGTACTAATTGCCTCGTTTTTTTTGTTGTGTTTCTAAAAGTATAACCAGTACTGGCTTTGGTCCAACCACCAGCAGTACCTATATTTAGTACATGCTTTGTGTTTAGTTTATTAAACTCGTAAGAAGTCATTGGTATTGAACCCATTTCCTTTTCTACAATTTCATAGTCCTTAATACCTTTATTATTTAGATAATCCTTTATTGCTTCTTCGTATTCATCTAATTGAAGTAACGATTCAGAAAATAAGGTGTATTCAAAAAGTGCAACATTTTTTTCAATCGGTAATACATACATGAATCGTGTATTATTATTTTGTACTACTTTAAAGTCCATGAATGTTGCAACACTATCATCAAACTGATTTGTTTTTGTTTTAATAAACCAACCCACAAAATGCTGTTGCAGTACAGGATATTTATCCTGATTTTGATAAATCTTTGCATCAGGTACACTATTAAAAACTTTAGAACCAACGTACGATCCTTTGGAAGTAATAACTTGCACCTTATCCTCTAGTTCATCTATTGAAATAACCTCTTCTTTTAAAAAGGAGAAATTGGATTTTGATTTTATAGCAGTCCATAAATAGTCATAGAATCTTTTACTTCTAATCATTTTGTAGCTATAACTCACTAAATTGATCGTTTTTGAAAACTTTTTGCTTCCAAAAAAGATTTTTGGCCATTTTTTTCTAAGTAAATCATCCCATTCTCCTTCTCCTTGTTCCCAGTAGCACCAAGTCCGATCATTACCCTTATTATCCTCTTTATCAATAATTAAAATGGACTTATCATCAAAAAATGGATCTTGAGACATTCGGTATGCCAATACTAATCCCGAAGCACCAGCTCCTATTATGATATAATCCTGTTTGGTCATTTAAAAGAATAAAAACATGGTAAAAAATACAACAATAGAAATGAATACGTGTAATGAGATTAATTTGTTAGTTTTTATTTTATAGTATTGATAACCCAATTGTGCTATAAATGCAGTACAAAGCCAACCGATATAATTTTGTAATGGGACATTACCATTTTCAAATTCCCAAAAGTCAAATCGTGGTGCCGAGACCTCTATAATAAAGTCTAAACCTGTCATTAAAATTGCTCCTATTAAAGCAGCAATTACCATGTTTTTGGTTACTAATTGTGCAATATCCGCTGTGGCCATTGTTAACAATGCCCAGTTTACGCAAATGATAATCGGCACACCAATGATTTTATAACCTAGGTTTTCACCATAAGCATAGTCACCATATATTAATCCATAATTAACACCTAATGCTTCTGTTATAAATCCTAAAAAGAAAGGAATAGCAACAGCTATAAGTAGTTTTAAATTATATTTCTCTACGTTAAACAATAGAATGATAAAGGTTAAAAGCAAATTTAATGGTGTCATGCTAAGGAACCAATCCGAATATTCTGGTGATAAAATACCCGTGATACCTGAAATGGAAAACAACCAAATCAAGAAAATTGAGAAGTACTTAATGAATTTTTTGTCTACCATTTAGCTGGTTTTTCAATTAAATCAGAAACAATCTTACCAGATAATAAACATAAAGGGATACCACCACCAGGATGAACACTACCACCGCAGAAATATAAATTCTTTATAGAACGCTTAAAATTTGGATGCCTTAAAAAAGCAGCGTATTTATTATTACTGGCTGCTCCGTATAACGCACCTTGATAACTCTGTGTATTAGATTCAATACGTCTTGGATCTAAAATACTTTCATAGTCTATTAACTTTTCTATATCCACCTTTAAAAGTCTACTCAGTTTAGTGATGATATTAGAACGAGATGCCTCAATAATTGCATCCCAGTTCTGACCTGTATTACTTGGCACGTTAATCATAACAAACCAATTTTCACATCCTTTTGGCGCATCATCGGGTTCTTCCTTAGAGGTAATATTTATATATACAGTTGGATCCTCATATACTTTCTTTTTATTAAAAATAAAATCAAACTCTGTTTTATAGTCTTCAGAAAAGAAAATATTATGAAGGTCTAATTCTGGAAATTCTTTTTTAATTCCCCAATAGAAAATCAACGCAGAACTACTTCTAGGTTGCTTCAATGTTTTTTCTGGTGCTTTATGCTTTTTTAATAAATGACGATAAGTAGGTACTACATCAGAATTTGAAATTATGATGTCACCATCTATGAATTCATTATCAATTCTAATCCCTTTAGCTCGATTTCTTTCTGTTACTATTTCTTCAACCTTTTTATTAAAGTTAAACTTAACATCAAGGTCTTTTGCAAGTTGGAATAAACTTTTCGTAATCGAGTGCATGCCGCCTTTTGGAAAAAAAGTTCCATAATATTGTTCTAGATGAGGAATCATCGACATTATTCCTGGAGTCTGGTAAGGCGAAGATCCATTATAGGTTGCGAACCTATTAAAGAATTGCACCAAACGCTTATCGTCAAAAACACTAGAGTTATATGAATCTAATGCTACATTAATATCTAGAGCATTAACTTGTATGATGGCCTTCAAAGTTTCGGTGCTGAGGTATGTTGAAAACTTATGCAATGATTTTTCAAGAAAAAGTGCTGAAGTCAAATCGTATTTTCTTTTACTTCTTTCAAGATATTCAATAATAGTATGCTTATCTACATTGAATGTCTTTGATGCTTGCTCAGCAAACAGATTGATATCAGCTAAAGCGGAGTATTCTGTACCGTCTTCAAAAAAATAATTACAAACAACAGATTTTCTTTTGTAGGTGAAGTAGTTTTCTATCGGCTTATCTGCAACTTCAAATAATTCTTCAATGAACTGTGGCATAGTAAATAACGAAGGTCCCATATCAAAACGATAACCTTTACTACTAAATGCTGTTAATTTACCACCTGGATAGTCATTTGCTTCAAAAACGGAAACTTGGTGGCCTTGAGATTGTAAACGTATAGCTGATGCTAAACCAGCAATTCCAGCTCCTATAATAACAATTTTCTTTTTTTTCATTGGTCTTTGCAAAGATACGAGCAAAGCTTTTTTGTTAATATAGGTATTAACATAATTATAAGGGATTTTCTAATAAACCATAAAAAAAACAGCATCAAATTGATGCTGTTGCTTTATGTCGAAATTTATATTTAATTAGAAATGTACTATCTAGAATAATTTGGTGCCTCCTTTGTAATCGTAACATCATGTGGATGGCTTTCGTTAATACCACTAGCGGTTATTTTTACAAAACGACCTGATTCTTTTAAGGCTTCAATGTCTTTGGCTCCACAATAACCCATACCAGCTCTTAATCCACCAACAAACTGATGAATACTTTCAAACAATTCCCCTTTGTATGGCACTCTA
This sequence comes from Winogradskyella sp. A2, assembly GCF_046762865.1. Lineage (NCBI taxonomy): Bacteria > Pseudomonadati > Bacteroidota > Flavobacteriia > Flavobacteriales > Flavobacteriaceae > Winogradskyella > Winogradskyella sp. A2. The sequence continues at coordinate 47,141 of NZ_JBKQXM010000003.1, forward strand.
CCAACAATTCCTTCTGGTACTAATTTTTTAATATCGTCCTCTACATCTTGGAAATAACGGTCTTTACTTCCTTGTTTCATTGCTTCGACTGAGCCCATTCCTCTATAAGACTTAAATTTACGTCCTTCATAAATAATTGTTTCACCTGGGCTTTCTTTTGTTCCTGCTAAAAGGGAACCTAACATCACTGTGTCAGCACCTGCGGCAATTGCTTTTGGAATATCACCAGTGTATCTGATTCCTCCATCTGCTATAACGGGTACACCAGATCCCTTAATGGCATCAGCAACTTCAAGTACTGCAGAAAACTGAGGAAAACCAACTCCAGCAACAACTCGCGTAGTACAAATTGAACCTGGACCTATTCCTACTTTAACCGCATCAGCACCAGCATCTACTAAATATTTTGCAGCCTCACCAGTAGCGATGTTACCTACAATCACTTCTAATTGTGGAAATTTCTTTTTTATTTCTTTCAATATCAAGACCACACCTTTTGTATGGCCATGAGCTGTATCTATAACAACAGCATCAACACCTGCATTTACTAATGCCTCTGCCCTCTCAACCGCATCTCCTGTAACACCAATAGCTGCAGCCACTCGCAATCTTCCATAAGTATCTTTATTAGCATTTGGTTTTTGAGTTACTTTAGTTATATCTCTAAATGTAATTAGACCAGCTAATTTATAACTATCATCAACGATGAGTAACTTTTCAATTTTATTTTGTTGTAAAATCTTTTCAGCATCTTTTAAAGAGGTACCAACAGCGGCTGTAACTAGGTTTTCACAAGTCATAACCTCAATAATCGGTCTATCATTTTTATGCTCAAAACGTAAATCACGATTGGTCACAATACCTTTCAGCTTTCCCTTTTCATCAACAATAGGAATGCCGCCAATACTATGCTCTGCCATATTTTGTTTGGCATCAGCCACTGTAGCCGTTAACGGCAATGTAACAGGATCTATAATCATTCCGCTTTCAGCACGTTTTACGCGTCTCACTTTTGCGGCTTGATCTTCAATCGTCATATTTTTGTGCAATACGCCTATGCCGCCTTCTTGTGCCATGGCAATTGCCATTTTACTTTCGGTTACGGTATCCATTGCTGCAGAAACTACAGGAATGTTGATAGTAATATTTCGTGTAAATTTTGTCTGAATATTTACTTCGCGTGGTAATACTTGAGAAAATGCTGGAACTAAAAGGACGTCGTCGTAGGTAAGACCTTCACCTAAGATTTTGTTTTCGTGTGCTGTCATGATGCAATTAAAATATAATTGCGTGCAAATATAAGTCTTTTTTAAGTTACTTGATGCCAACTAAAGGTTAAATGAATATATACTCAAATAGAAGGCGATATTATAAATGTCTTATAATGAGCCATAAGTAAATTTTATTTTTATTTATTCTAAATAAACTTTGAAAAAACGAAATTCAGTTTTAATTTTGCACACTGATTAAATTATTATTTTTAACCAGTCTAAATAAATGAAAGTAAAATTAGCCCTATCACTGCTTGGTTTAGTAACACTCTTAAAACTACAAGCCCAAGAAAATCAGACAAAATCTCAACTAGATTCAATTCAAAAACTTGATGAAGTCATATTAAATGCAAATACTATTTTTGGGAATAAGTACATTGCTAGACACAGAACCGGTTCTGCTTATTATGTATCTCCAGAAGAACTCAAAAAATTCAATTATACAGATATTAATAGAGTTTTAAGAAGTATTCCTGGTGTCACTTTTTACGAAGAAGATGGTTTTGGCTTGAGACCAAACATAAGTCTAAGAGGAACATCACCTCAACGTAGTGCAAAAATATCATTGATGGAAGATGGCGTGCTCATAGCACCTGCACCATATAGTGCACCTGCAGCGTACTACTTTCCTTCTGTTGGTCGTATGCAAGCTGTAGAAATTTTAAAAGGAAGTAGTCAAGTACAATTTGGACCATTTACAACTGGTGGTGCCATTAATATGATTTCTGCACAAATCCCAAATAAGTTAAAAGGCGAAGTTAGAGCCAGCTACGGTGCTTTTGATACACAACAAATTTTAGCAAGAATTGGAGACAGCAAGCAAAATTTTGGTTATATGGTCGAATATTTAAATTTTGGGTCTAACGGATTTAAAAATCTTCCAGATAATAGTAACACCGGCTTTGACATCAATGAAGTTACAGCTAAATTTAAAATCAATACAAATCCGAATGCAAAATTAAAGCAAGCCTTTGAAACAAAGTTTCATTATTATGATGAACGTTCAAATGAAACCTATATCGGACTAACTGAAGAAGACTTTGAAACCTCTCCATATAGAAGATATGCGTCGTCACAAGATGATAAAATGACAGCTGAACAAATTCAGTTGATGTTAACTCACACCATAGATTTCACTAAGAATTTTAGGATCACCACAAATGGATATTACAACAAGTTTTCACGTAATTGGTTTAAACTGGATGATGTTGTATTCAATGGTGACAAACAACGTATTGCTGATGTTGTTGGTAATCCTTCTCAATTTGAAGATCACATGGCCATTGTTCGTGGAGATGTTGATTCAGCTCCAGATGCACTTTTACTAAAAGCCAATAATCGTGTGTATTATTCAAAAGGTATACAGACAAAATTAGATTATCACTGGTATGGCGAAAACACATTTCATGATATAGAGATTGGCTTACGCTATCATTATGATGAAGAAGACCGATTTCAGTGGGAAGATGGTTACAGTATTATAAACCAAGAGATGTCTAGAACGTCTTTAGGTCCAAGAGGAGCTCAAGGAAATCGCATTAGCAGTGCAACAGCATTTGCAACCTATGCAATGTATAAATTAAAATTCAATGACTTAACCTTGACACCTGGTGTGCGTTATGAAAATATTGTATTACAACGTGAAAACTTTGGTAGTGATGATCCAAACAGAACTGGAAGTGAATTAGCATTTCGAGAAAATAAGGTTGACATTTTTATTCCAGGTATTGGTTTCAATTATGCCTTTTCAAATGACGTTGCTGTATTCGGAGGCGTACATAAAGGATTTTCTCCACCTGGTAGTGAAGAAGGTGAGAAACCAGAAGAAAGCATAAATTATGAATTAGGTACTCGCTTTACAATTGGTCAGTTACGAGGTGAAGTTGTAGGTTTCTACAATGACTATAGCAATTTATTAGGAAGTGACTTAGCGGCCACAGGAGGTACTGGTTCTTTAGATCAATTTAATGCTGGTGAAGTAGCTGTTAGTGGACTTGAGTTACTTTTAAATTATGAGTTACTACCAAACAACTCTAAGTTTAAAATGCCTGTATCTTTTGGATATACATTTACTAATACTGAGTTCTTAAATAGTTTTGGAAGTAATGAAGGCGTTTGGGGAGAAGTAAATGAGGGTGATCAGTTGCCATACATTCCAACACATCAGTTTAATGCGATTATTTCACTAGAACACTTTAAATACGAGTTAAACTTAAGTGGCCGATACAATGGTGAATTTAGAACGCTTGCAGGTTCTGGAGATATTCCAAATAATGCATTGGTAGCTTCAAATTTTATAATTGATTTTTCTGCTAAATATCACTTTTCTAAAAATTTAAGTCTCACTGCGAATATTATAAATATGTTAGATGAAGTCTATGCAGTTTCTAGAGTTCCTGCTGGTCTAAGACCTGGACACCCATTTGGTGCAAACCTAGGGTTTGAGTTTAGATTTTAATAATTAATAGCTTAATTGGTTGGAAATGGCGTTGCTTAAACTTAAGTAGCGCTTTTTCTGTTTAGTGATATTTAGAAAAGATTTTTGTGGCCTCATTATAAGCACTTTCAAAGCTCATGGCATTAAGATCATGCGCTTTTTTTTGTGTAAAGTATGACAACATTTTTTCGGTAGGCATATTCCCTGTCAATTCATCTTTAGCCATTGGGCAACCACCAAACCCTTGTATAGCACCATCAAAACGTCTACATCCTGCCGTATAAGCCGCGTCAATCTTTTCGAACCAAGTTGAAGGTGTGGTGTGCAAATGAGCACCGAATTCAATTTTTGGATAATTGGGTATCAAATTTGAAAACAAATAATTTATGTTCTCTTCATCCGAACTCCCAATTGTGTCACTCAAGGATAAAATCTTAACACCCATCTTAGCAAGCCTTTCGGTCCACTCACCTACTATATCTACATTCCAAGGGTCACCATAAGGATTACCAAATCCCATTGAAATATAAACAACAACTTCCTTTTTAGATTTATCCGCAATTTCTAATATTTCTTGTAATGTTATTACTGATTGAGCAATAGTCTTATGCGTGTTACGCATTTGAAAGTTTTCTGATATAGAAAAAGGAAAGCCTAAATAATTAATTTCAGCATGTTTTGAAGCATCATTAGCGCCACGTGTGTTAGCGATTATAGCCAACAATTTACTTTGTGTTTTACTCAAGTCTAATTGCTCTAAAACTTGTGCAGTGTCAACCATTTGTGGTATGGCCTTTGGAGAAACAAAACTCCCAAAATCTATTGTATCAAAACCAACTCGGAGCAATGACTGAATGTATTGCACCTTCTTCTCGGTAGGTATAAATTCCTTAATGCCTTGCATGGCATCTCTAGGACATTCAATTAGTTTTATTTGCCTATTCATTGCTTCAAATATAAGGCTTACAAAATCCAATTCATAACTATAAATTATATAAGAATGAATATGGCAATACCAACAAAAACAACTATTTGAAGCCACTTAAAAACCACACCAGAATTTTTATGACTTAGTGTATAGGTCTTAATTTCACCAGCTAACAAAGCTATTGCTGAAAAGATAACAAATGATACTAACATGAAAATTCCTCCTAGGATATAAAACTGAATCACAGTGCTTAAGGAATCACTAAAAAGAAATCCCGGAAAAAAAGCAAGAAAGAATATAGTAACCTTTGGATTTAGAACATTCATAAAAAAACCCTGTACAAAAAGTGCATTTAAACTTTTTTTAGGTGCTGTATTATCACCAAAATTTATTTCCGAATTTGATTTAAATACATTGTAAGCCAAATACAAGAGGTAAATAGCACCAAAAATTTTAATAGCTAAAAATATATTCTCATTGTCCTTAATTATGGCAGATACGCCAAAGGCCAGTAATGTTGTATGTACAATACATCCTGTGATTAAGCCACAAACCGTAGCCAGTCCAAATGACTTGCCATTAGAAATACTTTGAACCAGCACATAAATATTGTCCGGACCTGGTGAAATCGCAAGTGCAGATGTTGCCAATGCAAAGGATATGAGTATTTCTATGTTCACAATTTAATTTTGCTCTAAAATACGTTAAATGAGAAATAATATGTAAGGAGGAAAGGTATTTACCAACTAACCCTATTAAAAAACACTGCTGCTATGAAAAAAATTACACTTCAACTTACCATAATCCTAACCTGCCTATTATCTAGCATTGGATTTACGCAGTCTACTGCGACATATGATATTGATTTTACAAGTACATGGAACTCCACTGATCATGGAACTCTACCAGGTAACGCCCATTGGTCTAATTTGGTTGGTGCCAACCACAATTCTAATATTACTTTTTTAGAAATGGGTGGTTCAGCAACCCAAGGTATTGAAAATGTAGCTGAATTAGGATCAAATAGTGTTTTTAACAGTGAGGTACAAACGGCTATTATTTCTGGTAATGCTGAACAGTGGTTAGAACAAAGTTTCTCTCCTTTTGCTGCCATAAGTTCCGCAACGCTGGTTGATGTAGTAGTTTCTGAGGATTATCCATTATTAACTTTAGTTTCGATGATCGCACCAAGTCCTGATTGGATGATTGCAGTAAATAGTTTAAATCTTTGGGATGCAAGCATGAATAAATGGAAGGAATCGTTTACCATAGATCTTTTTCCCTACGATGCTGGTACAGAAAACGGATTTAACTATTCTACAAGTAACGCTCCGACTGTTCCTAGAGGAGTTATTACAAACATTGCTGGTGCCTCTGGTTATCCATTTGGGCCTGAAAAAATAGGAACATTGACGGTAACCTTTAAAAGTACCTCTCTCAGCACTGATGAGTTTGAAAACTTTGACAATCTAAAGATTTACCCGAATCCTGTAACCAATGGAATAATTTCTATTTCAAACGGATCGTCTGTCAACAAAATTGAACTTTTTGACGTGTTAGGTAAACAAGTAAAACGAATTTTGCAAAATGCTTCTGACCAAGAGTTTAATATTGTATTACCCGATTTAAAAGCTGGTATATATTTAATGAAACTGTACGGTATTGAAGGTCAAATTGTAAGTAGAAAGTTGATTATCCAATAGAATTAGTTGTTAATTTACTTAGCGTTTTATCGAATATTCATTGCTAATTGTGTGTAAATTCTTATTTTGGGGTGCTTTGAAAATTATAAAACTAACCGAATGAACCCAAAAACTTTACTTCACACAACATTATTATTATTTCTTTTACTATTCGTTTCAACTTCGATCAATGCACAAAGTGATGATTGTGGTTTTGAATTTACGGAAGCAGCTCAAAACTATTATGATTCTATAAAAGACCAAATTGAAGAATTAGAAACTGAATTTTTAGAAAACCAATTAACCGGTAGAAGTTCTACATTATTAAGTTCTGTACCTGTAAAGGCACATATAATAAGACAGTCTGATGGTACTGGTGGTTTAACAAATATTGAACTTAATGATGCCATGGCTGCAATGAATTCAATTTATGTTAATGCAGGATTGGAATTCTTTTTATGTGATGGTATAAATTATATCAATAGTGATGACTATTATACCTATCAAAGTGCTGAAGAGTCATTGATGACATCAGTTCATAATGTAAACGGTGTAATAAACATTTATTTTACAAATTCAATAACTAGCAGCTCAGGTGGCAGTCTTTGTGGATATGCATATTTCCCAGGAGGTCCAGAGACTATTTTAATGGCAAATAGTTGTACAACAAACGGAAGTACATTATCACATGAAATGGGTCATTTCTTTGCATTGTCTCATACGCATGGCAACAGCAATGTTTTTGCTTCTTCACAGGAGCTAGTAGATGGTTCTAACTGTGATAGTACAGGCGATTTTATATGTGATACACCAGCTGATCCAAAATTAGGAGTTAATAACGTTAATCAAGATTGTAATTACACTGATACTACTAGCTTAGATAGTAATGGAGATTTATATCAGCCAGATCCATTAAATTTAATGTCTTATTCTCGTAAACGATGCAGATCTTTATTTTCACCACAGCAGTATGCAAGAATTAACGCTATTTATCAAGTTTCTAGAGTAAGTATGGCTTGCCCAAGTTTTAGTACTGATTTTGTTGCAGATGAAACGGATAGTTGTGAGACTAACTTAACAGTAAATTTTACTGATAATAGCGTTGGTGCTACGTCTTGGTCGTGGGACGTAAATGGTGACGATATTGTAGATTACACTACGCAAAATATAACGCATACTTACAATGGCGTTGGAGCTTATGATGTTGCTTTGACCATCTCAGATGGCAGCAGCAATATTAGTAAGGTAAAATCACAATATATTAATGTGGGTGCTGAAGAAATAAGCACAGCAACGATAGGACTGAGTCTTACATTAGATGATTGGCCGGCAGAAACATCGTGGAACTTCTCAGATGGAGATGGTAATGTTTTGTATTCTGGAGGGCCTTATATTGAAGGCGTTGATGATTTTACTACAAAAACCGAAACATTTACAATTAACCCAGATCTGTGCTACAAATTTGAAATAAATGATAGTTATGGTGACGGAATTTGTTGTGCTTCAGGAAATGGAAATTATGAATTAAGAGCTGATGATAATACCTTATTGGCAAGTGGAGGTAATTTTAGTAGTGGTACATCTAATAGTTTTTTTAACGGTGTTCTTAGTATAAATGAATTTAGTAACGAGGAAATTAGTCTTTTCCCAAATCCAACTTCAAGTACATTGACAATAAAGTCAAAAACACTTCCGGATAATTTTGAAATTTATAATGCACTGGGACAATTAATCCAACAATCAAAAATAATCTCAAATCAGGATTTAAGCATTTCAGTTGAGAGCTTAAAAGAAGGCATATACTTTATAAAGCTCACAAGAGATAATTCTAGTCAGGTATTGTCATTTGTAAAACAATAATAGAACAATCATAATATAAATAAAGGCGCATTTACTGCGCCTTTTTTATTAGTGCTTTATTAATATCTTTTATAAGTTTTGGTCCTTCATAAACAAAACCCGTATAGAGTTGAACCAAATCTGCACCAGCTTCAAATTTTTCTAGAGCATCTTCTGCAGAATGAATTCCTCCTACTCCAATAATAGGAAATGATTTATCACTTTTTTCCGCTAAAAAACGTATAACTTCAGTAGATCGATCTGTTAATGGTTTACCACTCAACCCACCTGTTTCAGATTTATTTGAACTTTTTAGTCCTTCACGAGAAATAGTTGTATTGGTTGCTATAACACCATCAATCTTAGTTATCTTAACAATATCGATGATATCCATTAATTGTTCATCCGTTAAATCTGGTGCTATTTTTAGGAGTATTGGTTTAGATACATCCTTACCAAAATTTAAGACCTGTAATGCTTTTAATAAATTAGTTAATGGCTCCTTATCTTGTAACGCCCTTAAGTTAGGTGTGTTTGGTGAGCTAACATTAACTACAAAATAATCTACATAATCAAACAAGGCTTCGAAACAGATTTCATAGTCTTCTATGGCATTTTCATTTGGAGTAATTTTATTCTTACCAATATTGCCTCCAATTAAAACACCTTTATTTTTTTTCAGTCTAAGCACTGCTTCTTCTACACCACCATTATTAAAGCCCATTCTGTTAATTATTGCAGAATCCGATTTTAATCTAAACAATCTTTTTTTAGGATTGCCTGGTTGTGGCTTAGGTGTTAAAGTACCAATTTCAATAAATCCAAAACCAAAATTTGATAATTCATTATATAACTTGGCATCTTTATCAAAGCCTGCAGCCAGACCAACAGGATTTTTAAACTTTAAACCAAATAGTTCTCGTTCTAATAATGGGTTTTCAACTAGATATAAGTTTTTAAACAAGCTTTTTACACCTGGTATTTTTGATAGATTTCTTATTAATGAAAAGGTAAAATAATGTACTTTTTCTGGATCAAATAAGAAAAGAATTGGTCTAATAACAGTTTTATACATGAAGTGCTAATTTGCTTTGCAAAAATAAGAATCTTATTAGTTATTAGAAGCTACAAAACATAATAAATATTTAACTATAAACTGTCATTTATCATCAAATATAACCATAGTAATTCTTAACTTTGACTAATAACTAATTAAAGAACAATCATGAAAAAGATCATTATTCCTGTCGATTTTTCTGTCTATTCAGAATATGCCCTAGAAACAGGTGCGGCACTTGCTAAAAAACATAATGCAGAATTAATTGTGATGCATATGTTAGAACTTTCAGAATCTCTAATATCATCCTCTAGTTCAGCGCGAAATGAAGAAACAGCATTTATGTTAATGTTGGCCAATAAACGGTTTGAAGAATTTTTAGATAAGCCTTATCTAGAAGGTATTAGTGTAACACCGCTTATCAAACACCATAAGGTATTGAAAGAAGTATCTGAAGTGGGTACCTACGAAAAAGCAGATTTAGTGGTGATGGGTTCTCGAGGACATAGTGAACACGACGGTATATTTACAGGTTCTAATACAGAAAAAGTCGTTAGATATAGCGATATCCCTGTTTTGGTGGTTAAATCAAAACCAACTTCAGTTGAATACAAGAATATAGTCATGGCAACTGACTTTTTAGAAGGTAGTATTTCTGCAGTTAAAACTGGACTTGAATTACTGAATAATCTTTCTGAGAATGTCATTCTATTGCATGTTAATCTGCCTAATTTAAGTTTCTTGAGCACAGATGAAATTGACCGAAGAGTATCAGAATTTTTGAAATTGTCTCAGCTTGAAGATAAGAATGTAAATGTTGATTTTATAGCAGACCACAACGTTGAAGATGGTATTTTAAGTTATGCAAGAAGAATTAATGCAGATGCTGTAGCCATGATTACACATGGCAGAAAAGGCTTAAGTCATTTCTTTGGCGGTAGTATATCAGAAGATCTTGTAAATCATGCCAAACGACCTGTTGTAACATTTAGGAAATAATAAATTAAAAGCCTTGATTTTCAAGGCTTTTTTATTCATTATTTATTTTTAATTCTATGTTATATAAAAAGTTACGAATACTCTTAAATACCAAGTTATAATGCAAAAAATCACTTTATTAATTTCACTTTTCTGCTTTACTTTTATTAAACTAACTGCCCAAGATTTGTCTGAAGTCTACTCAAAGGTAAACCCTGCAGTTGTCTCAATATTTGTAGAAGAGAATACAGTTGTAACTTCGAGTGATTTGAAATCACAAAAAGTAAGTGTAAACGGACTGGGTTCAGGATTTATGATTTCAGATAATTTATTAGTAACTGCTGCACATGTTGTTAGAGTACCAGAAAGAATTCAGATAAAGTTTAGTGATGGTGAAATAATTACTGGTAAGGTTGTTTCTTCTTATAATGCTCCTGATATTGCTTTAGTTAAGTTATTTAGACCAAAATTAAACGCCGTGACCGTAAAATTTGGTGATTCAGATAAGCTAAAAGTGGGTCAACAAATTTTCATAGTTGGCTCTCCTTATGGGCTAAGTGCTTCTTTCTCTTCAGGATATGTGAGTAGTTTTAGACGAAATAATTTAGGGGAAAATCCATTTACATCAACGGAATTTATTCAAACTGACGCTGCAATAAATCAAGGTAATTCGGGTGGGCCAATGTTCAATCTAGAAGGTGAAGTTGTTGGGATTGTAAGTCATATCACAACCCAATCTGGAGGATTTGATGGAATTGGATATGCAAGTAGTTCTAATCTCGCTTCAAAACTACTTATTGAAAATAAAATGCCATGGCTTGGTGCTGAATTACATTTACTAACACTCAAACAAGCTAAACTTTTAAATGTTCCTCAACAGTATGGTCTTTTAGTGCAACGCGTCTCGTCCAATTCAATTTTTGGTAGAATGGGTGTTAAAGGAGGTGATTCTGAAGTTCAACTAAACGGTAAAAATCTCATTATTGGTGGAGATATTATACTAGCTTTTAATGATATCAAAATTGAACTAAATGATGAAACATTATTAAAACTGAGTGATGTTGCTAATAATCTTGGAGATGAACCAAAGATTAAATTAAAAATTCTGAGAGAAGGGAAAATTATTACGATAGAATCAAAATAACGGTAATAATTTGCTTCTATTAGTCACGTTTCCATGCCCAATGCGCTCTTTCGTAAAAACGTTTTAGAATTACATTGAAATTTTTCTCATGAAGCTTAAACTGTTCTTTACTTAATATTTTCTTTAGATCAGCACTTAACTTATCTAGCATTTCTTCAAAAAGCTCTTTTCGTTCTTCAATTGTATAATCTTTATCATTATCATCTAATCTGCGCATACGTGCAGCACTATTTAGAACAATATTGGAATATTCATTTTCAAGCTCATCATTCATTTTCATTAATTTCATGTTATTATAAAATAACAAGAAATTTTCGGCTGCCTCTTCAACTGTAAAAGTCGTATCAACCTTTCGTTCAATGATTTTCCTTTCAAGTTCTTTGTCTCTTTGACCAAATGAATTTGAGCATAACAAAAGTGAAACCAGTAATAATCCTAATTTATAAATTTTCATAATTCTATATTTTAAAATATCAATGCGTGTTAAATTCAGTACTCGATTGGTTTATGTATTTACCAACCACAATGGCTGTTAATATTACCAAATAGAATTGTCCTATTAACCCTATAAACATGGAGGCTTTTTGGGCCATATCCGTAATGGGCAAAATATCACCATAGCCAATGGTCATTAAAGTTATATAGGCAAAGTACATCAACTGTTCATATTTGTTGGGACTATTTATTGAACTTTCAATACCTGAGAAAGAACCTGGGTTAATAATTTCTATTGTCAAGCATAAAAAAAAGGATAGCAATCCTAAGGAAATATAACCACTTATTAAACCAAGTATTACATTTTTACTTACTACTTGTGCCTTCCAAACTTGTTTTATGATTTCTATTGTGACAACACTATAAAAAACAAAGTAAGCTGTAAGTTTTATATTGTGCAGCTTATTCGCACTATTAACAAATTCAAATATTACGAATACTACTGTTAGACAAAAAATTGCAAATAGAAACCTCGTTATAGCCTTTTTCTTTGAAACCAGTATTAATCCAAAAGTTAAATTTAACAATAGCAAAAAAGGTAGTACAAAATTTTCAAACCAAGCAGAGGGTATAAACAAAGACCCAAATAATACGGCGAGCTGTGTTATTAGAAAAAGTTCAAACCGGTATGGATAAAGTCTATCTAGCATTTAAATTTATTCATCTAATATAGAGTTATCAAATTCATAGCCTTTATAATCAACTTTGAACAAAATACTATAAAGAGAGGGTATAAAAAGTAAGGTTATTACAGTACCGAATAGTAAGCCTATCATAATACTTACGGCCATACCTTCCCACATTTCGCCTCCACTAAGATAAAGAGGGATAAGACCAAGTACAGTAGTAAATGTAGCCAACAATATTGGTCTAAAGCGTTGCAGGCACGCAGCAATTATTGCGTCTTGAATAGGGCGTTTAATTTCAGTCTCCTCAATTTGTATACGGTCAATTAATACAATTGCATTATTAATAACTATTCCAGCTAATGAAATAACACCCAAAAATGGCATAAAACCAAATGGTTCTTGAAAAATAAGTAAGCCAATAACAACACCGATAATTCCTAATGGAATTGTAGCAGCAACCATAATGGTTTTCCTAACTGAGTTAAACATAATTATGAGAAGCAGGATAATTATAAAACCAGATAATGGCAAATAATTAATTACGGCACCCATATTCTCTGCCGTATTCTCCGCATCGCCTCCAAATTTATAGGTATATCCCTCAGGCCAATTTTCAGAAACTTCAATCATGTAAGGATCCATTTCTTTCATAATTGCAGAAGCATTACCTATGGAATTTAATTCACTACTAACGTTAATAGTTCTATCTATATTTAAGCGCTTAATTTTTGCATATTGCCATTGAGGCTCAATACTTGCCACCTGAAGCAACGGAACACTTTTACCTGTATTTTGAGCATAGATATTCAATGTTTCGATAGAAGCCAAGGTTTGTTGCTGACTTTCATTACTTCGCATTAAAATTGGAATTGACTTATCATTCTCGCGATATTCTCCAGTTTGAAAACCGTCTAATACAGTCTGTAAGGATGTCGCAACATCAGCACTTGTTACACCTGCCAACTGTGCTTTATTTTGATCGATATTTACAGCAAATTTTTTAGTTTTAGGGCCCCAATCATCTTTGATATTTTTAGTACCATTAACAGTACTCAGTTTTTGTTTGGTTTGTTCTGCTAATCGTGCTAAAACGTCAGGGTCTTCGCCAGAAATTTTAATCTCAATTGGTGTACCACCACCACCTGAACCTAATACTCCTACTTTAATATCAGCATTTGGAAAATTATCGTAGCAATAACTATTTAGTTTTTCAACCATTTCATTATTGTATATAAAATCGGACGTATTTACCAAAATATGCGCATAACTAGGGTCTGGTTCATCTGATGAGTAACCCAAATCATATGATTCTGGTCCTTTACCTATATAAGCAGACCAATCTGTGATACCATTAGCCCTAGTTTCATTGACCACAAGATCAGATAACATGTAGCTTTCTATTTGTTTTATTATATCTTCAGTAGCTTCAATTCTATTTCCTTGCGGTAAATTAATATCAATAGTCACCATATTACGGTCACTATCTGGGAAAAATATAAATGGAATATATCCAAATCCTTTTAAGGACAAGAAAAAGAGCAAGACTATTATTACTATTACAATGCGTTTAAATGATAGTGCAAATAATATAAGATCTTTATAATAGAGCTTTAATTTATTGATTACCTTATCTATTAAACTCTCCTTTTTTTCTGCTTTTGGTGTAATTTTTAAGAATAGGAAACAAAGCAGAGTGATTACCGTCAAGGCCAATATCCAAGACGATAATAGAGCCAGCGATATAACCACGAAAATAGGACCAACGATGTCTCCCATGGTAGATTCTGCCAAATAAAAAGCTAAAAATGCGGCTGAGGTCGTTAAAGTTGATATCAATAGTGGCGTAAATAATTCTGCACAAGCATCAATTGCTGCAGTTTTGGCATCAACACCATTTTCCATTTTTACCATTATGGTTTCTGCAACAACAATGGCATTATCTACCATCATACCTAAGGCCATAATTAAAGCAGCAAGCGTTACCTGATTAAGTCCCATATCTATAACACCCATAAGCATCAATGTCATGATGGTTACCATAGGTATAAGACTAGCAATTATTCCTCCTGTTCTTAACCCTAAGAATATTAGCATCACTATAAGAACAATTACAATAGCCTGAATTAAATTAACGATAAAATCACCAATTTTTAAGTCAATGTAGGTGTCTAATGATGATAATCTTTTAAGTTCTAATCCTACAGGTAATAGCCTTTCCCATTCCTTAATAACCGTATCTATATCCGTACCTAACTGAATTACATTCGCCCCTTCTTTAAGACTTATATGCATGGATATGGCTTCTTGACCATTAACAGTGACCAATTGGCTTGGAGGATCTATATAGTCTTGTCTAACACTAGTGATATCACCTAAATAGACTAATTGTGATCCATCTCCAACTGGAATCAATGTTTGTTTAATATCCTCAACTGAATTAAAATTCCCCGTTGGTTCTAATATAATACGCTCATTACCTAAGTTTATCTGCCCACCTGAACTCAAAATATTTGTAGAACTAATGATACTTTGAAGTTTTGAAGCAGACAATCCATACTCTTTTAATCTAGCATTATCAAATTCAATAAAAACGCGTTCGTCCTGTACACCACCTAATTCAACTTTTGCTGCTAAATCTAATTTTATTAAATCATCCTTTATGTCGTCTACATACTCCTTTGCCTCTGCGTATGTAAACCCATCAATAACGAGACCAACAGCAATACCAAACACCTCTCCAATACCATCATCATTAAGATTTGGGTTAACACCAGATGGCAATCCTTTTATTTGTGATAATTTTCGTCTTAATCTATCCCAAACCGGTTGTAAGTCCTGTGGTTCAACTTGTTCTTTTAATTCAACTGAAACAACAGATAGACCAGATCTAGAGGTACTGCTTACTTCCTTTAATTCGGGAAGTTCTTGAACTACTTTTTCTACCTTATCAGTTACCAATTGTTCTACACGTTCTGGACTAGAGCCGGGAAAGGAAGAAACTACTGTAGCGACTCTTACGGTATAAGGTGGCATACTATCTCTTGGAAGAGAGGTGTACATCACAATACCAAGAAGAATAATTGTTGAAAGTACAGTAAACGTTATGCGATTTCTGTTTATTGAAAATGCCGCTAAATTCATTGATACTGATTAATTAAGTTTAACTTCTTGTCCATCAAGGAGTGTTTGTAGACCAGCAGTAGCAATCTTTTGGCCAATTTGTAATCCAGATACCACTTCAAATCCTTGAGGAGTTAGATTACCAATAGTAATTGGTTGTTTCTTAACGGTTGTCTTTTCATCAGATTCCTCAATTAGAAATACAAACCTTCCATTGCCGTCTTCACCAACTGCATTGGCTGGGACTACCATTATTTTTTCATCTAGAGATTCAGAGACGAACTCAAAATTAACCGATGCCGCCATACCACTTTTTATGCGATCATCACTATCTGTAACCATAACAGTCACCGGATAGGTCGATGTATTTTGATCAACCGCTGGTGCCACTTCCGTAACAATTGCATTAAAGTTTTCTTCTGGAATTGCTGTAAAGGACACCTTTACTTTCATGTCTTTTTTAACTGCATTAATAATAGATTCTGGTAAACCTAATGAAATCTCAATGGCACTGCCTGCATTTAATACGCCTATGGTTTGTCCCGGCGAGACATTTTCATCGACTTCTGCACCGACAGAAGCAATGACACCATCTTCTGACGCATACAAATACCCAAATCTTATCTGATCTTGCTGAATTGCAACACTACGCTTAGAAGATTCGAAACTAGCTACAGCAGTTCTGTAAGAGTTTTTTGCATCTTCATAATCACTTAATGATGCACTACCCTTTTCATAGAGAGTTCTCACTCTGTTTAATGCCAATTTAGCTGTGTTCATTTGAGACTCTGAACTGTTTTTAGATTCTATTGCAGACTCGTAATTTAATCGAGCAGAAACATTATCCAAGGTTCCGAGCAAATCATTCTTTTTTACCTTTTGACCAAGTTTCATATCTAGTTTCGTAATAATACCACTACTTCTAAAACTAAGATTTACAATTTTTTCAGTTTGTGCAGTTCCACTAAAACTTCTTGATTTATCACCTCCAACATACCCAACTTCACCAGTTCGAACAGGCCTTAAAACAATCTCTTCCGTAACTTCATTCTCACCGCAACCTAGGAAAAAACAAAACATAAAAAGGCTACTAAATTTTAAAAAGCGATTAACTATCATGGTTTTATACTGTATTTTTATTAGTCTTCGTTTTTATTTAAAAATTCCATAAATCGTTGCGCAAAAGCTTCACGATCCGATTGATCTTGTAACAAAAAGAAAAGTCCTAGTGAACGTTCTAATTGCATTGAACTTTGTAAATAATTATAGGTGGCGTTTGCACTTGCCAATTGAGCTTGTAAATAATTATTCTGAGCATCCAACAATTGCACAATGTTTACAGCACCATTGGCATAAGAAGTCTGAGTTAAATCAAGAGCCTCTTTTGCCGTATCTTCAAACAGTTTGGATAACTCAATATTTGAAATTTGATTCACTAGATCTAACACAGAATCATTTATATTCTTTTCAATATTTAGTTCAATATTCTCTTTAGATATTTCTAATTGTTCCTTTTGCACAGAAGCGATCTGCTGATTTAAATTCTGTTTGTTTTGATTAAAAAGGGGTATTGAGACATTTAATCCTAGCGTATAATAACCGTCTGGTATTGTTGGAAAACCGGTTGGGAAATCTGCACCTGCACCCGACCTTGAAAATTCATAGTTGTATTGCCCTTGAAGAGCTACAGTAGGTAAAAAACGGCCTGCTCCAAATAGTCGCTCACTTCTTTCTGTGGCTTCAATATTGTATTGCAATGCCTTAAGTTCTGGTGCATTGGTAATCGCTTCTTGAACTAGGAAATTGACAAATGGTTTTCTTAATGTTGGGTCATCCAAGAACTGTCCCAGTTGCTCATAATTATAGTTACTGAAAATTCCCTTTCTCAGCTCAGCTTCATCAACATTAATATCTGTATCAATAGGGTTATTTAATAATTGATTTAAGGTATAATAGCCTTGTTCTAACTGATTTATTGCCTCTATAAGTTGTTGCGTATTTTGAGCCATTTCTGAGCGAAATCTCAAAACATCTGATTTACCAGACTGTCCAGCTTCATAATTTTCAGTAGCAATCCTTAGGTTATACTTTGTTAGTTCAAGATTCTTGCTTTGAATAGCCAAATTTGACTTTAAAATTAAAGCGGTAAAATAAGCCGTTGCTACGTTAAAAATGACATTCAACGCTTCACTATTATAATTTTCTTTTTGTGCTTCACGTAAAGATTTCTGAATGCTTATATTGGCATTTGCTGATTCAGAGAATACAGTTTGTTGCAAAGTGACATTACCAGAAGTAGTAATCTCAGGACTTTGACCATTACTAACAGTTGCTAATTCAGGATCTACATAAGATCCTGTGGCACCAGCAGTAACATTTGGCAAATAATCACTTTTTGCAATTTGCACATCCTTTTCTGTAAGCGTAATATCTCTACTCAAGGTTTGCAAATCCAAGTTCTTGGCAATTGCTTCTTGCAAAACTCCAACAAGATTATAGTTTTTTTCCGCAATTTTGAGTTTAGGATCACCAATAAAAGTAGTTGAAGCTATTAAACTGTATTTAATTGGTAAGCCAATTTTCTGTGCTGTATTGTAATTAATAGTTAGACTAAGTTTAGATTCTATTTTGGTGCCCAAACCAGAAAATTCCTCACCAGCAACAATAGATTCTATTGTCAAGGCAATTTTTCTGAAAAACTGATTCAGTCCTGACTGATCATAATTACTCGCTAAGATTCCATTCTTTACGTCCTTTGCTGGATTTGCAGAAAACGAAGGCATTTTTCGTTCAATTAATTCGTTGGCCAAGATTGTAATCTCTTCATCTGATAAATAAAATCCTCCGGCAAGATAAAGACCACCAATTCCTTCTAATTGAGAAATAATGTCGTTTAATGATGCAAAAGGAATTAATTTTATTTCTGTTCCAAGCTCTTCACCTATCCTTCTAAATGTATCTTCAATTGTTAAATTGTCAGCGAACGGTTGTTCAACTGCTACACCAATCTTTTCGGGTTTTGCTAATTCCTTAAATACACTTAAATCCTTTTTAAATGATTGGGATGTAGTAATTGAAGTAAAATTTGGTATCTCATTTAATGATTCTTCATCAGCTATTAATTCTTCACTTAGAGTTCCAAAAACAATGGTTGGTTTGGCAAACGAACTGTTCTTTGTTATAATTAAATTATTGATTTTACCAAAGGCTACGATAATATCTGTGTCGTTATTAATTAGTTGATTATAATTAATTATTGCCTGATCTGTACTGAAGTCATTTACAAGTCTATATTCCGCAGGAAATTCTATAATTGCATCTTCACCAATTACTGCAGAAATCTCATTAGAAAGCTCATCTAAAAGAGCTTCGATTTCAACAGATGTTTTTTCCAACAGGTAACCAATTTTATATGTCTTAGTTTGAGCATATGAATTAATTGTCACAAAAAGTGCCAATAAAACTCCGAGGTAATATCGCATTGGTTGATTTTTTATAAAGGTTAAAAATAAAAATTTATTCTGCCACTATTCAAGTTCTTAAGAAGAAATATCATTCTGTTTAATCTTTATAAGGTTTTGTTATTATTTTTGATAAAAACAATAAACATGCAACATATTATAAACCGATTTATAAGCTACATAACAATAGATACAGAATCAGATCCAAATTCTGACACAACACCAAGTACAAAAAAACAATGGGATTTAGCAAACAAACTTGTTGATGAGCTAAAAGCCATTGGTATGAGCGACGTATCTATAGATGAAAACGCCTATATCATGGCTACCTTACCTAGTAATGTAGACCACGATGTCCCGACAATTGGTTTTATTTCGCACTTTGATACGTCTCCAGATTTCACAGGTGCTAATGTTAGTCCACAAATTATTGAAAACTACGATGGAAAAGACATTGTTTTAAATAAAGAAAAGAACATTGTTTTATCTCCTAGTTACTTTGATGATCTTTTGCAATATAAAGGTCAAACACTTATAACCACAGATGGTACTACACTTTTAGGAGCAGATGACAAAGCTGGGATTACAGAAATTATCACAGCTATGGAATATCTCATAAATAATCCACAGATTAAGCATGGAACCATTAAAGTTGGTTTCACACCAGATGAAGAGATTGGTAGAGGCGCTCATAAATTTGATGTTGATAAATTTGGAGCAGACTGGGCATATACAATGGATGGTAGCCAAATCGGCGAATTAGAATACGAAAATTTCAATGCGGCGGGAGCTAAAATTAAAGTGCAAGGTAAAATTGTACATCCTGGATATGCTAAAGGTAAAATGGTGAATTCAATGTATTATGCCACAGAATTTATTAATGCATTGCCAAGATTAGAAACACCAGAGCATACTGAGGGTTATCAAGGATTTTTTCATTTGACAAAAATTGAAGGAAAGGTTGAAGAAACATCACTTCAATATATAATAAGGGATCATGACAAAGAAAAGTTTGAAGCACGTAAATCTTTAATGGAGAAGATAGTGAATGATTTAAACTCAAAATTTGAATCCGACATTTTTTCAATTGAATTGAAGGATCAATACTACAATATGAAAGAGAAAGTAGAACCAGAAATGCATATTGTTGATATTGCGGAAGAAGCCATGAAGTCCT
The DNA here is from genome assembly GCF_046762865.1 of Winogradskyella sp. A2. Taxonomy (NCBI): domain Bacteria; kingdom Pseudomonadati; phylum Bacteroidota; class Flavobacteriia; order Flavobacteriales; family Flavobacteriaceae; genus Winogradskyella; species Winogradskyella sp. A2. Next base: position 67,359 of record NZ_JBKQXM010000003.1, read on the forward strand.
TAGGCATTAAACCACTTATAAAACCAATACGTGGCGGTACAGACGGCTCACAATTATCTTATATGGGACTTCCTTGCCCTAATATTTTTGCAGGTGGCCATAACTTTCATGGTCGCTATGAATATGTGCCTGTTGAGAGCATGCTGAAAGCTGTGGAAGTAATTTGTAAAATTGCTGAATTGACAGCCAAAAAATATAAATAACTTTATTTAATTGGTTTGTTTTACAAGGGTTCTATTAAGCAATCCCATTGCTACATATAACATCGGTGATATCAATACTTCCTGAATGTTTTGAGCTAACACGCTTAATTCTTGTATTGCTTTTCCATCTAAAAAAATATAGTAAAATAAACCAATACCTATAATAATACACAGGCCAGAAATATGTACAACATGCCATAAGGTGCTCATCCATTTTACTTTCAACTTACCAAGATGGTATGTGCCTACAAAATATACTGCTACAGTGGCAAAAAGCGAAATTAAGTGTCTTAACTTTCTAGGTATCTCGGCAGTATATCTATTTTCTGCAATAAAAATATAATAGCAAGAATAAATAATAAAAATAAAAATGAGGCCACCTATAAAGCGGCCTTTATTTGACTTGTAAAATTTCATTATTGAAATGTATTTTTCTAGCAAACAGTATCCATAACAAAAAGGTTACACCATAAACCGTTATTTTAAAAACATAGTGATGGGCAAAATCAAAGTAAACCTCATAATATTCCCTCAAATAAATTAATCCAATGCATCTGCCAATATTAACAAAATCAATAATTATAACACCAAAAATGATATAAAGAATTTTACGCCAAAATCTGGAAGGCATGCAAATTATAAAACCAATATATAATACTAACAATTCCAACCCATTGCAAGCGTCTGCAATATGTAAAATACTTCTTTCATTGTGATAAATTTCTGAAGACTCTTGTGTTATATATTCACCTTCATATATGGTTGTTCGTTCTGATCTAACGGCTTTAAAACCAGACATAGAACTAAACCTATTTAGTATTTCTGTAGAAGCCTCACCAACATGTGTAGTTAAGGGATAATCCAATATTTTAGATTCCGATAAGAACCCTATATATGTAATATTCCACACAATAAAAACCAATAAGGCTTTTCCTAAAAAAAGCCTTATTGGTTTTGGAAATTCTTGTATTAAAGATTTAAGTCTTTTCACCTATTTCTTATCACGTAGTTTTTTAACGCCATAAGCTGCCGCACCTATCACTAATGCGATCAAACCGCCATCAAGCGGGACATCCTGGGTATCAGTCGCTCCTCCTGGAGGAGCTTGGGCGTTAAGGCTGGTTGTACATACTATTGCCAGTACAATAAACAGCGTACCGATAGTTTTTGAAAATGTGCTTTTTGGATTTTTCATCGTGTTTGTTTTTATTTATTAATTAATGATCAATTTCTTGGTTATCGTTCTGCCCTGTGAGCTTAATTCCACAAAATAAGTACCCAAGCTAAACTTGGAAACCTCTTCTATACTCATCCTGTTTCCACCTGCTATTCCGGTTTCGTGATATAATCTCGTACCTATTACATTATAGATAGATACTTCTAAATCATCCATACCTAAAGGAATATCCAAGTAGACCTTACCAATATTTGAAGGGTTAGGGTACATCAAAATACTATCTATATCATAATCGTTAACAGATAATGCCTCTCCTGCAAATACTATCTTAAATCTATTACCTGCAATTGAAGCAGCGTCACCAGAATCTACAGAATAGGTGTAGTTAACAGATCCGTTTTGAGGGATCTCTGTTAACGTATCGGTAAAGATGTCATAAAGGAATGCCGTTGCACCCTCCATTACTATACCTTCTGCCACAATCGTGTAGTCTGTACTTCTGTACGTGTTAATCTCAAGCTGGATCTCTTCTGCATCCACTGGAGCTGCCCTGTTCTCAATACTCAACAACACACCGTTATTATTGGTCGCCATGTTCTCATCGAGGTTAGTGATATTTAATGCATCGTACATGTCAACACCATTATTACCTTCAGTATCAAAAAGTATTAATACGCCATCTGCGGCATTACCGTTATTGGCCAGCGCACTATTCTCGTATAATGACAGACGCATTTGTCCAACACTTGTGACATCGCTAGAGCCTCTAAACACTACAGTTTCAGGTACACCGTTGCTCTTACTATTTTGATCGAATGTTAACGAAGACGGTCCTGCACCTGCAGTATACACCCATCCTGCCTGACCAGCCTGAAGGTATTGATTCGCATCGGTATCAGCAGAAGATGCAACACCTGTTTCAGCAATAATTGCTGTATAGGCACCACGTTCTCCTAATGTAGGATCCCAAACCCAATAGAATACTGGATCAATATTAACCGCACTTACGGTAATTACCTCGTACATATCAATCTGAGATTGGAATGGGTTACCAGCCGCAATAAAGCGCTGTTCTGGTACATCTACCATAATTGTTTTAGAACCTTCGTTCTCTGCAGTTAGCTCACCTGTAGCCTTCAACGTTGTTATAGAAGGCGTAGCGTTATTATCGCCAAGATCCGTATTTCTATCACCTCTCACCAAGATATGATACATGGTACCAGGGTATAAATTAGTGGCATTTGTATTCTCTACTTCAAGGTAGTTATACACATCATTATCAAATATATACATCGATGGATTACCTGTCAGCGTCTCATCAAAACCATCCGTATTACCAGCCGGTCCTGTAATATGTGTATCCATTTGCCAGTTCTCCGAAATCGGTCCGGATGTTGTTACCGCAGGGCTCAACTGTCTGTAAGCTCTCTTGGCCGGAATAAAGCGTTCTACGGTGAAATCACCGATGAACATACCAGTACCAGTACCTATATAGGCGGTACCCGTTTCATCAGACTCAAAGGTAGAGTTACCATCATTCATAACCGTACCATCATTGGTAACTACCACATTAGGATTTACAGTTAAGGATGCTTTGCTGTCAACAAATACGGTTGAACATGGGTCTATATAAAGATCTTGACCTAACATTAGTATTGGATAGTTTGGCATACCTAATGGTATGGTGACATCGCTATTGCTCAGCAATAATCCTGGAGCACTTTGGTTCATCCAGTTATCCGGGTTCTCCCAGTCTGTATTCACTGCTCCAGTCCAATCGTATGTATCGTTTTCTGCAGGGCAACCTGTTTCTTCACCAATACTAAATGTAGCCGTAGTTTCTGAAGTATTACCACAAGCATCTGTTGCTGTAAAGGTTACAGTAGTTTCTCCACCACATTCGTCATTGAATGATACACAAGAAACCGCTTCAATAACAACATTACCTAAAGAACCTGGTTCCAGACCTGCTCCTCCTAATCCGTATGTTGAGAATCCATATTGGATATTAACAGCGCCTGGCTGAGACATATTATACTCTACAGTGAACGGCCCTTCGCTTAATGGAACAGAGATAAGTTCTAACAAACCAAATCCACCATCAAATAACTTGATCCAAGCAGTAGCTCCATAACCATCTGTTAGCGTATTGCTAGTTACATTTCCACTAAATGTAAAGGATTGACTTGCAAGCGCGTTATCTGCCGCAACAAACACATTTGTTTCAACATTTACATCATCTCCTGATGTATAGTTAGGTTGAATCGTAACCTGATTGCCTGGGCCAACATTTGCTGGTGGACCATCAAATCCGCAACAATAGCTATCATCTAAGAAGAATAAATTATCAAATGATCCCCACGCAGCATTACCGTCTACTGTAAACGCATTTTCAGAACACGCGTTATTACTCCAAGTAACACCATTGTCATCACTAGCTTCGGCACCACCATTATTGTCAAGCCATGCCATAAACAATTCTTCAGCAGAAGGTGCTGCACAATTCGCAACTATATCAGTTGGATTTGATCCATTGCCTTGCGCTACAACATTACCTTGAGAGTCAGTAATCTCCCAAGATGCTTCTCCACTAAACGCTCCGACTTGATATTCCGTAGTGATAACATCATCAGTCATTACTGAGAAGGGTATAGGATCGTACTCCCCTGGTATAGGATCGTTCCCAGTATTGAACAGATCTGTTAATGTTAAATCGTCTAATACGACTTCACCATTTACAAGAACATCTAAAATATCACCTTGCCATCCATCGTTTAACGAATCAAATAACTGAATATAATACATACAAGAATCACTGCTTCCTTCACTTGGACAATCTACCATTTCATTTTGCGCTTCCATTGTAATCGCTGGACCTTCAGCATCATCAGCACATGGATTCTCGCAAGTTAAGCTTAAATCAAAAGTTCCAGTTGCTGTATTAAATCCATGGACTAAGACTAAGTATTCTACACCTGCTACAGTATCAATGGTTAGTTCGGATGTGAAACCTGCACATCCTGCACCATCATCATTGCCATCAACACAACTTAAGCCATCACATGTACCTTCAAATACACTTATCTTGGTGTCATAGGATGCCGTGTCGCAAGTACTTAAAGTAGCTGTACCGTCAATACCTATAAAACTGTACCAAACACCAGGAGCTGTATTAGATGCTCCACAGAAAGGAGCTTCGTCAAACGTAGCATCAACTGTAGTACCGCTTACTGTACTACCACATTCTATGGCAATCGCATCACCACAAAGGTCATTGGCTGGCGCATTAGATTCAAGTAATCCTATTTCATCAGTTGCTGAATTTGAACACCCTGTTACAGGATCCATATACGTATAAGTAACTGTAACCTGACCACCATCTAAGAATGCGGTATCAAAACTAAAGGTTTCACCATTACCATCATCAGTTACACCAATACCAGAATACATACCTCCTACCGGTGAACCACCACCTAGTGTTACTACTCCAGTATTTACTTCTTGATCTGTTAGACCCGTAAGGGTTACTGTTGGTAAATCATTAACTACTATAGTAATTTGTGCAGAACCAGGACATGTTGGTCCATTACCATCACACTCTGGTGCAGTAAATGTACCGATAGGCATCATACTTGCACCATCATTGGATGTCTGTCCATTCCAAACATCAAGGCCTGCATAGCTCCAATTTGATTCTACCCATGTTGTTCCATCTGGTCCCGTAGAACTGTTTCTGTAGGCCCAACTATTGGTATAATCCCATGATTGACCATCACTATTTACATCTATTTCTCCATAGGTGTCAATAACCTCGCCATTACCGAATAATTCTATAGCGTCATCGCCGTTAACATTAACAGCACCAGTAACATAGTCAGGGTCAAATCCAAACCATGTCATAAAATCTGCTTCATTAGCGGCTACGTAGATGTAAGTACCCGCAACAATGACATCGTTAGGGAAGGTAAATTCTTCACCGTCACTGCCTCCACCATTGTTGGCAGAACCTACGCCATAACTACTTAAATCTTGTATGTCTTGCAGTGCAAATAACTCAACACCCTTTGGTTGACCACCACTTAAAGTTCCATCAAAAACTCCTGTAATCATTAAATAAGGACAGTCTGGATTACCCACACCAACTCCACGATCTAATAATGTACCGTTTTCACCTTCTTCATATGTATAGGTAATAACATGGTCTCCAACTCCTGCTAGTATTGGGTTAAACATGCCGTCTTCATCTACACCTGGACCATCCCATGATCCTCCTTCTGGAGAAGCTCCTAATTGTACTATCTGACCATCAATACACAATGGTTCAACTGGTTCTATAGATACCTCTGTTGCTGGATTCACAGTTAAGACTGCAATATCACTAGTCACCGAACAATCATCACTCGTGTCATTTGGTGTACCATTATCACTAGTTACAATAACGCGGTATTCGTTTCCATTAGCAACTAAATCAATACCGTTAAAAAGGAAGTTTGAGACTGTTCTTGTTGTATCAAAAAATTCACCAATACCTTGGAACTTAAGTTGCCAAAGGTAACTTAATGTACCCGTTCCACTTGCTTCAACAAAAATACTACCTTCACCACCTTGACATAAAGTAATATCTTGTGGTTGCGTATCTATGGATACCACACAAGGTTCTACGATCACAGCATCAACAACAACTTCATCTGAAGCTGAGTTCATACAACCTGTGTCAGGATCAGAATACATATAGGTTAATACGTGAGTGCCTAAACCAGCGGCTGCTGGATCAAAGCTATAGGTCATGCCATTGCCATCGTCTGTTACTCCAGGTCCTGAGTAAACACCACCCAATGGTGTACCTCCACCAAGGCCTGCTTGCACACCTGCATCAATAAACAAGTCACCTAACGCTGTAAAGTTTACCGTTGGTAAAGGATTAACCTCTGCCATTACTTCCACTAAATTGCTTGAGCAACCTGTTCCCCCTACTTCTTGAACATAAAATGACGTGGTTTGAGTTAAAACTCCTGTCGTGAAACTCGTTCCTGTTTCTACCAATGAAGTTCCGGTGTCATCACTATACCAATTTAGCGTACCACCTGTTCCTATTGCCGTTAGAGTGGCTGTCTCACCTGAACAAATTATATCATTGGTTCCTGTTGGATCATCGATTGGTGGATTGGTAGATACCACGGTAACTGTCGCTTCACAAGTAGCAATTCCTCCCATACCGTCATCTGCGGTTACTGTAACTGTATTAGCACCAATATCAGCACATGTAAAGGCTGTTTGGCTTAAAGTAATGGTTACTGGGTTGTCACAATTATCAGGTAAACCTCCTCCATTTGGGATAAAACCCACGTAATCATTTGTTGCAGTCCAATCGGTACTATTTCTTCCCGTGACCGGTTCTCCGGCAGTGCCATCTTCATTTTCAATCCCTTGAGTTCTTGTACCTCCATCTGATGTTATACTTGATGAATGAATTTCTATCAAGTTACTAGTTTCATAAAGCATTACCTGAGTATCCATAGTCAAAGATGTAGATCCAAAATGAAAAATATTATCATATTCGACAACTAAAGTCCGCATCGGTGCGGTACCAATTACTTTATAATGAATGGTCCCACCTGTTACAGGATTTAAGTCATCCCAAGCCACAGCAATAATGTTATTAGGAAGGCTAGCAGTTGGTATTGGGTCATTACTGAAGTCTGCAATATCGTCATCTTCAAAAGATAAATATCCATTTGAAGCCACATAAACTGTTGTATATTCATTACCATAAAAACTAAACGGAAATGAAATTGGAATGCCAGCTCCACCGTCATCACTTAAAGTAAGAACCGTTGTTCCAGTACTCATATCTGCAGGTGCAAAAGTTCCTGAGCTGTCAACCGTATACCCTAAACTGCCATCGGAAGGCGGTAGATTATCAACCACATCGGTTTCGTTCAAAGTAGCGTCACCATTCGCATCCAAGGTTAATGAAACATCTTGACAAATAAGTTCTGGAATACCACTAGTTACCATTATGTCTGCCATGACAATATTTAAACAAGGATCTGTATATGTTATAGTGTGAGTACCAACACCAGCTGTTTCTGCATCAAAAGAGAAGGTCGTACCATTACCTGCATCGGTAACAAAAGGACCACTATATACGCCTCCAATAAGAATTCCACCACTAATTCCTGTAACGATACCTTCTGCGATACATATACTCGATCTGCTTGGTACAATAGAACCTGGCATATCGTAAGCTTCAACACCATCTATTCTGCTGAATGATGAGCCTTGATCCGCACTAAAACCTAAACCCCGTTTAGCAAAGGCTGTCCAAATTAAACATTGATTTGCGCCTCCATACAATTCTAGATCTGCGGCTAATATGGCATCACGACCATCCACAAACCCAGGGTTTGGTGGTGTTAGTTTTAATCCTTCAGTTACTAATGCTATCGCTTTATTATTTCCTCCTGTACCATTATATAAATCTGCATCAAAACCGTCACGTGCTATAAGTGCCTGCGCCATTTCATATAACATAGAAGCCCAGATAAATCCTATTCCATGAGGTGATGAGACGGTTCCAGTATCGGCAACATCTGCATAGGTGAACGGATTCGTTGTCATGCTAGTACTATATGGCGCATTCCTAATACCAGGCCCTCCAGGTCCTTGATCGAATAAAAAAGTCCCTCCAGTACGATCACTCAAGAAATTCCCAGAATCCATGGTCAACATATATCCATAAAAGTCACTCCACCCTTCACCCATTTGTTCGGCATTGTTCAAAGCGTCAGCATCCGCTGGACCTCCGACCAATCTATTAGAAATACCATGTGCATACTCATGAACAACAACAAAGTTGTCATAATCACCATCATTGTGGCCAGCTGTTGCACCATTATCGCATATATACATTTGCATTCTAGGATTTGAACCATCTGGTGGCGTACCAAAATTGGCATTACATCTGTTAAACGCTGTAGGAGCGAGATCGGCTTCATCCTGAGCTTCAGCATTTACGCTATCGCCTCCAAGGCCTCCAGCGGTAACATTAGATTCCTGGAAATTGCCACTTGCTTCATCAAATCCATAATAATACATTATATCGTGTATAATATTGTTCCAATAAAAAAGATTGGTAACAGCAGCATCTTGCGACTGTAATGCTGCAAAATAATTTGGATCACCATTAGGTGCTGTTGAATCGAAAGGATAATCGAATATCAATCCTGGAGCAGATTCTGGAGTATGATCTGCAACCGATGCTGTATCGTCACCTAAACCGTCATCATATGCCGCTACGTTGTTACCTTTAGTATATGTATACATTGAAGTGCCGTCATTGTGCCATCCTAATGGCGATGCAATAAGGTCATATGGGTTTACTACTAATGTACGAGGTCCAAAATATGGACTCTCAAGTGGCAAAGAAAAAACATTATAACTTGATGGTGCTGCATAATTTTCAGTAGCTACTGAATAATTAGATACGCTAATATTTTTTGATGAGTCAATATTTTTTCCGTGAACAGCCTTAGCTTTATGCCCTTCTTCGCTATGATCTCCAGGTAAACCACAATTTACTGTCCAATTGTCCTTGTCGATAATTATTCCTGATGACGCGTCGACTCTAAAGTTCCACCAGTCGGGTGTATTTTTTTCCATAACTGAAAGTTCCCAAACCATACTGGAGCCATGTCCATCTCTAAAATAATACATTAACTTCACAGGAATATCTCTATTCGAAATTCCGGCCTTATTAAAAACTCCCTTTTGATTAGACCCTGTTGCATTTTCCAATCTTTGAAGATTGGATAGACTGTAACCCATTTGTTGCGCTACACTAGATATAGCTTGTGTAGCAGTGATACTTGCAGATGAATTCTTTAATGATGAACCAATATTTGCGACAAAATTTACATGAGCCATAATAGTCTGACCATTTGCGTTAGTATGTAAACTAGATTCCGTTCCAAAAACTTCTATCCCATTTATAGCCTGTCTAATATAGGTGTGTTTAATACCTGTCTTAGCATCTGTATATTCTGAAGTTATTACATATTCGTCATTATTGGCTGACTTAAGTAAATTTTCCAAATAAGTGGTAGAAGTAATCCTCAAATAATTTTCGTTTTCTTCTTTTTTAGTTTGAGAAAATGAATAGTAGACACAAAAAAGAAAAGACAATAGTAGAAATCTTAGTTTCATAATATGGCTGTTTTGGTTAATAACAAACCATAACCGCACACTTAAAATGTTGCAATAGATAAAAATAGGTAGATAGGGTAAAACGTAATAATGTTTACCTTAACCAAATAAAAATGAACCAATCAAAAGAATAGCATTGCTCTCTAAAGCCACCTATTACAATAAAAAAATAAAAGTGAAATGAGTAATTGTTGAATCAATTGGTAGTTGAATGTTGATTAATAGCATTTTAAAGCTAGTAAAATTATTCTTGCTTTTTTAGAGCGGTAACTTATTATTCGTTCAATTACCAATATATTGCTATGAACTGCTATTACAATACCAATATCGAAAATTGGTTTTTGATACAAGACAAAGAACCAAACGGATTAGGCAGTTCTCTACAAGCTTAACGAACACGTTTTGCCGAAGAATAATCTAATTTATAAACCCAAAGCAGAACAACAAGGCCTTTCCTAAGAAAAGCCTTGTTGTGGTGGTTGGTTGTTTAGATAAAAACTAAAATGCCTGTTACTGTCTCTTGTCGCGCAGTTTTTTAACACCATAGGCTGCCGCACCAATAACGAGTGCAATAAGACCGCCATCAAGCGGGACATCTTGCGTGTCCGTCTCTCCTCCCGGAGGGCCTTGGGCGTTTAGGTTTGTCGTTGCTACCAAGGCTAAAACAATAGCCAAGGTACCAATGAACTTTGATAATTTAATTCTAGAATTTTTCATTGTATCTGGATTTCTAATTAATAATCAACTTCTTCGTTATGGTTTTGCCTTGTGAGCTCAGCTCCACGAAATACGTACCTAGACTGAACAGCGTGCCTGTCTCTATCTCCAAGGTGCTTCCTCCCGTAAATCCTTTCTCGTGGTACAACCTTAGACCTAATGTGCTGTAGATCGTCACCTCAAGGTCGTCCATGCCTACCGGTACATCCAGGTAGAACTTGCCGATGTTCGTCGGGTTAGGGTACAGTTCTATCTGGCCTATATCGTAATCGTCTACCGAGAGTGCCTCACCTGCAAAGACCACACTGAACCGGTCTCCTTCAACCGATAGCGGATTGCCTTCGTCTACGCTGTAGCTATAGCTTACCTCGCCGGTCTGTGGGATCTCCGTATAGATACCCGTGAAGCTATCGTACAGATATGCCGTTGGGCCTTCCATGGCGATACCTTCTGACACTATCGTGTAGCTGGTACTTCTGTAGGTATTGGTCTCCAGTTGGATTACGTCTTCCTCTTGAGGTATCGCCCTGTTCTCGATACTGAGAAGCTCGCCATCGTTGCTGGTCGCAAAGTTCTCGTCAAGGTTGGTAATGTTGAGTGCATCAAAGGCATCCACGCCATTGTTGCCTACCGTGTCAAACAGAATGAGTATGCCGTCCGTTGCTCTTTCGCCGTTGGCCAGTGCACTGTTCTCATAGAGCGACAGGCGCAATTGACCTACGCTGGCAAGTCCGCTTCCGTTCCTGAAAATAGATGTCTCTGGTCCTGCCGTAAACTTGCTGTCCTGGGTAAAGGTTACCGAAGACGGTCCTGCGCCTGCCGTATATACCCAGCCTGCCTGTCCGGCCTGTAGGTACTGGTTGGCATCGGAATCGCCCGTAGAAGGTATACCTGCCGAGGCTACAACGGCCACATAGGCACCTCTAAACCCTAAGGTAGGATCCCAAACCCAATAGAAGACCGGTTCAATATTGGCGGTGCTCGTAGTAAGCAACGCATCCATATCAATCTGTGACTGGAACGGGTTGCCCACCGCCATAAAGCGCTGTTCCGGTACGTTCACTTCTATAGTCTTGGAACCTTGGTTCTCTGCCGTGAGTTCACCTGTGGCCTTCAAGGTCGTTATCGAAGGCGCGGCATTATTGTCGCCAAGGTCCGTATTCCTGTCACCTCTTATCAGGATATGGTACATCGTGCCAGGGAACAGATTGGTGGCATTGGTATTTTCAACTTCGAGGTAGCTGTACACATCGTTGTCGAAAATGTACATCGACGGGTTGCCCGTAAGCGTCACATCGAAGCCGTCCGTATTGCCTGCCGGACCCGTTATATGGGTATACTGTTGCCAGTTCTCGGATATCGGTGTACTGGTCGTTACCGGTGGGCTCAACTGGCGGTAGGCTCTCTTGGCAGGGATAAAACGTTCTGCAGTAAAGTCTCCTATGAACATACCTTCACCCGAACCTATATAAGCTGATCCTGTCTCATCAGACTCAAAGGTGGTGTTACCATCGTTGATAACAGTACCGTCGTTGGTAACTACCACGTTTGGATTTACCGTTAAGGATGCCTTGAGGTCAACAAATACCGTTGAGCATGGATCTATATAAAGATCCTGGCCTACCGTTAATACCGGATAGTTTGGCATGCCCAATGGTATGGTAACATCGCCACCTACTGACAATCCAGGTGCATTACTATTTTGCCAGTTACCTGGGTTTTCCCAGTCTGTGTTTAAAGCGCCTGTCCAAACAAAGGAAGTTGTATTTGTGAAACTCCAATAGTCGGTTCTAAAGTTTACATCAGCCCCCGAATTACTTATTACGGCCACAACAACTGTCAATATCGTTCCGTCCAAAGTTCCATTGCCGCCTGTAAGAAAGGAATTGTCATCAAAAAATGCGGTTAAAGGAACGGATATCAGTTGCCAACCTCCACCACTGATAGCTCCAGGGCCAACTGGGCTTACCGCTAAATTATATTGAAATTCATCATCTGCATTACCATCATTATCGTCATCATCTTGAAGGTTTATTTCAAGGGTATAGTCTTGGCCTGGATCAGGGTTTATCCAAAAATCAAAAGATGTGGCTTGTGAAATATCTACAGTGTTGCTGCGACCGAAACCGCCAAAAAAGCCAGGTACACCTCCAGAACCCCATCCGGTTTCAAGGCTAAAAACATCACCATTAACAGGAGGGAGATCTCCAGTGTTAACACCTATACCACCTCCACCAACACTTCCTGAAAAAGAGAACCAACCGTTGGCAAAAGGATCACCATGTTCCATGTCGTCAAAAACTAATGGCGGTGTGTTGCCAAAGCCATAATTTATCGTAAAGCTACATTCGTTATTGACATTACCACAGGCATCAATAACTTCTATCGCATATGTGGCTGTACCACTACATGCATCTCCAGTTATAACTGGGTCTAATACATTAAGTTCTGATAAACCACCGCAATTATCCGCGTAGAATTGAAATAGCAATAGAGATATGCCTTGATCATCTTGTTGCGTCAACAATGCAAACTCTATGTCATTAGCCGTTGGCAATTCTGCTTGTGATAGCACATCTGTAAAACCAAAATCAGCCGGTATAGGACAATCGTCAATTAAATTCGGTGGTGTTTCATCATTAACTGTAATGGTCTGTGTTTCCGTCGTAACATTACCAGCTATATCTGTAACCGTATATATATTTTCTATCGTATAATTATTTATACAATCACCTTGTACAATATTTTGGGTCAAATCAACCGTATTGATTTCACAATTATCTGTTATTTCAAATGATGGCCCCGGAAAGGATACATTTACGTTTCCTAATGCTATTTCCGCTTTTAGCGCATTGCCATAATTATTGCTCACAGAAATAGAAGGAATTGTAATGTTAGGATCTTCTCCACTCATATTCACGATAGCGTCTCCTGGTTGGTTATTTACAATAATTACTGCAACTGCCCCAGCATTTTGAGCGTTTAAAACTTTCGTAACAAAAGCACATGCGCCCCTATCTATAACGGCTATCTTACCTGACAAATCATTGATGATAGGCTCGCAAGCATCAGTTACTGAAGGGTTTGAAACACCGTCATCCACTAGAATTAAATCGCCAGAAATGGGAATTTCAAATAATGACGGTCCAAAGGTAACAGCATTACCGTAAATCGTCGTACTTTCTATAGGGTTAGTACTACTATTAACTTCTAATGGCGTAAGTGGAAGCTCATCTGGGCACTGCACAGTGAGATTTTCAAGACCCGTTATTTGTGGTGCTTCGGTATCGTTATCACAAGGATTGTCGTTGTCTAGTATTGTTGTCACTTGGGTTGACGTACCCAGCGTCGCGTTGCCTTGTACATTATAGATTACAACCGAGAAGGACTCGTCTGGCTCATCGATTACATCGTTGAGAATCACCACTGTGATCGTCTGTTCTGTCTCACCTATTGCGAAGATCAATGTGCCATCGTTGGGCGAGTAATCGTTAGCGCCTGTAGCTGTGCCATCTACTGTTGCAAAATCCACAGATACCTGTGTCGCTGAAACGGCCGACATCGTTACCGAATAGGTCGCGGTACCTGCATCTTCATCAACTATAGTTGGACCAATAATATTGATCTCTGGTATTGGCGCTGGTTCTGTGACTTCAACATCATCGTTGGCTGAAGCACTACAACTATTTAAATCAGTGTATGTATAGGAAATCGTATGTACTCCTATTCCTGCTGCAGCTGGATCAAAACTATAGGTCTGCCCGTTACCATCATCAATCACACCCAGTCCTGAGTATACACCACCCTCTGGTGTGCCTCCGCCTAAACCTAATTGTACACCTGCGTTAACTGGAAAGTCTGCTGGTGCTGTAAATGTTACGGATGGTAAATCGAATACTTCCAATGTGACCATAAGTCGTTCTGCACTCTCACATCCAGTTGTATCGTCCACTGAAGTAGCCCAGAATATGGATGAACCTATTCCTACTTGAGTAGGGTCCGTAATTTGGCTTCCACCGCTCTCTGCATCGTACCATACCAAGCTAGAACCCGCTGGTGGTGTCGCAATAGCTGTAATGGATTCTGCAATTTGAGCAATTGAATTACCTGTTCTTAACAACGTTACGGACTCTCCAGGTAGAATTGTGAGATCTAATAATGCACTATTGCCTCCACATACAAAGTAAGACCCAGAACCAGAAATATCATCTCTATAATTTATAAAAACATTGGTTGTAGAATTATTGGTTAATAATACCGACTGTCCATCTGGCAAATAAGAATATCCACCAATTGATACATTTGTACCAGTTGGTAGAATCCCGTCACATGCACCATCACCACCATCCCCTAAAGCAGATCCATTAGAATCAAAGGATAAATTACTACCTAATTCCATGGTTAAGTAGTTCAACCCTGGGTAATTTGGTATAGCGCTCGTACCATAGCTTCCTGACCAAATTTCATCATTACCATATGTAAAGTCATAATCAGCTACTAAAGTGTTTGCAGAACTATCTTCGCAAGCCACTTGAAGAGTTTCTCCTGTAGGTGTAGCTGGTAATGGATTGACGGTAACAGTCACTTCTGCCGTATTGGTACAGCCGTTATCAGCCGTTCCAGTAATTGTATAAGTAGTTGTTTCTGTTGGTGTAAATGCCTGACCATCCGTTACATTGTTATCCCAAGAATAGCTTACTGCGCCACCTCCTGTTAGGGTTACACTTTCTCCTTCGCAGATTTGTAAAGTGGATGCTGTAGCTGTAACAGTCGGTAATGGATTTTCAATGACCGTGAATTCATCAGATGTTGCACTACAGCCGTTACTGTCTGTCACAGTTACCGTATATGAACCTTCTGTTGCCGATATCGTCTGCGTGGTCTCTCCACCTGGCGACCATAGATACGATGCAAAACCTGCACCTGCATCTAGGATAACAGGACCTGCTGAAAGACAGTAATCTGTTGGCCCTGTGATAACAGGTTCTGGTAACGGATTAACGGTTACCGTAAGCGTTATTGCTTCACCACATTGGCTAGGATCGTCTGGTGTAAACACATAATCGGTATCACCAAGGATACTTGTATCTATGGTTGCTGGCAACCAATCTCCTGTTATACCATTATCAGACACTTTGGATAAGCTGTCGCCAAGGTCTCCTGAACAATAAGTTGTAGTAATACTGAATGCTGGTGTTTGTATAGGATTGACAGTTAAAGTGGCCACAGCACTGGTTACCGAGCAATCATCACTCATATCACCAGGTGTATTATTATCTGCTGTTACTATAACTCTATATTGATTCCCATTTCCACCAATAGCCATCATAACAAAGTTTAATCCTGAGGTAGCACTTGGTGCACCAAGGTCTACAAATCCTCCACCTAAACCATCATCTACCTGCCATTGATAGCTCAATGTACCGGTACCTGTGGCAACAAGATCAAAACTTAGGGAATCGCCATCGCAGATGGTTGCGTCTTCTGGTTGGTTATCTATAGACACCATACATGGATCTGCATCATCATTTAAAATGGTTCCTGTTGCTTCAGATACTAGTATTTCGGAACATTCGCTAGCATTTACAATGGTAACCGTGAAGGTTTCATCTGGTTCAAAATCAGTATCACCATTTACCTGGACATTTACAGGTTGGCTTATTTGGCCTGGCGAAAAATTTACAACCGTATTAGAGAAGCCAAAATAATCTATACCATCAGTTGCTGTAACGTCTGCAGTGGAAACCTCTACAAAAATGGTCTCCGTTGAAGGTCTATCAAGTAGTATTTCAAACTGTAAAATTGTAGTACCGCTATCCCCTTCTAAAATAGGTGCTATTGCCGTTATAATAACTTGTGGTTTTGGAGTTACCGTTACAGTTACTGCGACCAAATTAGACGAGCATGAATCACCATTTTCTTCTTCGACATAATAAGTCGTGTCTGATGTTAAGGCTGGTGTTGTAAAACTTGTACCAGTTGTAATCAAAGCTGTTCCCGTATCATCACTATACCAACTGGTTGTTCCACCACTATTAGTTGCCATAAGTGTTGTTGTATCTCCTGAACATACAGTAGTATTGCCTGAAATAACCGGATCAGGAATGTCGATAGGAATATTAAAGATTTCACCTGTTGTTGGATCACAACTATCTGTAGTACATGGATCGTCATCGTCTGGATCTATTGGTTCACCAACACAGTTACAGTCATTATCATATACATCATTAATTGTACAGGCGTTACCATCATCACATGCGTCTCCTGGTTGTGAGGCCAAAGGATCAAAATCAGCACAGTCGTCGCTATTAGGGACATATCCAGCTGGTTGACTACAAGCCATGATAGAATTATCAGGATCACCAAATCCGTCTCCATCGTTATCCAAATAATAGGTGTTTTGTGGAGCTAAACCACCATCTGTAATGGTCCAACCCAAACCTTCTAAAGTGGTTTTACCAGGCTCACCATCACAGTATTGGCTATTTCCTCCAGAGAAGATAATATTACTAGGAACTAAAGTTTCTCCAGGGTCTAAGGTGGCCCAGCCATTCAATAAGGCATCGTAATTAGCTTGGGAAAGGGTTACACCTTTGAACATGTCCGTGGCATTTGTCAGTGAAGAAATATCCCAAGCGCTTAAATCTTGATCAAATGCAGTTGCATTATCAAACATATTCCTCATATTAGATAAGGAGCTCAAATCCCAAGCTCCAATATCTTGATTAAACGAACTTGCATTACGAAACATTTCCCTCATATTTGTAACGTTAGAAACGTTCCAATTACTAATATCTTGGTTAAACGAACTTGCACCTTGGAACATTCCCAACATTGCAACTACATTTGAAACGTTCCAATTTCCTATATTCTGATTAAACGGTGAATTAAAAAACATATAAAACATGTTAGTCACATTAGAGACATTCCAATTACCAATATCTTGATTGAAATCACTATTTGCAAACATTCCTTCCATTAGTAAGGCACTTGATACATCCCAATTACCAATGTCTAGATTGAAGGGTGAATTTTTAAAAGTGCCACTAAAGTTGGTTACATTAGACACATCCCAATTATTTAATGGCTGATTATAAGATGAAACAAAAAATGTTTCAACCAAATTAGTAATGGTAGATACATTCCAGTGATTGATGTCTTGATTAAAATTTATACACCCCTTAAATGCAGTTTGTAAACTTGACACATTGCTTAAATCAGGTGCATCAGAAGCTAATACTTCTAAATTAGAACAACCCGAAAATGCAGACACCATGGATTGCCAAGCTATACCTCCCCATTGATCTACAGTAAGAATTTTTTCCCTATCACCAACAAAATTAAAGTAAATCCTCGGAAAATCTCCTGAGATGGATACCGTATGTATGCCTGGTGTAACATAAGTGTGTGTGGCATTACCCATAACACCTGTATCTGACATACCATCGCCCCAATCTACGGTGTAGTTATAACCACTACCCGCGGTGGGTATGGTAATACTCTCATTAGCTACTGTGGTTTGCCAGGTGGTGATGAAAGCACCAGGAATTAAAGCTTGTGTGCCAATTAATACAATATCATTACCATCGCCTCCTGTATAACTAATGGTCCCTGTAAAATCGCCAAAAGTAATTTCTGTACCCTCGGTAAGAGTATCAAACGTGCCACTTATGGCATCGGTGCCATCATTGTCTATTAAAACAATCTCGTCACCAACACCGTTGGCATAACCTCCAAGAAGATTTAAGCTTGTACCACTAGTAATTATTACTGTACCTGTAGCAACAACTTTGTCGTGTTCTGTTCCTGGTGTGGTACCGGTTACTTCAAACTCATTATTGCTATTATCAAGGGTCAAATTGCCCGTATTCAAAATACCTGGACTATTTCCTGCATTTAAGGTAGAACCTGGATTCATATTTACATCACCTATTATATTCCCATCACCACTCAATGAACTGCCACTATTAAAATTGGCCACTGTGTCTACCACAGTATTTACACCACTCGTATTAAAGTCTCCTTCAGCAACATTTAGGCTATTGATTTCTAAATCATCACTACCTGTAAGATTCACATTTAAATTAGATAGTGTCAATCCGTTGTTTGCACCAATCAAATCAAAAGAACTATCTATGGTTATATCATTATCTCCCTCTCCTCCATCTATAGTAAGTCCAGTGGTAATTTCACCAATAGGAATAGCAACAGTATTTTCGTCTTGTTGTGTAACCTCGTCTCCAGAGACATTAAATGCTGAATTTGAGTTACTAATTATAAGGTTTCCTCCACTTGAAGAGAGTGAAAAATTATCATCTGTAGTACCACAGCTATCGGCTATGTCCAAACCATTATTGTCTAATGTACCTTCAGGTAAAATTCCAAAATCGCTAACGATCCAATTAAACGTATTACGGAGTATTTGTATTCCATCAACACCATTACAGTATTGACTCTCTCCTCCGCCGAAGATAACGTTGGACTGAAGGGCCTGTGAAGACCAGCCCGTGAGTAGCGCATCGTAGTTCGCCGTAGAAAGCGCTATGCCCTCGAACATCTGCTCGGCGTCCGTTACCTGCGTTACGTCCCAGCCGCCAAGGTCCTGGTCGAACGCTGTGGCGCCCTTGAACATACGTGATGTGTCCGTCAACGCGCTCGTGGCCCAGCCACTTATATCACGGTTGAACATCAGGGCCGTGTCGAACATTCCTGCCATGTCGGTAACACTTGATACGTCC
>NZ_JBKQXM010000003.1:86494-521519 GCF_046762865.1 Winogradskyella sp. A2
CCCCCGTAACGTTGTTCTCAACGGTACCATCTCCCCAGTCTATGCTGTAATCGTAAACATATCCAGGGTTGGTGGGGATGGTAATACTCACATTAGATGCACCAGTTTGCCAGGTTGTGATGAAGGGTGATTGGGGTAGTGTGACATTAACATCATCTATTGCGGATGCTGTACATCCATTACTATCTGTAAAAGCATATGTAATGGTATAAGTTCCGACACCAGCTAAAGCAGGGTCAAAACTATAAGTTGTACCATTACCGTCATCGGTTACTCCAGTACCAGAATAAACTCCACCAGAGGGCGTACCTCCTCCTTGTGAAGTTTGTATGCCAGTATCTGAAGGTAAATCTGCTAATGCTGTAAAGGTTACAGTTGGTAATGCATTAATAGTTAAAGACACAGCGGTTCTTGCACTGCTCGTACAACCAGTGGCTGTGTTTCTGGTTTCAGCATAATAGGTAATGTTACCTGCTCCAGTAAGGCTAGGATCTGCCACTAAAACACCATCTGTAGCCTCAGAGTACCAATCTACAGTTTCTCCTGTATTAACCGTAGCCGTTGTTGTTAATGTCTGACCTGAATTACATTCCACTTGGTCTCCACCTGATATGGGAAGATCAAGGATAGGACAGTCGCAAAATTTAAAGTTGTCAATAGCCAAATATTGAAATGCACCTCCTAGCTCAATTTCTAATTCATCAATAACAGTTAGTGAGTAATCCGTACCACCTTCGGTAGTGGCATCCCAAGTAAAAAAGCCTTTCTCTGGACCTATGAACGTTGGAAATCCAGAGCTTTTTATAACCTCGAATTGTTGTACGCCATCGAGTTTTCCACGAACTGTTAATGTGCCATCGTTAGTAGGATCTGTACCATCTAAAATGGACGACACATAGAATGCCATACTGCCTAAAAACATAAAACTTGTGTCGGTTATAGAAATTGAATAGACTTTACCAGTACCTTGGTCATTAACATTGTCTAAAAACCGATCTGATGCGCCTGCTCCTGCCCCTGTAAACTCAACCACACTAAGATTGGCAGAACCGGTTGTAAAAGGTGTTATATTGGTTGTCCAGGCAAAAGTATCGTCACTTAAAGATTCGAAAGTTTCAACATCGCAGGTTGAAACGATATGCACTTCACCTGAAGTAAATGGATCGGGTGGTGTATTGCCCGATATATCTTGAATATTGGTAAAGCCCTTAAGGTCTAAACGCAGAGACCCTTCACCAGAAATGGTATTGATATTTACGGTATATGCATTACCAGAGCCTGTTAATGAGGCAATAGTCCCTACGGCTGATCCTGTGGTGGTTAAAATAAAATCATCTGAAGAAACGTTAAGGGCGACTTCATTAAAAACAACATCGAAACTTACTGCTGTGGATACTGCTACTGGATTTCCAACCAAGTTTATTGATTGTACAATAGGCGGCGCTGCTGCCGTTACCTCTTCACAATGTTCAAAATTATCAAAGGCGATATAGTTAAATGCGCCTCCCATTGTAATTTTTAATTCGTCAATATTGGTTAAACTGTGATCTGTTGCACCTGCTGTTGCAAAATCTATTACTGAAAACCCATTATCTATACCTGCAGCTGTTGTTGGGAACCCTGAATTTTTTGTAATAGTATATAATGTAGATCCTGAAAGTTTACCTTCAAAAACTATTGAACCATCATTGGTAGGACTTGTACCGCCATTAGAGGACAGAAATACTTCCAAAGATTCAACGGTAAATAATTCTGGTCCAGGTGTTGAAATGGTATACATCTTACCTGTACCTAAATCTGTTGCATTTGATAAAAACCGATCCGAATCATTAGCTCCGGCATTGGCAAAATTTTCAATATTCAAAGTCGTTGGTGACATTGCAAATAAAACACCATTGCTACTCCATGTGCTAGCGCCTGTAGAAATAGTTTCGTATGTTTCTTGAAAACATCGGGACACGGTATGTACCTCACCAGCTGAAAAGGCAGGAGGTGGTGAATTGCCAACAGCATCTTCAATATCTGTACCGCCAAGCAAATCTAAACGTATAGTACCTTCTCCAGAAATACCAGAAACAGCCACTGTATATGCAGATCCTGAGCCAGAAATTCCTGAAATGGTTCCTGTAGTTCCTGACGTATTGAGACTAAAATCTGTCGTAGTTACATTAAATGCATCTTCATTAAATGTCACTGAAAAGTTAACAGCAGTAGCCGTTGTTGGTGGTGTACCTACAACTGCAATAGATAATACCTCTGGTGGATCAGCTTCTACGACTTCAAAGTCGTAAATGAAGTTATCCAGGGCAATATAATCCGCATTGTTGGTAGTAGAAAAAATGATTTCATCAACTTTAGTTGTTGAATTATCTACTCCACCTTCGCTTGCAAAATTAATAAACGTAAAACCATTATTAGGTGTAAATGTCTGAACGTTTGAAAATCCAGAAGTCTTTGTTATTGTATATACAACTGCACCATCTTTTTTTCCTGTAATCGTAAGCGTTGTTGTTGGGTTTGCAAGAGCTCTTGTTGAAATAAACAAGTAAACACTTGTCATACTAATATCTGCTCCATTAGACGTGGAAATTGTGAATGATGTCCCATCATTTTGAATGGGCAAACCTGAAGAATTATCTATAAATTTATTATCCGGTGCTGACCCATTCCAGCCAGCTCCTGAAACCAACTCAATATCGTAGGTTGTCTCACCTGGCCCATTTGTAATTGTAAATCCTTGGCCATTTTCAGTAAATGTAGTTGAACCTGCAGTCTCATTTTCAAAATTTTCTGTGCCTTGGGCAAATACATTTGAAAAGGAAATTGAGATAAAAAATAGGAAGGCTAAAAGACATGTAGCTCTTTTCATAATAATTGGTTAATTAGTTGGTTTTACTTAATAACATACCATATCCACACATTAAAAATGCTGCAACAGATAATATAGGTAGATAGGGTAAAACGTAATTGTATTTACCTTAACCAAATAAAAATGAACCAATCAAAAAAAATAGCATAGCTCTTTAAAGCCACCTATTACAATAAAAAAATAAAGTGAAATGAGTAATTGTTGAATCAATTGGTAGTTGAATGTTGATTAATAGCAGTTTAAAGCTAGTAAAATTATTCTTACTTTTTTAGAGCGGTAACTTGTTAATCGTTCAATTACCATTATATTACTATGAACTGCTGATATGATATATTTTAAAAAAAGAGTAATTTTAGAAACTTATCTTTAAAAAGTGTACTCAACTAAATGGATTTTACACATTGAAAAAAGTCAATTCCGTAGAAGAATATATAGAGGTGAATCCGCATTACTGTGAGGAGTTAAATATTATCCGAAATATTATTAACCAAACCGAGTTGGTAGAAACCATAAAATGGAGTGCCCCTACCTACACGCTTAATGGAAAGAATGTGGTTGGTTTTTCTGCTTTTAAAAACCATTTTGGCCTATGGTTTTTTAATGGCGTTTTTCTGAAAGATGAACATGGACTACTAATCAATGCCCAAGAGAATAAAACCAAAGCCCTAAGGCAAATGCGGTTTACAAGTAAAGATCAAATTAATGAAACCATTATTTTGGCCTACGTAAAAGAAGCCATTGAAAATCAACGATTAGGTAAAGAAATTAAACCAACCAGAAATACAAAGGCAGTAGAAGTTCCAACAGAATTAAAACGTGTTTTTAAAGCCAATGAAGATTTAAATGTTGCTTTTAAGGCTCTTACGCCTGGAAAACAGCGTGAGTATTGCCAATATATATCTACCGCTAAACGGGAGGCCACAAAACTATCACGCTTAGAAAAGATTACACCAATGATATTACAAGGCGTTGGCCTTAACGATAAATACAAAAATTGCTAATAAAAAAACCCGCTAAATAGCGGGTTTTCAATTTTCTTATTACGACTACTATTTCTTTGCAACAGCAGGTGTATTTAGTTTTTTACTCATTTCCATTGAAATTGCAGAGCGGTCAAATTTAATTTTACCGGCTAAAGTTTCAATGACACAACTGTTGTCCTTATCATTTAAGTCAACAACTTTTCCGTGCATGCCACTTTTGGTAATTACGCGATCACCGCGTTTTAATGCGCTTGCAAATTTCTTTTCTTGTTTTGCACGTTTCATTTGTGGTGCAATCATAAAGAAATACATCACAGCAAAAATTGCAATGAATGGTAAAAAAGATCCTATTCCTTCCATTAATTATAAATTAGTTGTGGTTATGACCTTCGTGACCTGGTTGTGTAGAAGTCTTTGTTGGTGTAGTAGATAATGGGTTGACTGTTGCAGTACCAGCTGGTTTTACTGGAGCATTTGGATCTTTCTGAACCATAGCAGTAATTTTTACAACTTCTTGACCTTTCTCAGTATTTGTAGTCATGGTTAATGACTTAGATACTTTACCGTTTCCTTTACCATTAAACTTTACTGTAAACTCACCTGTTTCACCTGGAGCAACTTCTTTAGTCCAGTTGTTTGGTACAGTACATCCACATGTACTTTTTATATTACTAACAACTAACATTGAATTACCAGTATTTGTATACTTAAATACAGTTTCAACTGGAGTACCATCCATTATACTGCCAAAATCGTGTGTTGTTTTGTCTAATGTAATAACAGGAAAATTACCTGCGTTTGCATCTCTCTCTGCTGCTACCGCAACATTTTCTGTTTTTACTTTACTCGCTGCATCTTCCTTACAAGACGTGAAGGCTACCATACATAATGCGCTAAATCCTAAGATTACTTTTTTCATCACTTTATTATTTAAATTTATGATTCTTTGTGGGTTGCGAAGTTAATAATTATTTCAACCAATTAAAACTTTTAAAGCTCCTTCTAGTCTTATTGTAAGAAAACACTTGCTACATAAGGCCGCGACCAGATTTAAGATATTGATTATTTGACTGGTATTCTTTTACAATTTTGTCTAAAATACCATTGATAAATAAACTACTTTTTGGAGTAGAATACTCTTTAGCGATTTCCAAATATTCATTGATAGTTACCTTATGTGGTATTGAAGGAAACTTTTGGAATTCGCAAAGTGCCATTTTAAGTAGTACGCCATCTAAACTTGCTAATCGCTCTGAATCCCAATTGGTTGTTTTCTTAGCAATTTCTTCACCAAAGCTCGTAGCATTTAATACCGTTTTCTTTAATAAATCAGTAGCGAATTTTTTATCATCTAAATCCCTGTAAAGCTCTGGTAATAATGCAGTTTCGGGAGAATTGTTTTTCAGTTTTCTAAACACTTTAACCAAAGTTGTATTCACAACTGGTAAATCGTCAACCCAAGTTATACGCTTATCTTCAAAATAATCATACAGCTTGTCGTTTGGTGCGATAGTTTCTGTGTAGATATCTAAAATAAATTGTTTATCTGATTTAAAATCATTTGGATTTTTTTCAACATAATCACTGTAAATTTTGCTCTTAAGAATGGCCTTAAAAAGAATATCAACATATTCAGAATCTAAATCCCAATAGTTTAATTTTCTTTTAACAATAGCATCCTGCAACATTTTATTACCGCTAATCAAAGCTAAAAACTGGTTCTCTGCGAATTTTGAACTGTTTTGCTCGATACTATCAGATACCAAATGCTTATTCTGAAGTTTTTGGTGATAATCCTTACTTTTTTTGTGAATTGCTGTAAGTAAGGCTAAAATTGATAAATACAAGTCGTACATGCTATCTATACTATGAAGTAAAAACTTTTCATCTTTTGAAAGATCATCACTTTCATTACCATTAAAGGCGTACATTGATTGCATTACTTTAATTCTGATGTGTCTTCTGTTTAGCATGTTTAAGAACTTCTTATATGGTGTTTAAAAAAGGTGAACCAAAATATGATTCACCTTGCAAAAATACTATTATTTAATTCTGAAAAAAATTATTTAGAATTTTCTCTTTTTCTTGTTTCGATGCGTTCACTAGCTATATTGTACGCTGCATTAAAAGTTGTGAGATTATTCTTTTTCGCATTATCTAAGATCTCTAAAGTAGTATTGTAAATATTCTCAGTTTTCCTAATAATCTCCTGTCTATCATAGTCTTCTAACTCTGCATAAACATTGATAATTCCACCTGCATTAATTAAAAAATCTGGTGCATATACTATACCTCTTTCCTGTAATATTCTGCCATGCTTATTTTCCTCAACCAATTGATTGTTCGCTGCACCTGCCACAATATCTGCTTTTAATCTATAAATGGTATCGTCATTAATTGTGGCTCCTAAAGCGCATGGTGCATAGATATCCATTTCTTCATTGTATAAATCATCACCTTCATAAATGCTAACTCCGTATTTGGAACGAACAATTTCTAATCGTTCTTGATTTATATCTACTATACTAACATCAGCGCCTTCATTTACCAAATTTTCAACTAGAGCCTCACCTACACTACCTATACCTTGAACAAACACTTTTTTATCTTCTAAAATGTCTGATCCATACTTAAATTTAGCCGCAGCCTTCATTCCCATAAACACACCATAGGCGGTAATTGGGGATGGACTACCTGCTCCTCCTTTACTTTCAGAAATTCCTGTGACGTATGGTGTCACTTCTCTTACAATATCCATATCCTCAGTATGCATTCCTACATCCTCGGCTGTAATATATTTTCCGCTAAGAGAATGTACGAATTCACCAAAACGTCTCATAAGTTCTGGCGTCTTTTGAGTTTTGGAATCACCGATAATAACAGCTTTACCTCCGCCAAGATTTAAACCCGTAATGGCAGATTTATAGGTCATACCTCGAGAAAGGCGTAAAACATCATTTAAGGCTTCCCACTCGCTACCATATTGCATCATTCTAGTACCACCAAGAGCAGGGCCCAAAACGGTATTATGAATACCAATTATAGCTTTTAAACCAGTATCTTTGTCATTGCAAAAGATTATTTGCTCATGATTATCAAAAGATGCTTGACCAAAAACAGGATCGACTTTTGACAAATCTTTCGAATCCATAACTTCTGAAGTCATATTGAAAATTTAGATTTAAGACGTTTTGAAAAATGTGTAAAAACAACATGCAAAAATAAAGCAATACCGTAGGATTAGCAAAATATTAACTATTAAATAGGATTAACGTAATACTTTTGACCGACCAAATGCAATATGAAAGCACTAAAGCACCTTAACAAGTATTTTTACAAGTATAGATACCGTTTAATTATTGGTATAATAATTACCATTCTAGCCAAAATATTTGCGCTTTTTACACCTAGATTGGTAGGTGCCTCAATCAATGTAGTTTCCGATAGATATTATGGTAAAATTTCATATGAAATTTTTAAGTCAGAGCTAATAACTAATATTTTACTGTTAGCAGGAGCTGCTGTTATTGCTGGTATGTTCACATTTCTAATGCGCCAAACCATTATTAATGTTTCGCGGTATATTGAGTATGATCTAAAGAACGAAATATACCAGCATTATCAAGTACTATCTTTAAACTTTTACAAATCTAATAGAACTGGAGATTTAATGAATCGCATTAGTGAAGATGTTGGCAAAGTGAGAATGTATGTTGGTCCGGCGATTATGTACACCATGAATACTATTACACTCTTTTGCGTGGCTTTAATTTACATGTTCAGTACAGCTCCAAAATTAACACTGTACACGTTATTGCCTTTACCAATACTTTCTATTTCTATTTATAAGCTGAGCCGTCTTATAAATAAGAGAAGTACAATAGTGCAAGAATCGCTTTCAACACTTTCTACCTATACACAAGAGACCTTTAGTGGTATATCGGTTATAAAGTCCTACGGGATTGAAACTAGAACTAATATAGAGTTTGAAGGTCTATCATCAGAAAACAGACAAAAACAAATCAATTTAACCAAAGTACAGGCCTTGTTTTTTCCATTAATGATTCTATTGATTGGTCTGAGCAATTTAATTGTAATCTATATTGGTGGCTTGCAATATATGAGTGGTGAAATAGAAAATATTGGTACCATTGCAGAGTTTATTATTTATGTTAATATGCTTACATGGCCAGTTGCAACGGTGGGTTGGGTAACTTCCTTAGTGCAACAAGCAGAAGCATCACAAGAGCGCATTAATGAGTTCTTAAATACGGAACCAGATATAAAGAATTTTTCTGAAATTGAAACGCCTATTAAAGGTGATATTGAATTTAAAAATGTATCATTTGTATATCCAGATACCAATATTGAAGCGCTTAAGGATGTGAGTTTTAAAATTGATTCTGGTAAAACCTTGGCAATATTGGGTAAAACGGGTTCAGGGAAATCAACAATTTTAGACTTAATTGGCCGCTTGTATGATGTAGATAATGGTAATGTTCTTGTGGACCAGAAACCTATAAAAGAGCTACATCTCAATAACTTAAGAGAAAGTATTGGATATGTACCACAAGATGCATTTCTATTTTCAGATACCATAAAAAACAATATTAAGTTTGGCAAAGAGGATGCAACTGATGAGGAGGTTATAGAAGCTGCTAAAAATGCCCGAGTTCATAGAAACATTGAAGGGTTTAACAAAGGTTATGATACTATATTAGGTGAACGAGGTATTACCTTATCTGGTGGACAAAAACAACGTGTTTCTATAGCAAGAGCAATTATTAAAAAGCCAGATATCTTGTTGTTTGATGATTGCCTTTCCGCGGTAGATACTGAAACCGAAGAAAAGATACTTAACAACTTGGTTAAACTTACAAAGGATAAAACTACAATAATAGTGAGCCATCGCGTTTCTTCCGCTAAAAATGCCGATTCTATCATAGTATTAGAAGATGGTAAGGTAATTCAGACAGGAAATCATGAGTCCTTAGTAAATACAGATGGTTATTACAAGGAGCTATATTCAAAACAACTCTCCGAAAAAGAAATGCGTTAAATTGTTTGTTAGTTTACATTTTTTTTAGATTTTTGGATAGAATTTAAACAAACGATATATGAGTGATTATGGAATGATGGACAAAGAAGAAATATTTTCTAAAGTGCTTCGCGCTGGAAGACGTACATATTTCTTTGATGTAAGAGCTACTAAAGCTGGAGACTATTATTTAACTATTACGGAAAGTAAAAAATTCACTAATGACGATGGTTCGTTTCATTATAAAAAACACAAAATCTATCTATACAAGGAAGACTTTGCTGAGTTTAGAGATATTTTAGGTGAAATGACGGATTACATCATTAATGAAAAAGGGGAAGAAGTAATTAGCGAAAGACATCAAAAAGATTTCAAAAGAGAAGATGACTTTACAAATCAAGAAGCCAAAACTCCTCAAGATACTGAACCAACTGCTGAAAGTTTTACAGATATCAGTTTTGACGATATTTAGTAGGCACTTTTGTTAAATTAAAATAAAAAACCGTTACTGATAGTAGCGGTTTTTTTATTTTTAGCTTCTAACCAACTAAATAACTATGCTACGAAGTTTTTTATTGTTTTTCTTAACCTCTACTTTACTATTCTCACAGTCCCAAACTGATTTATCATATTATTTACCGCAAAATATTTCTTACAACCCAAGTATCCCGACACCTAAGAGTGTTGTAGGTCATGAAGTTGGTGAATGGCATATTACGCATGATAAGTTGGTACAATACATGTATGCTCTTGCAGAAGCATCAGACAGAATAACCATAGAAAATAGAGGGAACACTTTTGAAGATAGACCATTACTCTTATTAACTATAACTGCTCCTAATAACCATAGTAAAATAGATCAAATACAAAAGGATCATATAAATGCAACTGAGTCCAATAATGCCAATATTGAAAATAGACCTATAGTAGTTTACCAAGGGTTTTCAATCCATGGTAATGAACCAAGTGGTGCCAATGCATCTCTATTAGCTGCATACTATTTAGCGGCAGCAGAAGGTTCTGAAATTAATGAGTTACTAGATAACACTGTTATTTTATTTGACCCTTCATATAATCCTGATGGTTTACAACGATTTGCCTATTGGGCAAATACAAATAGAAACATGAATCTTAATCCAGACCCAAATGACAGAGAATATTCTGAAGTTTGGCCAGGAGGACGCACCAATCATTATTGGTTTGATATGAATAGAGACTGGTTACCAGTGCAATTACCAGAATCTAGAGCACGCATAAAGTCGTTTCATAATTGGTTGCCTAATATCTTAACGGATCATCATGAGATGGGTACAAATGCAACATTTTTCTTTCAGCCAGGTATACCTTCAAGAACACACCCATTAACTCCAAAATTAAATCAAGAATTAACAAAAGAAATAGCAACATACCATGCAAAGGAGTTAGACAAAATAGGATCTTTATACTATTCTGAAGAGAGTTTTGACGACTTCTATTATGGCAAAGGTTCTACCTTCCCAGACATTAATGGAGGTATTGGCATTTTGTTT
Organism: Winogradskyella sp. A2; assembly: GCF_046762865.1. Taxonomy (NCBI): domain Bacteria; kingdom Pseudomonadati; phylum Bacteroidota; class Flavobacteriia; order Flavobacteriales; family Flavobacteriaceae; genus Winogradskyella; species Winogradskyella sp. A2. The sequence continues at coordinate 96,914 of NZ_JBKQXM010000003.1, forward strand.
GAACAAGCGAGTTCTCGTGGCCATATCCAAGAAAGTGACAATGGTATTCTTACTTTTCCGTTTACGATACGAAATCAATTCACAGCTGCACTTTCAACTCTAAAGGCCGCTAAAAACATGCGAACGGATATTTTGCAATATCAATACAACTTCTTTAAAAATGCAAGAAACGAAGCAAGTAAAGAAGGTAATAAAGCTATTGTATTTGGTAACTATAAAGATGCAGCAAGAACCTATCACCTAGCAGAAATTTTAATTAGGCATAAGATTAAGTTTCATAGCTTAAAGTCAGATTTTTCTAAAGATGGAAAACAATTCAAAAAAGGAAATGCATTTGTTGTACCTAAAAACCAAAAAAACACAAGACTGTTAAATGCAATGTTTGAAAAACGCACCACATTTAAAGACAGCTTGTTCTATGATATTTCAGCTTGGACGTTCCCTTTAGCCTTTAACTTAGATTACGCTGAAACTACAACTGCAAATGCTGATGATGTTGTTATTGAATTGCAACATGCTATTGGCGGAGTTACCTCAAAAAGTGAGTATGCCTATTTATTTGAGTGGCATGAATACTACACTCCAAAGCTTTTAAATACTATCCTTAAAAAAGGGATTAGAGCTAAAGTAAGCATGAAACAATTTAAGGCTAACGGAAAGTCTTATGACTATGGTACTATATTAGTACCAGTCAAAAATCAGAATCTTACGACTTCAGAGCTTTTTACATTTTTGAATGATTTAGCCCAAGAAAACTATGTAACAATTGACGCTGTTTCAACAGGCTTAAATGATGGTATAGATTTAGGTAGTCGAAACTTCAGATCAGTTAAACAGCCTAAAGTTGCTTTATTAGTAGGTGATGGTATGTCATCATACGATGCTGGTGAAATTTGGCATTTGCTTGACACACGTTATGACATTATAGCTACAAAATTAGATACCAAAAGATTCAGTCGTGCCGATTTAAGTAGGTACAATACTATTATCATGGTTAATTCAAATTCAGGTTTAAATGATAATAACACCAAAAAAATGAAAACTTGGATTGAAAATGGTGGTACACTTGTAGCCTATAGAAGTACACTTCGTTGGTTAAATAGTAAAGAATTAATGAAAATTGATTTTAAAAAGAGAAATAACATAAAAGCAGAAAATATAAGTTTTGAACAACGCAGTGACTTTAGAGGTGCTCAAGTCATCGGTGGTGCCATTTTCAATACTAAAATTGATAGATCACACCCCATAAATTTTGGAATAACCAGTAATGAATTGCCAATGTTTAGAAATACAACGTTGTTTATAAATGCAGATAAAAACAGCTACAATAATCCAATACAATACACAAAAAAACCACTGCTGAGCGGTTATATATCAGAGGAAAACCTTGATAGTCTTAGTCTTAGCGTACCTTTAAAAATTGGAGGTTTAGGACGCGGTAATATTATTGCTTTTACGGATAACACCAACTTTAGGGCGTTTTGGTACGGTACAAATAGATTATTAATGAACGCTATTTTCTTTAGAGACGAGATGTAAGATTATTGCTTAGATAATTTTTAACTTTTCTAAGTGACTTGCATACCATTTTTTACCTTGGTCTCAGGATTTAGAAGAAAAACATCATCTTCCTTTACAGCACCCATTACGAGGCATTCGCTCATGAAATTCGCTATTTGTTTTTTAGGAAAGTTAACTACAGCTACAACCTGCCGATTCAGTAAATCTTCTTTCTTGTAAAGTGTTGTGATCTGTGCAGACGATCTTCTAATTCCTAAGTCTCCAAAATCTATGGTTAATTGATAAGCCGGCTTACGAGCACTAGGAAAATCTTTAACCTCAGTAATTGTACCAACTCTTAAATCTACTTTTGTAAAGTCTTCAAATGTTATTATATTATCCATTCACTAAATGTAATAAATAAAACTTATATTAAAATAATGGCGTTAACACCTTCTAATATGATGCCCTTAGGCACAAAAGCACCTAATTTTAAATTAGTTGACACAAAAGACAACATTGTAAAAACATTGCACGAATTAAAGGGTGCGTCAGGTACTTTGGTTATGTTTATTTGCAATCACTGTCCATTTGTTATACACGTTAATGAAGAACTCGTAAGACTTGCAAATGATTATTCCTGTAAGGGTCTTAACTGTATTGCAATTTCTAGCAATGATGTTGTTAATTATCCTCAAGATGGACCAGACAAAATGAAACAACATGCTATTGATAACCACTATCCATTTCCATATCTATATGATGAAACTCAAGACGTAGCCAAGGCGTATGATGCGGCTTGCACACCTGATTTCTTTTTATTTAATGGTGAATTAAATCTTGTTTATGCAGGCCAATTAGATGGTTCTAGACCAGGTAATGGTATTCCAGTAACAGGAGAAGATTTGCGATCTGCAATTGACGGATTAGTTAACAATACACCTATTAGAGAAAATCAAAGACCAAGTATGGGTTGTAATATTAAGTGGAAATGAATATTAGGATTGAAACTGAACGCCTAATCTTAAGGCCAATACAACAATCTGACGACAAGGATTTTTTTGAATTAGACTCCAATCCTAAAGTTCATAGGTTTTTAGGAAATAATCCTGTTAAATCAATACAGGAAAGTCAAAAGCAAATTGCTAATGTATTGCAACAATATGAAGATTTCGGATTGGGTAGGTTGGTAGTGATTTCTAAATCTACAAATGAATTCATTGGCTGGTCTGGCTTAAAATTTGAGCGTCAGGTACGTAAGGAATTTGATTATTATGATTTAGGTTACAGACTGAAAGAACAATTCTGGGGTAAAGGCTATGCAACGGAAGCTGCCACTGCTTCATTAAATTTTGGATTTAATAAATTAAAACTAAAAGAAATTAATGCCTGTGCAGAAACTGGTCACACAGTCTCAAACCATATACTTAAAAAAATTGGGATGGTACTTGACGGCACTTTCACTTTTGAGGGTTCGCTTATCAATTGGTATTGGGCTAAAAACAAAAATCAATAAATAACAAAACCCCTTTTTCAAGGGGTTCTGTCATCAATCAAATTATTCTAAACCAAGTGTTATAATTTAGTTTATTGTTGTTGTAGTTTAAAGTTAATTGGTATACTGTATGGCACGCCTACTGCCTTATTACGTTGTTTACCAGGTTCCATTTTAGGTAGTAATCCTATAATTCTTTCAGCTTCAGTTTCTAACAACTTATCAGGACCTCTACTTTTTATTTTAGTAACGTTACCGTTTTTATCTATTAGGAAGAATACAAATACTCTACCTTGTATATTTAACTCTGATGCTACTACTGGGTATCTAAAATGCTTGTGTAGGTGTTCTTGCATTTTTTTCTGGAAACAAGCCTTTAATTGGTCATTATTACCTTTACAACCAGGGAATCTTGGTACTTTTTCTATTACTGCAAAAGGTACTTCTATATCTTCTTCTACTTCTTCTACCTCAACATCCTCTACTTCAACAACATCTTCTATAATATCATCTTGTCCAATTTCTGTACTTTCTACCACAGTTTCCTCAACATCATCAACATCATCAACGACTTTAATAGATTCTGAAACTATGGCCTTTGGAGGAGGAGGAGGTGGTGGGATGTTAATAGTAGTAATTGGAATATCTTCTTCTAATTGATCTGTTAACATTAAGATATCAATCTTAGTACTCGATTTGTCGTAAGTCTTATGTTCTAGTCCTAAATACGTTAAAACTAACATTACGTTTAAGCCAACAGCAAAATATAAACTGCTGTTTCGACCTACATTGGCTTTTGGGTTCTTTTTGAGTTCCATGACGTTTAATTTTATAATATAAAGTTAATCATCATATGGCGTAAGAATTATGATAAAAGTCATATTTGGACGAAAGACCTCATTTTAAACCACTAGAGATTGTCTAATTGGTTATCTGTACCATCTTCACTTATGGTCCAAAAGAAGCCTACAAAGAAGAATTGATCCGCTGCTGGTTTTAAGGCAAGTCTATCAAATTGACCATTCATATCTGGTGTATTTGAATATTGGTATCCGTTTACATTATTAAATCCTAATACATTATTTACTGAGAAATACAATATTTTTTGTTGATCTAATAAATAAGCCCAATTAAAACTTAAACTATTAAAAGGTTTTGTGCGTTCGCTTAAAAAATCATTGGTGTTAGGGTCTGTATAAGGTCTACCTGAAGAATAACTATATGCCAATCCTATTTGACTTTTCCAGCTATCTACCCAATACTTGCCTACAACAGAAAGATTGTGATTCGTTGCAAAGTTTGGTTGGGCTGCATATTCAAAATTTCTATAATCTCGTTCTGTATCTAAATAAGAATAGCTTATCCAGTAGTCTAAGTTTTTGATACTTGTATTATCTCGCCAGAAAACATCTACGCCTTGAGCATAACCAAAACCATTAGAATTAAAGTTACTATCAAATCCTTCAAACTCAGTATCAAATTTTACGAGGTTATCATATTCCTTTCTATAAGCTTCTGCTCTAAATATCCTGCCATCATTTACATACTGGTAATTAAGTATATAATGTGTTGTTTGCCGTGCATTTAAGTCCTGTTCAAATTTCAGAATGTCATTATTTGGGTTTTGAAAGAAATTACCATAGGCCAAAGAAAATTGTCCGTTATTAGAAACCTTATATGCAAGCGCTAATCTAGGTGCTATATCGGTTTGTTTAAAGATTGAGCTATAGTCTGCTCTTATACCAGCTTTGAGCGCTAAATCTTTAGAGAAGATAATGTCTGCTTCGGCAAAACCAGCAGTTATATTGTTCTTAAACCCATAGTTTTCAGATATTGTACTCTCTTCGAATGTCTCATCAAAATCGGTTAAAAACTGCTCAACACCAAAACTTACTTTAAATCTACTATTGAAACGCTTTTTAAGCTTTAATTTAATGTGTGCGGAGTTTTCTGTATTTGAAATATCACTAGTTTCAACTCCAATATCATTATTAGCAAAAGTATAGCTCAAGCCTGATGTTAGTGTCCAAGTATCAGTCAGCACACCCTTATATGATGTGTTTAAATAGAAGTTATTATTGTTTAAGGCAAATTCTAATCCATCTTCCAAATTGATATCTTCTTGCGTTAATTTGAATTTAGCTGTATCAAAAGCCGCATAAAACTTCAATATACCATTGTTTAAACGCTGTCTATAAACCATTTCTCCTTGTGCGCCTGTATACGGAGTTTCCCAATCGTTTCTATCTTCAAAAATCTCTAAATAAGGTGCAAGATTAATATATGTAGCATTAAAACTTAAAGAAGACTTTTCCCATTTCTGTGTGTTTCCTAATGATGCACCTACGGTCATTATACCAATATCGGTTTTCTCTTGTACAGGTTCATCAATTGTATTTAATAAAAGTACACTAGATAATGCTTGGCCAAACTCAGATGAATACCCTCCTGTAGAAAATGTAATTCCATCAAAAAGAAAAGGTGAATATCTACCACGAGTAGGTATATTATTAGTAGTTGGTGAGTAAGGTGTAAATACTCTTATACCATCAATAAAAATTTGAGTCTCATCTGCACTACCACCCCTTACAAATAATCTTCCGTCTTCAGCTACATTTGAGGTGCCAGGTAAGGTTTGCAATGCACCAACAAAATCTCCCAGAGCACTCGCCGTAGTAACTACGTCTAGTGGTTTTAAAACTGAAACTTTACTATTATCACTGGCTTCAAATGTACCTGCACTTAAGACCACAGCATCAAGAGTTTCAACATCTTCTCTCAATTTAATTTTTAATTTATTTAGTTTTGAAACATCTTCAAATAGTGTTTTAGTTTCAAAGGATAAGAAAGAAATCACGAGAGATTGTTGACCTTCCTCGTCTGTTTTGAAGAGAAATTCTCCATTAGTATTGGTAGTAGCGCCATCATAGGTACCATCTAAATATACATTTGCTCCCTGTATAGGTTGATCCTTGTTATCTGTTACCCTACCAGATATTGTGGTTTGGCTGAAAATACAACTTCCAACTAAGAAAGTTAATAATGTGATTAGCGTTTTCATTGATTGATATATAAAGTTCGATTTTTTGATTGTGATACAAATTTGGGGCATATTGAGGCGTTAATGAATTCATTTTAACCGAACTGTTATAAAAGCAGGATGAATTGAATATCTTTGATTGAACGTACTAAACTAAACGCTAACTTATACGCATGCTGACATATACTGAAAGGCAGTTTACCATACTTTTCTTGATAATAGTTCTTTTTGAATTAATTACAGGTTCAGTGCCTGAATTAACTTATGCACATTATATAGCAAAACCAGCTATCGTTGTGAGCCTTATAGTACTATTCTTTAATAGTTGCCGCAACTTACCTCCTAGTATTAGAAAAGTGACGATTTTAGCATTAGGATTCTCTGTGTTAGGTGATATTTTATTAATGTTTGTTGAGCAAAATGCTCACTTTTTTACATTTGGTTTAATTGCATTTTTAATTGCACATGTACTGTATATTATTGTCTTTTTAAAACATCGAAACCAAAAAAGTTCACCTCTTGGATTTATAGCTCTACTTCTACTCTATGCAAGTGGTTTATTTTATTTGCTAAGGGACGGTTTAGGCGAAATGCTTATACCTGTATTTATATATATGATTGTTATACTTAGTATGGCTACTACTGCATATCTGAGAAAAAACATGGTACCTCAAATTAGTTATGTACTAGTTTTTGTTGGTGCGATTTTATTCTTGGTTTCTGATAGTGCGCTGGCGATCAATAAGTTCTATGCTGAATTGCCATTATCCAATATTATTGTAATGCTTACTTATGCATTAGCACAATATTTTATTGTTCTAGGAATTTTAAAAATAAATGTAACAAACACCTAGGTATAACTACTAATGGTGTAACTAACCAATATCATCAATTGAACAAAGAGCTCGAACATAGTTTTGTTGAACAGTTGCAAAAGCACCAAAACATTGTGCATAAGGTATGCCGTTTGTATACTAACAATGTAGATGCTCATAACGATTTGTTTCAAGAAATAACAATACAGTTATGGCGTGCTTACCCAAAATTTAGAGGTGATTCTAAGTTTAGTACATGGATGTATCGTGTTGGATTAAATACTGCCATTACATTATACAGAAAATCTAAACGTAGAATAAGTACACAGCAATTTGATAGCGTTCAGTTTAGAATCAAAGCTGAAGAATATGATGATACGCAAGAAGAGCAATTAAAGCTCTTGTATAATGCAATTCATCAATTAAACGACATTGAAAAGGCTTTAGTTTTCTTGTATTTAGAAGACAAAGACTATAGAGAAATAAGTGAGACTTTAGGTATTACTGAAGTGAACGCACGTGTCAAAATGAATCGTGTAAAGAAGAAATTGAGAACAATCTTAAATCCGTAAATATATGGATGAATTAGAATTATTAAAAAAGGACTGGAATAAGGAACAACATGAGTTTAACAACTTTGAAGATTCGGAAATATATCCGATGCTGCACAAGAAGTCATCATCGATAATAAAAACTTTATTTTATATAAGTATAGCAGAATTTGCCTTTTGGATTCTGGTAAATACGTTGCCGTATTTTTTATCAGATTCTTATCGTGATAAACTTGATGCCAGTTATGAAAACCCTTTATTTGTTGGGCTTTCACTTTTAAGCTTTGGAGTCATTATACTATTTATATACCTACTCTATAATTCTTATAAATCCATATCAATTACTGACAATGCCAAAAAATTAATGGAAAGCATATTAAAAACCCGTAAGGTTATTAAGTACTATGTTATCTTTAACTTGGTTATGATTTTCATTTCTATTCCATTGTCACTTTATTTTGAGTTTAATCAAAATCCTGAGTTTCATGATCAGGTTGCATCCATGGATTCTGGACAAATGTTAGTACTTTATCTTATTACCACCGTTGTAACAGGTGTAATAATATTAATATTCTGGTTATTCTATAGATTGATATACGGAATTCTATTGAAGCGTCTTAATAGAAACTATGACGAATTAAAGAAACTAGAAGTTTAGACTCACCAATCTCTTAGCTCTTTATTTAAGCGTTCCTTTTCTTCTAATTCTTCACGAGATATAACCTTTAAAAATGAAGGATGTTGCTCAATGGCATATTCAATTTTTTCGACAATCTCATCTATAGATTCATTGTCGTAATCGATCTCCAATGGTTTTTTAATTTCAAATGATTGATAGATATTTTTCTTTTTAATCCTTAATCCTTTTTTATCAAACGACCTTCTAAAACCATCAATAACAATTGGTACAACTATTGGTTTATAACGCTTTATAATATGTGCTGTCCCTTTTCTAATAGGCTTAAAAGGTGTCGTTGTTCCTTGTGGAAATGTGATTACCCAACCATCATCTAGCGCTTTCCCTATACTAGATATATCACTCATCTTAACTTGACGATTAACATCCTTTCCTTCTGACCTCCATGTACGTTCAATACTTATTGAACCAACATATGCCAAAATTTTAGGCAGTAACCCAGATTTCATGGTTTCTTTTGCAGCAACATAATAGATATTGAGTTTTGGATTCCATAAATATCCTATGTTCTTAATAGAATCGTCACGATTACTTAAGCTAGCATTAAATACGTGAAACATGGCAATAACATCCGCAAAATAGGTTTGGTGGTTAGATATAAATAATACATTGTTGTCAGGAAGGTTTTTAATAATTTCTGAACCTTCAATTTGTAAATCATTAAATCCTCTAAAGCGCTGATGTGTTAGGGCACCTAGGACTCTTATCAACCATTTTTTTACCCAAAGAATATGTCCAAAAGGATTGGTTTTAAATAAACCCATATTATTTTTTCAATTAAACTGAACTACAAATGTAACAAATAAGACCAGCTATAAAACTTGTTTTAACAAGTCTTTTAATTCGCTAAGCATCATTGCAGTTGCTCCCCAGACTATATGATCATTGAGTTTAAATGCTGGAACTTCTACTTCAACATTATAAGATGTAGGTACTCTGGTTGTTAGTGTATTCTTCTCATTTAAGAAATCAATTAAAGCTACTTCAATAATATCCTCTACCTCATCCTCTTGTTTTTTAAATCGAGGTATATCTTGTGCTACTGCCAAAAATGGATGTACCAAAAAATTACTTGGAGGTATATATAAGGGTGACATTGGTTTAATAATATTAAGCTTTGAAATTGGAACACCCACCTCCTCCTCTGTCTCTCTTTTTGCAGTTGTCATTAAATTATTATCGCCCTCTTCAAATTTCCCGCCTGGAAAACCAACTTGAGCAGAATGAACACCTTCATAGGTTTTACGCAGAATTAAAACAAAATTAGTTTCAAAATCAGCATTGGGATAAAACAAAGCCAATACACCCGCTTTCTTTGCAGACTTAGCATTAGCTTGCATTCTCTTTGCTAACTCCTGACGATATGGAGGAGACATTTTAGCATGAGAAATTTCGCCAAAAAGCTCAAGATGTTTTATTTTTACTACAGCATCTAAAAACGAATTAAATACCATTTATGAGAATTCTTTTATTAGCAAGTTTAGCACTCATTTTATTTAGTTGTGAAGATAAGCAAACTTCAAAACAAAATGAGACTAGTGTTGTAAAAGATTCTACTTCAACTCAAGTCCCAAATGCCATAGAATCTCAAGAAAAAATCGAAAAAGAATTCCCTGTACTTTCAGATGCAAATGCTATGGAATTCTTCCTTGAGTATGAAAAGGAACACAAAGAAGATAAAGTAAGAATTACAACAGATTTTGGTACAATTGATATTAAGTTATACAATAAAACAAAATTCCACAGAGCCAATTTTATATACCTCACAAAACTCAAATATTTCGACGGTACTCAATTTTACCGTGTAGTAGAAAATTTTATTATTCAAGGTGGTAGCAGTGACGATTATAATATTGCTAAAAGACGAAGAATAATTGGTAAATATCTATTACCACCAGACACAAAAAGAGGATACACGCACAAACGTGGTGCAGTTTCTATGCCTAGTAGTGAAATTGAGAATGCTTATAAATTGGCTTCACCCTATCAGTTTTTTATTGTCCAAAGACCAGGTGGAGCCGACTATTTAGATAAAGGATATACCGTTTTTGGTGAAGTAATCAACGGTATGGATATAGTAGACAAAATTAATAAAGTTGAAACTGATGAAGGCGAATGGCCTCTTCAAAATGTATATATCAGAAAGGTAGAAATTATAGATTAATCAAGAATTCTTATGCTCTATTTTTAATACCTTGCTAACACTAATAAGAAAACTAACAACTATGATACATAAATCAATTAAAGTGGCAATACTTAGCGGTATTATACTATTTGCAAGTTGTAAAAATGACAACAAAGTAAACGAAGAATTAATGACAGATAATTTATTGCTCCAGGAGTGGACAGGACCATATGAAGGTGTACCTGCTTTTGATAAAATGAAGGTAAGTGACGTTAAAGAAGCTATTGAAAAAGGTATGGAATTAAGTTTAAAAGAGATTGAAGCTATTGCTAATAACTCTGATGATCCAACTTTTGACAATACTATTAAAGCAATGGAAAGTTCTGGAAAAGTCCTAGACCGTGTTTTTGCGTACTACGGTATTATGTCAAGTAATGTATCCTCTCCTGAGTTCAGAGAGATTCAGACCGAATTAGCACCTAAATTATCAGAATTTAGATCTAAAATTTCTCAAAATGAAAAGCTATTTCAACGTATTAAAGCAGTTTATGATGCATCACAAGAAACAGCTCTTGAAGCAGAAGCACAACGTGTTGTAGAACTAACCTACAAACAATTTGAAATGAGTGGTGCCAATCTTGATGCTGAAAAGAAAAAACGATATGCTGAGATAAACAAAGAGCTTTCATCACTGTATACTACGTTTGCCAATAATGTGTTGCACGACGAAGAAAACTATGTTACCTATTTAAATGAAGATCAATTAGATGGACTATCCGAGGCATTTATAAAATCTGCTGCAAAAATTGCAACCGATAAAGGCAAAGACGGAACGTATGCTATAACAAATACTCGCTCGTCAATGGATCCATTTCTTAAATACTCCACAAACAGAGAATTGCGCAAGCAAGTTTGGACCAACTATTATTCTCGTGGTGATAATGGTGATGAATATGACAATAATGGGATAATCGCTGAAATTTTGAAACTGCGAAAGGAACGTGTTGGTTTATTGGGTTATGACAACTATGCGCAATGGCGCTTACAAGATCGTATGGCGAAAACACCAGAAAATGCAATGGAATTAATGACGGCCGTATGGCCAGCAGCAATTGGTAGAGTAAAAGAAGAGGTAGCAGACATGCAAGCCGTTGCAGACGAACTTGGTGATAATATTACCATAGAGCCATGGGATTATCGTTACTATGCAGAAAAGGTGCGTAAAAAGAAATATGATTTAGATAGCGACGAAGTAAAGCAGTATTTACAATTAGATAAACTAAGGGAAGCTATGTTTTTTGTAGCTGGCGAACTATTTAATTTCGAATTTACTCCAATCGAAGAAGGTAAAGTACCAGTTTTCCAAGAGGATGTAAAAGTATGGGAAGTTAAAGATAAAATGTCAGGCAAACATATAGGACTATGGTATTTAGATACCTTCGCACGCCAAGGAAAACGTTCTGGTGCTTGGGCAACAACTTACAGAAGCTTCACCTCTTTTGAGGGTGAAAAAACAGTTTTGGCCTCTAACAATAATAATTTTGTAAAACCTGCTCCTGGAGAAGCTGTACTGATCTCTTGGGATGATGCTACAACCTTTTTCCATGAGTTTGGACATGCATTACATTTCTTCTCATCTAATGTAAAATACCCAACTTTAAATGGAGGCGTACGTGATTATACGGAGTTTCAATCGCAGTTATTGGAGCGTTGGTTATCTACCGATAAAGTAATTAATCAATTTTTGGTTCATTATGAAACAGGAGAACCAATTCCGGCTTCATTAGTAGAAAAAATAAAGAAAGCTTCCACATTTAATCAAGGATTTGGAACTACCGAATATTTAGCATCTGCTTTAATGGATATGAAACTCCATTTAGCCGATCCTACAGACATAGATATAGATAAATTTGAACGTGAAACACTCGATGAACTTGGAATGCCAAAAGAATTGCCAATGCGTCATAGAACACCACACTTTGGTCACGTATTCTCAGGTGAAGGTTATGCTACAGCATATTATGGATATATGTGGGCAGACGTACTAACAAGTGATGCTTCTGAGGCCTTTAAGGATGCTCCAGGTGGATTCTACGACAAGGAGGTTGCAGATAAATTAGTTAAGTATTTATTTACACCGCGAAACGCCATGGATCCAGCAGAAGCTTATAGAAAATTTAGAGGGCGCGATGCAAAAATAGAGGCCTTAATGAGAGATAGAGGGTTTCCTGTACCACAAGATTAGAAAAACCTTATATTAGACTTTAAAACGCTCAATTCTAAATCTTTAGATTGAGCGTTTTTTAATTTGAAAACTCTATCTTTAATTCCTTATTGAAACTAAAATCAAATAATTTTCACGCCGCCAAATATGACAACTAATTATAAGATATTGAACATTTTGATTCTTACTTTTTTATTGGTGTTTTCATGCCAAGAAAAGAATAAAGAACTTAATAAAATTGAAAATACTAATGCTATGGCTGTAATTGTTATGCCAGACACTACAAATATGGCAGTGGGTGGCATCCAACAATTAACACATAAAATAATACCGGCCAATACATCAGATAAAACTGGTGTCTGGAATTCAACTAATGAAAGTATTGCAATGGTTAATTCTAGTGGTTTGGTAACTGGTATTAATAATGGAATTTGTAGTATAAAATTTACATCAAATAACGGTTTTAAAACAGACAGTTGCGTAGTAAGGGTTAAGGTATCTCAGGAGATTTTACCTGCCTTTCCCAATGCGTACGGAGCAGGAGCTGATATCACTGGTGGTAGAGGAGGAACAGTTCTTCATGTAACCAACTTATCTAACGACAATAGTCCCGGTTCTTTAAGATGGGCTTTGAAACAAGCATATCCAAGGATAATAGTCTTTGATGTGTCTGGAACTATTGATTTAGCCGGTTCTAGAGAATTTATAAATGGTTCACAATATGGAGATTTGACTATTGCGGGTCAAACAGCACCTGAAGGTGGTATTACTTTGGTTAACGGGACTTTTGTGCTTCAAAATATGAGTAACTTAATAATAAGGTACATTAAATGTCGCGGTGGTTCAGCTAGAGATGAATGGGATTCTTTAAGGATTTTTCAGTCAGACAACTATATAATAGACCACTGTGATTTCTGGTACGGTACAGATGAAGGACTGGACACTAGTGATAAAACAGGCCCTAAAGACGGTAATATAACAGTTCAAAATAGTCTGTTCTGCGAAAACAAGACTGGGCTTATCATGGGAATTGCAGAAAATGACGCAAGTAATCCAAGTTACGGGCCCGTTTCCGTGATTAGGAATATGTTTGTTAATGTTTCACATCGGTTTCCAAAATATGCTGGTGAGGCCAGGGTTGATGTCATTAATAACGGTGTTCATAACTGGAGGTTTAGAACAATGCGTTTTGATGGTTTTGCCTTTGAACTCAATGAAATTGGTAACTACTATCAAAGTGGAACGAACTCTACAACTTCCATAAATACTGCTGATGGGTTAAATAAAGTAAGAACTAATGTAAATACCTACAGAATTCATACAAGTGGTAATTTCTTGGAGAGCAGTCATGCATCAGCTTTAGGAATATCACATTATGAAAGTGATAATACTTTAGGTTGGTCTAATTATGTCGACAGTAGATCAATAAACTCATCTGTTTTTATTGATAAAGCTTTTCACCTTAACGGTGTAGCTGTCCCTGTATTATCGAGCAATGACATTAAACCTCATTTATTAGAAAATGTAGGTGCAAGACATTATTTAAACGCGGATGGTAGCGTAGGAGAATATTTAGATGATTTACAATCGACTTATTTAGGGTATTTCGAAAATGATGCTAACGTCAGTTTGTTAAATTATGACTCAGAGTATGGAAAACAGGCAACTGGCGTGCCAAATAATGTCAGGCCAGAAGGCTTTTATATTAGCAATCCACATATACCTGAAATTTGGTTTCAAGCAAATGTTCCACCAGGGCAGGGACATAACGAAATTGCACCAAGTGGTTATACTTGGCTAGAAGAATATTTAAATATGGTGGACGGGAAAAGTCTGATAGACGAAGTTTCACCATGGTGTATTATTGGTTTTGATTCCCAAGACAGAACACCAGGCCAAAGAATAGCATTACTTAATGAAATGGGCTTTAAAAAATATGGCTACAATCGTGGAAAGGGAGACCTTAGTACTATGATTGAAGAATTTAAATTATCTAAAGAAAATAATATTGAAATTATCTCTGTTTTTTTATGGTTAAATGCAGATAGAGACAGCATTGGTGAATTGAGCCCATCGAACAAAGAATTGCTTAACAACTTAAAAAAGATAGATGATAAACCAACAATATGGGTTAGCCTTAGTGATAATTTCTTTAAAGATCTTGACCAACAACAATCCATAGAGCTTTCCTTTAAAATGATAGAGTTCATTAAAGGTAAAGCAAATGAATTAGGCTGTAAACTAGCCTTATATAACCATCATGGCTGGTTTGGAAATCCTCATAATCAAGTTGAAATAATCAACAGAATTGGAGATGGCTCTATAACAATGGTGTACAATTTCCATCATGCTCATGATTATATTGACGAGTTTCCGCAAATAGCCAAAAAAATCACACCATTTCTGTCATACGTGAATTTAAACGGTATGAAAAAAAGAGGCCCTCAAATTCTCACTTTAGGTGAAGGCGAATATGAACTCAACATGATTAAAGCTCTAATTGATGAAGGTTATAAGGGGCCATGGGGAATTTTGGGCCATATTAAAACAGAGGATGTTAAAAATGTATTGCAACGTAATATGAAGGGGTTAAATGATTTAAATCTAAGTCTGTTGAAGAATTAGATAATTAAAACCAAATAACAATAGAACAAAACTCAATTGATGAAGAAAATAATAGTGCTCATCTTAGCTTTTAACCTTTTAAACTGTAGTCAAAAAAAATCAGAAACTAATATAAAATCTGATGAATTACAGATTACCCTATCTGAAGAGTTAAAACAAATTCAATCAAGCGGAAATCTCAATGGATTTTCAGTTTCAATAGTAAATGAAGATAGTCTTTTGTACAGTAAAGGGTTTGGTTTAGCAGATGTTTCAGCCAATAAACCTTATACAGCCAATACTATTCAAAACATTGCGTCAATTTCAAAAACACTAATTGGTATTGCTTTATTAAAGGCGCAAGAACAAGGACTGTTATTGCTTGATGATCCCGTCACTAAACACTTGGGTTTTGAAGTAATTAATCCATATTTTCCTGAAGAAACAATTACTATTAGACATCTGACCACACATACCTCATCAATAATAGATGGTGATATTTATGATGAGAAATCTTATGTGCTTAAAGCTCCTAAAGATTCACAAAGTAAGTCAAATATTGAAATACCTGAGGAATTTAATCCACCATCAGAAAATACGTCCATGAAATCATTTTTATATGATGTATTAAATAAGAGCGGTAATTATTATTCAGCCGATAATTATATAAATAAGGCACCAGGAACATACTTTGAATACACAAACATAGGAGCCACCTTGGCTGCTTTGGTCGTTGAGTCGGCATCTGGAGAAGATTATCGGGATTTCACAAAAAAGCATATTCTAAAGCCCTTAAAAATGAACACCTCAGGATGGACATTTGAAGATGTGAATATGGACAATCACTCAAAATTATATTCAAATAAGGAAACTGAATTTCCATTTTATACCTTAATTACTTATCCAGATGGTGGTTTAATAACATCTGCTAATGATCTAAGCAAATTCTTAATTGAACTGATTAAGGGGTTCTCTGGCGAAGGAACCATTTTAAATAAAGACAGCTTTAAAGAATATTTTAAACCACATCTTAATGATTCTCATTTCGAAGAACGCGATGCTGAAAATCCATATAATGACGAATATAATTTTGGAGTTTTCATAGGGCAATCAGCTCAAGACAACATTGGTCATACAGGTGGAGATCCTGGTGTTACAACGTTTATGTTTTTTAACACAAAAACAAAAATTGGTAGACTAATGATAATTAATACTGATTTAAATAGCGACGCCGATGTACAACGACTATTTTCAATTTGGGACAAATTAGGAGACTATCAGGAAAAGCTAACTGAAAATTAAATATTTTAATCTAGTTGTCGTTAACTATAATATCATATTTTTAATTAATTCCATTTCAATGAAAACTAAACAACTCATTGCTTTAACTCCAGAATTCTACCTCATCTTAGCAACTATATATTATTGGACATTAACAGCAAATATTTTTAACCCTATAGCTATATTATTGCTAATAGTATTACTGTTTCAATTGATCTATAAAAAATTCGCATCAGGAATTATGATCGCATCCATTTTCATATTACTAAACCTTTATATGGTATTTGCATTAATTTCAGAATTGTCTGAGTTTACAGAGCCCAGTGAAAATTATAACAAGCTATTAATATTCGGATCTCTTTTTTTAGGGTTAAATCTAATTTTTGGTGTATTTATGTTCTGGAAATATTTGAAAACCAAAATTAAATAACCCTAAATGCACCTATAGGTAATTTTTTAATGTGAAACCAAATGTTAATACACTATCATCTTGTTTTTGGTCCTGTATTACAACACTTTCAAACGTATCAAGATAATTAATATTAAAATTCAGAAACTTCCATACTGGGAATTCTAAACTTACGTCTGCGCGCCATCTATAATTATTACTTTCCTCTAAGGAAGGCTGAAAAAAACTTTCGTGTTTTACGATCAGCTTTTTCTTAAACAAATGGTATTCACCTTGTACCCATAAGGTACCACGTAACGCATCTATGGAATTATTTCCATCATATTCTGATCGGTTGAAGGTTGATTTCTTGAAGTCTGTATTTTCATACTCACAGGTAAGGGCAAACTTGAGTGAATTTTTATCCTTCTTAAAGATTTGAAACGTTGCTCCTGCACCAAAGAGATAGCGTAGGTCTATTTCTCTTCTAAAATTAGTACTTATAAAACCTAATACCAAAGGTGAAATTTTGCGTTCTGGAGTAAACCGTAAAAAGTTAAGACTTAAAATATCCTCATCAGCTTTTTCCTTGCCAAATTCTTGATAGACATAAGAGTTTTTGGTTTCAAAAAGTCCTTTGTCCCATGGTTTAAAGCTAACATTAGACGTGGCTCTAAAAATAACTGTCTCTACATTACCAGCCTGTATAAAGCCCGTTAATGAGAGATCTGCTTTAACCTTTATAGAATCAGCATCTTTTACTTGACCAAAAATAAAAATGGGAAACAAGAAGAAATAATACAGAATCTTTTTCATGACGTTTAACTGTAAATTATTATTTCAAATGAAGCCGCAAATATAAATATTAATGATAATAGGCTACTATAATTTCAAATTTTTATCTACCAAAACCAAAGACATCATTTTCAATTCATTAACTTAGTTTTAATAAGATTTATAATAGTGCTTAACAATATAAAACTAACATCAAAAGATAGTCTTTCAAGATATTTGCATAGCGTTAATATCTACACCTGGGACGATCTAATTACTCATGTTAAGAATTTACCATATGGCAGAAATAGTAATAGATACGACTTTGATCTTGTAATTAAAGAAAACAAAGGCACCTGCAGTTCTAAACATGCTTTATTAAAAAAGGTTGCTGAATTGAATGAATTATCTAGTGTTAAGCTTATACTGGGTATATATAAAATGAATCCAACTAATACTCCCAAAATAGGAAAGGTATTATCAAAAAATTCAATCGATTACATTCCAGAAGCTCATTGTTACTTGCTGATTGATGGAGTACGATTTGATTTCACAAATTCTAATTCTAAGTTTGAGTCTATTGAAAATGATATTATAAATGAAATCAAAATATCTCCTGAAGAAGTTGTTGAATTTAAGGTTATATATCACAAAACATTTATTAAGGATTGGTTGCAGCAATCAAAATCTAAATACACCTTTGAACACATTTGGGAAATTAGAGAAAAGTGTATTGAAGTTTTAAACCTTAATTAATAAAAATAATATTTATTATATCACGTTATAAGTGCATGAAGCACAAATACTTCTACATTATACTATTCTTGGTTCTACTAATTCAAATTTCTTGTGATAGACCAAAATGCGCCAACAACAACCCAGTATTTGAAGAAAATACTCCTGATTCAAAGATTTATAAGGACGAATTAGTTAATCAATTATCATTGATAGACAAAACAGAACTAACTTACTGGTTACAAGATTACGAAAATATAAACGGGAACGAATATCTTTATTTTTATATACAAGGTGATGGTCTCTGTGCAAGTCTACATTTAAAAATGGAACATTGGATAAAACTTGAAAATGTTAGGGATAATAAAGGTTCTGGTCGTTTTAATGCAGAGTTTACTAATCTTAAGTTTGATGTTAGAAAAGACTCTACCTTAACTGAATTTGTTTACAATACTTACGATAGGATAATTGATTAATTCGTAACTTTAAAAACATAGTTGCATCTTTTGCACATACTGCACTATTCTGTTGAATCTATAAAAGCAGTAAACATGGAAAAAATTAAAAAAATTGGGGTTTTCTCATTTGCAAAATTTCAAGCATTTATGGGATTATTAATTGGTTTGGTATTCGGTGTCATTTATTCAATTGGAGGACTAATAATTGACAGTCTTGTCACATTAGAATGGATTACTTCAAATGAAACACCTGGCCTCAGTTATGGAACCGTATTGGCTTTTGGTGCATTAATAGGTATGCCATTAATTGGTGTGATTGCAGGTTATATATTTGGTATTATCCAAGCCTTTCTTTTTAATTTGTCTTCTAAATGGTATGGAGGTATCAACCTAAATACAGAATAGAATAATACTCAATTACATCTTTCAATGAAGTATAATATTATCTGCTTTATCTTAATTAGTATAATTACAACAAACATAAGTTGTCAAAATAAACCGGTGAAAATTGGTGTTGTGGGATTAACTCATACTCACGTTCATTGGATATTTAATAGCAATACAAATGAGGAATTTGAAATTGTTGGTATTGTAGAACCAAACAAAGAATTGGCAAAACGATATGCAGATCAATATCAATTCTCTATGGAATTGGTTTATGATACATTAGACGAGCTAATAGCTTCAAAACAGCCACTAGCAGTGACAGCTTTTGGGACCGTTTATGATCATTTAAAGATCGTTGAAACCTGTGCCCCAAAGGGCATCCACGTTATGGTCGAAAAACCATTAGCAGTAAGTTTAGATCATGCACAACGTATGAACGCCCTTGCTAATAAGCATAAAATTCATTTACTAACCAATTATGAAACAACTTGGTATCCAACCAACCATAAAGTTTATAAAACGATTAAACAGGACACTGTAATTGGTGAGCTGAGGAAAATAATTGTCAGAGATGGTCACAAAGGACCAAAAAAAATAGGTGTAGATAAGGAGTTTTTAGAATGGCTTACTGATCCTGTATTAAATGGTGGTGGTGCAATTACAGATTTTGGGTGTTATGGTGCCAATTTACTAACTTGGATATTGGATGGTAAAAGACCAAATAGCGTCACAGCTATTACCATGCAACAGCAACCTGAAAATAATCCAAGGGTAGATGACGAAGCTATAATAGTATTGAGGTATGATAATTTAATAGGCATTATTCAAGCGTCTTGGAATTGGCCCATAGGAAGAAAAGATATGGAAGTGTATGGCTTAAAGGGCGTCCTCTATGCAGATAATAGAAATGATTTTAGGATCAGAATTGGCTCTGGTTATGATGATTTTGAAGAACAAAGCATAACATTAAAGGAACGAGAAAAACCTTATAACGATCCTTTTGTTTATTTTTCTTCTGTGATAAAAGGAGAAATAGATGTTCCTGAATACGATTTATCCTCTCTAAAAAATAATATGGTAGTGATGGAAATTTTAGATGCTGCTATAAAAAGCGCAAAACTGAATAAGACCATTCAATTAAAGGAATAAAAATATAATGAATCTAAATCAAGTTACTGTTCCTTCCTTAGACGTTGAAAAAGCAATCTCATTTTATGAATTATTGGGACTTAAGTTAATAGTTAAGGCACTTCCGCATTACGCCAGGTTTGAATGTCCTAATGGAACTTCAACGTTTTCTATTCATAAAACCGATAAATTAACTAACATTGAAGGTGTTTCCATTTATTTTGAATGTGATAATCTTGATGAGCACGTTATGTCTTTAAAACAAAATGGAATTGTTTTTGATTTAGAACATACTGACCAAAACTGGTTATGGCGAGAAGCAAGACTCAAAGACTTAGACGGAAATCAGCTAATATTGTATTTTGCAGGAGAAAATAGACTCCATCCACCATGGCGACTTAATAAATAACATCATTATAAATCATGAAATCACTTCTATTAATTGTTCTTTGCTTATTAAGCTTTAATACTATTACAGCCCAAGAAGTTTTAGAATTAGATGCTTCTCAAAGTATGTGTATAACCGGTAAAGGACCTGGTCAGGATGGCGCTATCAATCCCTATATAAACAAAGATTCCTATGCCATAGTTGAAAATATTGGAACTAGTTATTTTGAGATTAGAATTCAGAAAAAAGGTGAACTTATTAAGATAATCACCATTAAATCTAGTGAGAAAAAGAAAATTTTACTCTTAAAGGGTCAAGAGCTTTATTTTGATACTAATGAAAAAAGCAAAGCGAAAATTGATTTTGAAGAAAAACCAAATTAAAACCAAAACTCTCACTTTTCATCTTTGTATAGACTGGGTAAACTAATTTTAAACCTTACAGCAATTAGCCTCAAAACAATAACTACTACACCAGCTATTACAAACAAATAGTTTCTATCTTCTAAAAACTCCCTAAGTAAGAAATATGTAAATCCGCCTAATATGCATGCGGTTGCGTAGATTTCTTTTCTAAAAATCACAGGGATATCATTACAAAGGATGTCTCTGATAACACCACCAAAACATGCTGTCATAGTACCTAAAGCAATGCAGATTAATGGGTGCAACCCTGCAACCAATCCAGTTTCAATACCAACAACAGTATATAATCCAATACCAATGGTATCAAATAAAAATAAAGATCGTCTTAAATGTTTTAGCTGATTCCTAAAAACAACTGCAAATACTGTAGCACCAACAATGACATATACATAGGTAATATCTCGCATCCAAGCTACAGGTTCAACACCTACCATTATATCTCTCAACGTCCCTCCACCTACTGCTGTGACAAATGCAATAATAATTACACCAAAGGCATCCATACGTTTGTTCATTGCCACCAATACTCCTGAAATAGCAAAGGCAACCGTTCCTAATATATCTACAACTTGAAAAAACATCACATATTCTGAGTATAGTAATTATAATCTTTTATAACCTTAGCAATAAAATCTACAGGCTTTTCTTTTGGATCCACAGCCATAACCTTTATAAGCCTATGGTGAAGATTAAGTATTATGTTATGATTGCCTTTTAATACAGCATCATCATACAGGTTTTTCACTTTTTGCATATCAGCATCATTGAGCACTGTTACTTGGCTATAAGTGGGTACATATCCAACTGGTATTTCTTTTAATATCGTATCATTGATAGTTACCTTTTTTTTCTCACTTATTACAGTTGTTCCTGCCGCAATATCTCCAATACGTTGGCCATTGCCTTTAATCAATATTGTTAGTACTGCTGCACCACCAGAAGTTAAGGCCACATCAACAATTCTTAAAATCCAACGCACAAAATAATTAGCAAAACTAGGTTTAGATCCATCTAATTTGACAACACGTGTATTCATAGCACTTTTACCAATCGTTTTACCATCCCAAAAGGTCTCTAATAAAACATAGTATAAAAAGGCAGGTAAGTTTACCAAAAGATATATAGACCATGCGTCACCCATATCGAGATCTAAAGCAACTAAAAGCAATATCGACGCGATCACATAGAATAGTATAACTGCACTATCTATAAGGTATCCAAGCATACGATCTCCAATGTTCGCAACGTTTTGCTTTATCCCTACATTTTGGGCAGTTTCTATTTGAAATTCATCCATATTTTCTTTTCTTTGGAAGCTAAAGGTTTTAGTATATGCGCGAGGCAGCTTTTGTGAAGCAAAATAAAGATAAATGGTTAGAATTTGAAAGCATTCTAATAAATAAAACCTCAATAGATCCCGATTTACTTTCAGACCTTTACATTGAAGTTACAGATCATCTCAGCTACGCCAAAACCTTTTATAAAAACAGTAATACTGAACG
This sequence comes from Winogradskyella sp. A2, assembly GCF_046762865.1. NCBI lineage: Bacteria > Pseudomonadati > Bacteroidota > Flavobacteriia > Flavobacteriales > Flavobacteriaceae > Winogradskyella > Winogradskyella sp. A2. The sequence goes on from NZ_JBKQXM010000003.1 coordinate 119,431, forward strand.
GTATTTAAACCAATTAGCTTCACAGGCGCATCAAAAGATTTACAAAACAAAAAAGGAACCAAAAAACAGATTGATTTCTTTTTTTAAAACTGAATTTCCTTTAATGTTTTACAAACACCATAGAGAACTATTAATTGCCTTTTTAACATTTGCATTTTTTGTTTTGGCCGGTGCTTTTTCTGCTGCGAACGAAGGTGATTTTGTTAGATCATTTCTTGGTGACGCCTATGTTAATATGACCTTAGATAATATTGAGAAAGGAGATCCTATGGCAGTTTATAAAGAGCAAGGAGAATTTAATATGTTTTTAGGGATCACGCTTAACAATATTAGAGTAGCACTTTTTGCTTTTGGTTATGGAATTATGTTTGGTGTAGGCACATTGTATATTATGATGCAAAATGGAATTATGTTAGGTAGTTTTCAATATTTCTTCTATGAAAAAGGACTACTATGGGAATCTGCTAGAACGATTTGGATACATGGTACGATAGAAATATCAGTAATTATCATTGCTGGCTGTGCTGGTCTTGTTATGGGCAATGGAATGATATTCACCGGCACCTTACCACGACTAGAATCTTTTAAACGAGGTGTTATTAACGGATTAAAAATATTAATGAGTACAATTCCATTTTTTATCATCGCCGGTTTTTTAGAAGGATTTGTAACAAGACACACAAAAATGCCTGATTGGCTCGCTATTTTAATAATAAGTAGTTCACTATCGCTTATATTATTTTACTATGTCTATTATCCTATTAAATTGCACAAAAAATTAAAACTCAACAAAGAGCATTCAAAAACTCAAGACGTTAACCCAATACCACAAACCAACCCAATATGAACAGACCGTATATAGAATTTAGAAAACAAAGTGACTTCAGTGGTATACTAACAGATACTTTCGGTTTTATTAGAAATGAATTTAAGCCTCTCATGAAAATGATAATAAATATTGCAGGGCCAGCTGTATTAGTTTATCTGCTTTCATTGGCAGTTTATAACTATGTAGCCGGTGATATTTTTGATATCACAGCATTTGGAGATTCCTCCTTAAATTCTGGTAGTCTAGTATTATCATTGCTGGCGTTCTTTGTTTATTTCATTGCGGCAATTGCTACTTATATTCTACTTGGAGGAACGGTTTTATTCTATATTAAATCATATATTGATAATAAAGGCTTGACGGACTACGATGAAATAAAAAGAAACACATATAAGTTTATTGGTTCATTTTTCGGACTTGGTATTCTTAAAGGAATCACATTGTTCTTTGCAACTATGCTTTGTGTATTACCTGTGCTATATGCAATGGTACCAATGGCTGTGGTTTTTAGTCTTTTTGTTTTTGAATCTAGAAATTCTGTAGTCGATGCTTATAGTAAAAGTTTTAATCTTGTTAATGTAGATTTCTGGACAGCATGGGGCTCATACATTGTTATATTTATTATTTACTACATCATCATCGTTGTTTTTGCATTACCTAGTTCAATTTATGCCATGATTAGTACAGGAATATTTACTGGTGAAGTTGATCCTGCCAACTTAGAGAATTTTTCAAGAGACCCTATATTAATAGTATTGAGTGTTATACAAGCATTCGTTCAAGTATTTCTGAATGTAATTTTAGTTGTAGGCGGTGCTGCTATATATTTTCACTTGCATGAAAAAACAAATTTTACAGGTACTTACGAGCGTATTGGTGAAATAGGCAAAATAGAAGAGTAAATGCAACTATTCAGGTATTTACTTTGTTTTATTTGCTTGGTACAGTTTTCAGTTGCACAACAAAATGAGCAATCGGTTATATTTGATGAAAGTACAATCGAAAAAAAAGAAATATCTGAAAAAGATCTTGAAACCTATAAGGCAGATGAAGATTTTAATTACGTTGAATTTGAAGCTGAAGAAACATTTTTAGATCGAGCATACCGTTGGTTACAAAACATCTTAAGAAAATTCTGGGAAGCTATATTTGGTGTAGGTACGGCATCCGGATTCTTATACTTCATTTTTAGAATTTTACCTTATATACTCCTTGGGTTTCTAATTTTTCTTTTAATACGGTTTTTTCTAAAAGTGAATTCTAATAGATTGGTTATGAACGTCAAAGCACAAGGAAATATCACAATTACAGAGGAAGAACAGATTATTAAGAATGAAGATATTCCTGCATTAATTAAAGAAGCCATCAATCACAAAAATTACAGATTAGCAATTCGCTATTACTATCTTCTTTCTCTAAAATATTTAACTGACAATGACAACATAGATTGGCAACCGCAAAAAACCAATGAGGATTATATTAAAGAAATAAATGCCATTTCTTTAAAAGACAGTTTCATTAACATCACGCGTATTTATGATTATGTATGGTACGGTGAGTTTGGTGTAGATGCACTAAAATTTGAGGCGTTAAGACAACCTTTCGAAAACCTTAATACTAGAATAACCAAACCTTGAGTAAAAAAGGCAAAATATATATCACCCTTGTTCTCTTAACTATTTTATCTATAGTGGTTCTAGAAATGAACAAACCCAAGGAATTAAATTGGTTTCCTTCCTATGCCACACACCACAAAATTCCATTTGGATCCTATGTTTTTAATGAGCAAATACAGCGTATTGCAGATAGTGTAAATCTAGTGGATAGGCCACCTTTTGAGTATTTATTGGAAAATGATATTAATGGTACCTATCTATTTTATAATGGTGGAATTAATTTTGGTGAAGAAGAATTAAATGCACTTCTTGATTGGGTTGATTTAGGCAATACATTGATGGTTTCTGCGGTAGATTTTGAGGAGACTTTGTTAGATACATTAAATCTAAATACAAAATCAGTAAATATAGTTGGTAATTTTAATAATGAATATCAAGTACAGCTGGTAAATCCACGTCTAGACAATACAGTTTCTTACAAATATGACAGACCAAATACATTCTTTCATTTTCATGAAATAGATACCTTAAATACTAGTGTTGTTAGTTTTATTGATAAATATAGAGGTGAAAATAAAACCGTAGAAGATTCGCTTGTTAATATTATAAAACAACCATTTGGTGATGGTGAAATAATACTCAGCACATTTCCTCAGGCATACACCAACTACTTTATACTCAATTCACCAAATCAAAATTACACGGCTGGGCTTCTCTCCTATTTAGATACGAGCAGACCCATATACTTAGATAAATATTATAAAAACGGTAAGAAGTATTACACATCACCAATGTATTTGTTATTAAATACCAAATCCTTAAAATGGGCTTATTACATTGTGTTAATTGGTGTTTTAGTTTATATAATTTTTGAAGGTAAACGTAAACAACGCGCTATACCTGTTTTAAAACAGCTTAAAAACCAAACCCTAGAATTCACTAGGACAATTGCTAATATGTACTATGAAAATGGTAAGCATAAAGACATTGCTAACCATAAGGTGCAGCACTTTCTAGAGCATATTAGAAATACGATGTATCTGAACACTTCAGAAATTAATGATATGTTCATTAAAAACTTAGCGGCAAGAAGCAATAATAGCATAGAAGACACAGAAATGCTATTCGGTTACATTAAAAGATTGAATGCAAAAACACAGATTAATAATATAGAATTAGAAAGGTTAAATACCCTAATAGAAAATTTTAAATCCAATAACCAATGGAAAACGAAGAAGTAAATGGCGACTTAAATTTTGACAATAGAATTCAGTTAGATGGATTAAAAGAGTCCGTAGAGCAAATAAAATCTGAACTTAGAAATGTAATAATAGGCCAGGATAATTTTGTAGAACTACTCATTGTGGCTCTTCTTGCTGATGGTCATGTTTTAATTGAAGGCGTACCAGGAATTGCAAAAACAGTAACCGCAAAACTATTTGCCAAAGTACTAAAAACTGATTTTAGTCGTATTCAATTCACACCAGATTTAATGCCTAGTGATGTTTTAGGAACCTCTGTTTTAAATATGAAAACCTCTGAATTCGAATTTAAGAAAGGACCTATTTTTTCTAATATCGTTTTAATTGACGAGATAAACAGAGCACCTGCCAAAACTCAAGCTGCTTTATTTGAAACAATGGAGGAACGACAAGCCACTATTGATGGGATTACTTATAAGTTTGAAAATCCCTTTATGGTTTTAGCAACTCAAAATCCAATTGAACAAGAAGGAACATACGCTCTACCAGAAGCACAATTAGACCGATTCATTTTCAAAATCAAAGTAGATTATCCATCCTTAGAAGATGAAATTAAAATTATCGCATCACATCACGAGCGTAAAGGAGATGCGCCGCAATCTAGGATAAATGCAATTTTAGATACAAAATCATTAGAAGATTATAAGAATAAAACTCAAGCTATTGTTGTTGAGAAAAAGATTATAAAGTACATCGCGGAGATTGTTTCAAAAACGCGAAACCACCCACACCTTTATTTAGGTGGGTCTCCTAGAGCTTCTATTGCTATATTAAATACTTCTAAAGCATTTGCTGCGATAAACGGAAGAGATTTTGTTATCCCAGAAGACATAAAACGTGCATTAAATCCTGTACTTAATCATAGGGTTATACTAACACCTGAGCGCGAAATGGAAGGTATGTCAACAGAGAATGTTATTGAAATGATTGTTCAATCCGTTGAAGTACCAAGATAAAAATTAGTATGAATTTTATTAAGTCATTATACATACACAAACAACTATATATCTATTTAGCTGTTGTTTCTGTGTGCTTTTTAATGTCTTATTGGTTTGACGGTTTATATTCAATCGCATGGATCTTAACCACTGTAATTATTGTTCTATTGTTTATAGACTTAACGCTACTCTATGGTTCGAAAAATGGAGTTGATGCAAGACGATTACTTCCAGATAAATTCTCAAATAGTGATAACAATCCGGTACCAATTACACTAAGTAATTTATACAAATTTAAAACTTATATAGAAGTAATTGATGAGTTACCAGTACAGTTCCAAAAACGTGACTTTTCATATAAGATAAGTCTCAACCCTAATGAAACACATAATTTCGAATATGCGGTAAGGCCAGTTGATAGAGGCGAATACTATTTTGGGCATCTCAACATTTTTGCATCTTCATTACTTAAAATAATTAAGCGCAGGTATAGGTTTCAGAACGAACAGATGGTAATGGTATACCCGTCTATAATACAAATGCAGAAATATGATTTCTTAGCTATTAGCAATTCACTTACTCAAATAGGACTTAAAAAAATTAGACGCATCGGTCATACTTCAGAATTCGAGCAGATTAAAGAATATGTTCTTGGAGATGACTTTAGAACAGTTAACTGGAAAGCTACTGCCAAGCATGGAGAATTAATGGTAAATCAGTATCAAGATGAAAAATCCCAACCCATTTATTCAGTAATAGATACAGGCAGGGTAATGAAAATGCCATTTGACGGATTAAAACTATTAGACTATGCCATAAATTCTACTTTGGCCTTTAGTAATGTTGCACTAAAGAAGCATGATAAAGTAGGAATGCTTTCGTTTTCTAAAAAAATAGAATCTTTCCTACCAGCTCTTCACAAGATTACCTATTTAAACCGTATACTCGAAACATTATATAATATAGATACCCAGTTTAATGACAGTGATTTTGGCCTATTATATGCACAGTTAAAACGAAAAGTTACACATCGTAGCTTAATCTTACTCTATACTAACTTTGAACATTTAAGTGCCTTAAAGCGACAAATGCCCTATTTACAAGCTATTTCAAAAAAACACATGCTAGTTGTTGTGTTATTTGAGAATACGGAATTAGAGACTATCATTAAAGAAAACGCCGAGGATTTACAATCCATTTACCATAAGACTATTGCTGAGAAATTTGCCTTTGAAAAACGCTTAATGGTGAAAGAATTACAGAAGCATGGTATCCAGACCATTCTTACACCTCCTGAAAACCTTACAATAAATACTATCAATAAGTATTTAGAAATTAAAGCAAGAGGACTTCTTTAAATATTAAAAGGATCATCTAAGACTTTGCTAATTTTCGTTTTTCAATCTATTTTACAATTCGTCAGCCTTATTTTACAATTCGGTAAATACATTTATCATACACTATTCTTTTGTTGGATATTTGAATCATCAATCATTAACCATTAAACACTAATATTATGAAGAATCTATTCTTAACAATCGTATTTACATTAACCACATTTTTAAGCTTTGCTCAAGATAATGGCATAACAATTACAGTAACGGTAGACAATTTAACTAGTGACAAGGGTATAGCTGCTTTTGCACTTCATACCAAAGACACCTTTATGAAAGGTGACGGTGTACTGAGTGTAGATAGCACAATAAAAGAAGGAAAAGTAACCGTAAAATTCGAAAATGTAAAACCGGGTGAATACGCAATTATTGGCTTGCACGATGCCAATGAAAACGGGAGAATGGACTATAGAGAAAATGGAATGCCTTTAGAAGGATTTGGTACCTCAAACAATGTTATGTCATTTGGTCCTCCACAATACGAAGATTCAAAATTCGTAGTTGAAAATAAGGATCTAGAGTTTAACATACGCTTCTAAAAATATCATTAATCAAAAAACGCAATCAATCAAAAAAATAAAAGACTGTCCTAACCGACAGTCTTTTTTATTTGAATTTTCAACTATAGTTTTTGATAATACTTTTTGTAATTTTATAGTCTAAATTTATATCAATGACTATTACGCAATTAAAATACGCATTAGCCATAGCAGAGCACAAAAATTTCACTAAAGCAGCCCAAAAATGCTTTGTTACTCAACCTACACTAAGTACTCAAATACAGAAATTAGAAGATGAATTGGATGTAATTATTTTTGATAGAGGTAAAAAACCAATTGAACTTACAGATGTTGGAAGAAAAATTGTTTTTCAGGCAAGAAATATAGTTAATGAAGCAGATCGTATCCAGGATATAGTAGACCAACAAAAAGGTTTTATCGGTGGAGAATTTAGACTTGGAATTATACCAACGGTAATGCCAACCTTACTTCCAATGTTTTTACAAAACTTCATTAAAAAGTACCCAAAAGTAAAGTTAAAAATTGAAGAGCTTACCACTGAAGAAATTCTAACCAGAATAAGTGATGGCCATTTAGATGCAGCAATCGCTGCAACGCCTTTAGAGAGTGATAACATTAAAGAACGTGTTTTATATTATGAGCCTTTTGTAGCTTACGTGCCTACAAATCATAGATTGAGAGACAAGAAAACAATCGAAATTTCAGATCTCGATATTGATGATATGCTACTATTAGAAGACGGTCATTGCTTTAGAGATGGAGTAATAAATCTATGTAAATCATTTAAAGATCACTTGGACGATAGTTTTCAGTTAGAGAGCGGAAGCATTGAAACTTTAATTAAGCTTTCTAATGAAGGGCTTGGCATGACGCTTCTACCTTATTTGCATACCTTAGATGTAAAAGAAAAACTCAACCCAAACCTAAGACACTTTAAAGAACCATCTCCTGCACGAGAGGTCAGTATAATATATCATAAGAGTGAATTGAAAATGCAAATTATAGATGCTTTGCATAGTGTGATTTCAGGTATTATAAGAGGAGCAATTGCATTTCATAATGTAGAAATAATCAGTCCATTACCTAAATAAAAAAAGCGACTTACGAGTCGCTTTTTTTTATGCTTTTAAATAAATTAAACATTGATTTAATTCTGGGTTTTGATTAATCAGGGACTGAATAAATATTCTGAGATCTTCCAACTCATGTGGCAATAATCTTCTCACTGCTTTTTCCACTTCCTTACAGAATAATGCGGCATCAAAACTCACCTTATTAAGTACAGTTTTGGTGTACTCGTACATTGCTCTTGCCATATTTTACTTTTGGTTTTAGGTTTAACAAAATGTAGATTTCTTCTATAGGCTATTGTTTCAAATTATATTCTAAAGTTAGAAAAAAAAATTATCGATTATAAGTGTTTAACAGCTTTTTATGTTAAATGTTATATTTATTCGATAATAATCTTTTTTGCAAAAAGAGAATTCTTACATCATAACCTTATGGCTACCATAATATTACATTCGTCTAAAATCTATTATCTCCATCTAAAATATCTCCCAGTCCTCCTAGGATACTACCCTCACCTCTGTCCTTACCACCAGTACGTGGCGCAGAAGCAATTATTCTATTAGCTAACCTACTAAAAGGTAAGGATTGAACATATACTTTACCAGGTCCTTGCAATTTGGCAAAGAATAAACCTTCTCCGCCAAAAATTGAGTTCTTAATGCCACCGACAAATTCAATATCATAATCCACATCTTGTGTAAAGCCAACTATGCATCCTGTATCTACTCTTAGGGTTTCTCCTGGCTGCAAGGTTTTTTCTGCCATGGTGCCACCAGCATGAACAAATGCCATACCATCACCTTCTAATTTTTGCATTATAAAACCTTCACCGCCAAATAAGCCTCTACCTAATTTCTTTGAAAATTCAATACCTACACTAACGCCTTTTGCTGCACATAAAAAAGCGTCCTTTTGACAGATAAACTTACCTCCAAACTCCGTTAAATCTATAGGAACAATTTTACCTGGATAAGGAGACGCAAAAGATACGTTACGCTTGCCAGTAAGATCATTATAAAAGGCTGTCATAAATAAACTTTCACCAGTAAGTATACGTTTACCAGCTCCTAATATTTTTCCTAAAAAACCTTTATCCTTTTCAGAGCCATCGCCAAAAATAGTATCCATTTTTATACCATCATCCATCATCATAAAGCTTCCCGATTCTGCTATAACCGCTTCTTGGGGATCTAGTTCTATTTCTACATATTGCATTTCTTCACCATATATACGGTAATCAATTTCATGGGCATTTCTATTACTAAAATCTGGTAATTTTTCCATAATGTTTTTATTTAAAGGTTGATTCTATTAATATGTTGAAAGCAAATCAATTTTGTTACATTAAACTTAAGATTTAATCTTAAGCGTCCATTCAAAATTAAAAGTTGACACTTGGATACCTTCTTCATTAACACCACTGGCATTTAACCACACGGTTTGCCCCTCACCTGTTTCAATAGCCTTAGATATGGCTTCATTAATTTTTAATCCTTCTTCGCAAGTAAATCTTATTCTACCTGTCGCCTTTTTAGTAAAAGATGCGTTATTGTTGGCTACCAACATTGATATATTTTTACCACTTTGCTTTATCTTTCTCATTACCAAAGCACCTGTTGTTAACTCTGCTGCCATGCCTTGCACTGCCCAAAACATGGATTTAAAAGGGTTTTGATTTATCCAACGATGTTTTACTGTAACCACACAAGTTTTATCATCTAAATGCTTTGTTCTTACACCAGTAAAATATGCTGCCGGTAACTTAAACATTAGGAATTTATTGAGTTTAGACGGTGTTATATTCATGTATCATATTTATATATGGACTAAAATAAAATAAATTTATAAGCTCTGCTAATGTTAAAAATATGTTAATTTTTAGTACTATGCGTAACATAATACCTTTTTAAAGACATATATTTGTATAAGCAACTATTATATACTTTTAAAAATGATAGATAATCACTATAAAAATTTAGCAACTTTCATACACCTTTCAACATTTTCAAGGTTTATTATTCCATTTGGAAACTTTATTGGTCCAATAGTTTTATGGGCCGCGAACAAGAACAAATCTGAGTTTGTAGATAAGCATGGTAAACAAGCTATTAACTTCCAGATCAGCATACTTTTGTATGCAATAATTATTGGCACAATCAGTGTCCCATTTTTTATTTTTAAATTATTTGAAGGAATGAATGTATTAGATTTTCGTGGATTCAACAATTTTCATATTAACGTAGGCGAACCTTCTCCTCTGCTATATATAGGAGGTGGTTTAGGAGTATTGGCAGTAATTGCTTTTATTATTGAACTCGCACTTATAGTTAAAGCTAGCATTTCAGCTAGAGATGGAAAATTGTACAATTATCCTCTAACAATCAACTTTTTAAAATAGCATATAAAATCATCATAATCAATCAAAAAATGAACAGTTTAATCGAATTTAAGATACTATTAATATGAAGATAGAAAACACAAAAGCACAAATGCGTAAAGGTGTCCTAGAATATTGCATCTTATCTATTTTAAAGGATGAAGATGCTTATGTTGCAGAGATTCTTGGCACACTCAAAGACGCAAAAATGCTTGTGGTAGAAGGAACAATTTACCCTCTACTTACAAGATTGAAAAATGCTGGATTACTCAATTATCGTTGGGAAGAATCCACATCTGGACCACCAAGAAAATATTATGGTCTAACAGAAACAGGCAAATTGTTTCTCAATGAATTAAACACTACTTGGAGTGAATTAAAAAATGCAGTTAACCTAGTAACAAGTACAAAAACACCAAAAAAATGAATAAAACAGTCAATATAAATTTAGCAGGTATATTCTTCCACATAGACGAAGATGCATATCTTAAATTATCACGCTATCTTGAGGCTATAAAACGTTCATTTACAGACTCTCAAGGACGTTCAGAAATAATCTCAGATATTGAGGCACGCATTGCCGAATTATTTTCAGAACGTATACAAAACGAAAAGCAAGTAGTAGGAATAAAACTAGTTGATGAGGTTATTACCATCATGGGACAACCAGAAGATTATTTGGTAGATGACGAAATTTTTGAAGACGAACCTCAACCAAGACAATCTTACAGCTCTAGACCTACAAAAAAATTATTCAGAGATACTGATAACTCATACATTGGTGGTGTAGCTGCTGGTTTAAGCCACTATTTTGGCATAGATACCATTTGGATGCGTTTACTTTGGATTCTTTTAACCATTGGTTCTGGTGGTACATTCATACTCATATATTTAATTTTTTGGGCTTTAGTGCCAGAAGCCTTTACGACGGCCGAAAAACTAACAATGACTGGTGATCCTGTAAATATCACCAACATTGAAAAAAAAATTAAAGATGGTATTGATACCGTTTCTGAAAAAGTAAGAAATGTAGATCTCAAGAAACATGGCGAAAAACTTAAAGAAGGAATTGATTCTGTATCAGACAATATTTCAGAATCAGTTAAGAATGTAGATTTTCAAAAACAAGGTAATAAACTAAAATCAAGTTCTCAGAATTTCTTCGATACGCTAGGTACTATTATTATGTTTTTCTTAAAAGTAATTGCCAAGTTCATTGGAGTTATTTTAATCATTATAGGAATAAGCACTCTAATTAGTCTAATAGTTGCTTTTTTCACTGTTGGTATAACAGATGCAGTACATTTCCCAGGTATGGACTTTATTGATGCTGCAAACGCTGCCAATATACCATTATGGTTAATGTCAATGCTCATTTTCTTTGCGGTTGGTATTCCATTCTTTTTCGTGTTCTACTTAGGTCTTAAAATCTTGGTAAACAATCTAAAGTCTATAGGGAATGTTGCAAAATTCACCTTGCTTGGTATCTGGCTAATGGCTATTATTGGATTATTTATAACTGGAGTAAAACAGGCTACAGAACATGCTTTTGATGCTAAATTTATAGTAAAAGAACAATTAGATGTTACCGCTAACGATACCTTGAAAATTAATATGATCAGTGATAGTAATTATGATGGCTACTATTATAGACGAAATAATAATTACAGATTAATTGAGGACGACAATGGTCGAACCATAAAGTCATCTGATATTAGATTAGTAGTGCGATCTACAAAAGATTCACTGGGTTCTATTGTTATTGAAAAGCAAGCCAGAGGAAGTAGCTATGAGATTGCTAGAAATAGAGCTGAAAATATCAACTATGACTTTAGTTTGAGTAATGGTAAATTAGATTTAGGTTCATATTTAACAACAGATATTGAAAACAAATTTAGTGACCAAGAGATCATGGTGATATTATATGTTCCTGAAGGTGCAGTTATATATGCAGACGATAACACTTACAGTTTCCATAGAAACTCTAGCTATTACAACGATATATTGGATAACGGAATGGAAGAGCAATATTTGAGAATAATAGAAGATGATACTGAATGCTTAGATTGTGATATCGAAGAAGAGGAAAATTCAGATGATGTTAACCCTGATAATGACCAAATCATAACAGAAGAAAAACCAGAAGTAAGTATTCAAATCAATGAAGAAGATGGAGTTAATATTGAGGTAAATGACAATTGAGACACAAATATTGACAATTCGGTCTTATTTAATTCAATCTAAAGAACCATCAATATAAATTTGAATTATCAATCAATCAATCAAAAAACGATTTTAACTAAATCAATTTTCAATCAAAAAAAGAAATCATGAGCACATTAGTAAGAATTATTATTACAAGCATCATTAGTTTATTAATGGTTTCCTGTATCATGGACACAAACTTCGGCATAGGAGTCGATGGGAATGGTAAAGTTATGAGTTCGGATAGAAATATCTCAGATGACTTTAAGACCATTAAGGTAAGTCAAGGATTAGATCTATACATTACACAAGGTAATTCCGTTGACTTAACTGTTGAAGCCGATGAAAATCTGCACGAACTGATTATGACAGAGGTAGAAAACAATGTTCTTAAAATTTACACCACTGAAAATATAAGGCGTGCATCTTCAAGAAAAATTCTACTCGGCATTACAGATATTGAGGCTATTAAAGCGACAAGCGGTAGTGACGTAAGATCTACAAATATTATTGAAGTTGACGAATTAGAATTAAATTCTACAAGTGGATCTGATATAAGACTAGATGTAAAAACAGAATCCTTAAACTGCCATTCTACAAGCGGTAGTGATATAAGACTAAGTGGCTCAACTAATATTCTTATTGCAGAAGCAACAAGTGGAAGTGATATTAGAGCATCCAACCTTAGAGCTGTAACATCCAAAGTTAAGGCAACAAGTGGTGCAGATATCTCAGTAAATACTTCTAAAGAACTGACTGCTAGAGCGACAAGTGGTGCAGATATTAGATATTCTGGCAATCCAGAAAGAGTCGATAAATCAGATAGTTCATCAGGTAGTGTTATAAAACAATAAATCAATCAATTAAAAGTGTTTAAATTCCTTAGTTTTTTAAATACTTAACCCTTTCATAACCAATCAGTTAAAAGCCATTTCAGACTCACTAATAGAGTTTGGGATGGTTTTTGTATATATTTGTTAAACACTATAAAAGTGACCTGAAACTATCTTTGGGTCTTAATAGTGTATAATAATTTAGATTACATGAAAAAACAAATACTATTTTTTATGCTTTTGATTGCGACAGTACCAACGGTATTATCTCAATCGACTGAAAAAATTAAAGGTGATAGAAATGTCACTATTAAACAGACATATATTGATGATTTTGAAACTTTAATTATTGATGGAGATTTTACCATTGAAGTAGTTTACAACAGTAAACCTTCAGTAGAAGTTGAAGCCGATGACAATCTACATGAAGTAATTCAATTTTCAGTTGTGGATGGTGTGCTTTCATTTGTACAAACAATAAGAATTACTTCAAAAAAGAAACTTAGTATTACAGTAAATTATGGTGATATGCTGAAGAATATTGAAGTTAAGGGTAATGGTGAGATTAGATCATTAACTTCAATGGAGCTGGGAGATGTCACCTTAAAAACTTCGGATAATTCAAGAGCATATTTAAATATCAATGCAAGAACTTTCGATTATAAGAGTTATGGTAAATCAAAAACAAGATTAAATCTAACAACCGATTCTACTATGGTTGAGTTAAGTGATACAAGTAAACTAGATGCCTTAATTAAAAGTAAAGTTGCTGATTTTGATTTATATCAGCGCTCTGATGCTGCCATTGAAGGAGTTTCTGATAGTTCAGTAATCAGAGTCGATAACTCTTCAAATTTTACTGGTGCAAAATTTAATGTTAAAAATGTTGATGCAACTCTAGAAGACAACAGTGATATTACCATTTCTGTTGAGGATAATATTTCAATTAATGCATCCGGAAACAGTGAGGTTTATTTATATGGCAATCCTACCATAACAATAACCAAATTTGAGGGTACATCTAAACTTCAGAAGAAGAAACGCTAAATATTATTGAATAAAAAAGCCGAAGTTTAACCTTCAGCTTTTTTATTTTCTATAATACTCTTTCTAATTATAAGTCGAAGTAGAAACTTCAAAATCAGCTTCTTTCGCTGCGAGATAACGTTCAGCATCTAAAGCTGCCATACAACCTGTACCAGCAGCTGTTATTGCTTGTCTATAAACATGATCTGCAGCATCACCACTAACAAAAACACCGTCAACATTAGTTTTGCTTGTACCAGGTTCTGCATTGATTATATAGCCGGTTTCGTCTAAATCCAAATAATCCTTGAAAATATCCGTATTTGGTTTGTGGCCAATAGCAACAAAGAATCCTGTAGAAGGAATATCAAATACTTCACCAGAAACTTTGTTTTTTGCACGCACTCCAGTTACAACTTGCCCATCGCCTAGAACTTCAATAGTCTCAGTATTTAATAAAATCTCAATGTTCTCTGTATTTCTAACACGAGCTTGCATTATTTTAGAAGCTCTAAATTCATCTCGCCTCACAAGCATTGTTACTTTTTTACATAGCTTAGATAAATAATGCGCCTCTTCACATGCAGAATCTCCTGCGCCAACTATTACAACTTCTTGGTTCCTGTAAAAGAATCCATCACAAACAGCGCATGCCGAAACTCCACCACCCAATTGTAGATATTTCTGCTCAGATGGTAAACCTAAATATTTGGCTGAAGCACCAGTAGATATAATAATTGTAGAAGCATGTATCTCTTTTTCTTCATTTACCCAAACCTTATGGACATCCCCAGAAAAATCAACTTTCGTTATCCAACCGTGACGAACATCTGTACCAAAGCGTTCAGACTGCTTTTGAAGTTGTATCATCATTTCAGGTCCAGTTATTCCATCAGGATAACCCGGAAAATTCTCTACATCGTTAGTGGTTGTTAATTGTCCACCTGGTTGCTCACCTTGATATAAAACAGGAGCCATATTCGCCCTTGCAGCATAAATCGCGGCAGTATAACCTGCAGGTCCAGAACCTATAATTAAGCATTTAACTTTTTCAATCATTTCAGACATATATTCCTTTTTTATTGTGTAGCAAAAGTAGGATTTTTGTCCAAATCCTTACAGAGAAGTTATTAACACTGGTTATGACATTATAAATTTGGTAAATACTATATATATCTGCATTTATTTTTGTAATTTATAAGGGTTTAACAGCTAAATCATCAAAATCATGAAAATTAAATTTATTATTATTTGCCTCGCTTTTGTGTTTATATCTTCATGTAAGGATACTGCAGAATCTACAATGGACAGCTCTAAGGAGGTTGAAGCGGTTGCAACTAAATTAAACCAACTTAAAGGTGCATGGGAGCTTAAAGGGTTTTATAATTATCAAGATAATGTAATTGTAGACTCATTTGAAAATAACACGCTTTCTAGGCAGATTAAGATGTACACAGACACTAAAGTTATGTGGTGTAAACTTTTAAAAATAGATTCGATTGAGTTTTTTGGTTATGGCTCTTACAAATATGAGGACGGTATTTTAACTGAAACTTTAGAATTTGGATCTGCTTTTATGAACGATGTTATTGCCGAACAACAAGAATTTGTTTTTCAGTTTGAACTTGGACCAGACCGATTTGAACAAATAGAAATTGATGAGGATGGTAACCGTATTTACTCTGAAAACTATATTAGAATAGAATAGAAAAAACGCAATTTTCACTGAAGATTTCAATTAAAAAAGGTGAAAAGTAACTTGGACTAGATATTAAAACTAAATTCGTTTCTTATTTTTTTAGTAATAAACTTAAATCTGTAGGTGCTAATTCTATGAATTATTCTTTTTATTCCACTCATACCTAACCAACCCTTATGATTATTAGATTTCTTTACGTTAGAAACAGTCATAAGATGATTTTCTCCATTAGCAATGCTATAAATTCCTGCATAGAACGGGAGGATTGATAGACTAATTTCATTATTAAGTACAGTTAATCTATGATCAAAATATAAAATTGGATCTACTTCAAAGAAATACTTTAAATAATTAGGTTTTACGATTACAGAACTCCCACATAAATAACTAAACTTACGTGTTGATATTAAAAATTTTTTACCATCCATATGAATATAACCATGCTTTACGTACCAACCAGGTACATCTCCTGCGCTTTGATTAACGTGAGCAGCAATACGATTGCTTATAAAATCATCTGAATCAACAGTCATAACATAGTCCGTATTGAAATTTTCTAATGCATAAGCCGTACCGATCTTAAGCTTTTTACCCTTATCAATTTCCCTGCGTTTGTTTATACTATTATTACTTTCATTTTCTTCCCTTATAGGAGGTTCAAATTCAACTTGAACAAAATGAATATTTTTGTGAGTAAAATTTATTTCTGGCATTTCATGGCACACCACTATAACCTTAAAATCTTCGTCTGTTTGTTTACAAATAGATTTTAATGTACCTTCAAATAACTTACAAAAACTTGGCCAATCACGGGATACTCTCTTACTTTTAACAGGAACAATAAATGACAACATAAATTAATAGCTTGAAATTTAAAACTAGTAATATTATTCACACGTATTTAATATATTCGATAAAGAGCTTTCAATAATTGATTATCTACCATTAGTCAGAACATTAAAGTTTTATATCTCAATTTGAGCCTGAACCAGACCGATTTGAACAAATAAAAATTGATGAGGAAGATAACCGTGTTTACTCTAAAAATTATGTAAGGATAGAATAAAAATAATTTAGCTCTATTATGACTTCCATCATAATTTATTAATATAAAAAGTGGCAATTTAGCCTTCTTAAAGAGGCGTTCAAAATATGAAATATCAAAAATATTTTTGTTTAACGCTGTACAAAGCGAACCTATGATTGCCGAATTTTCTTTAGTAGCCGGTATACTTTCATCAGCACTTCATGTTTTAACAGGGCCAGACCATCTGGCGGCAGTTACGCCATTTGTAATTAAATCTAAGAAGAAAGCCTGGAAAATAGGATTAGCCTGGGGCATAGGCCACATTGTTGGGATGACAACCATAGGAGTTTTATTTATGTTTTTTAAAACTCTTATTCCAGTTGAAAGGATTTCTAATTACAGTGAACAACTCGTAGGAGTGGTCCTTGTTGGTATAGGAATATGGGCACTATATAAAATTTTCTACACTAATAAGACCCATAAACATTTACATGTACATAGTAATAACAAACCTATTATACATAGTCATAAGCATGCACATAGAGTAGAAAACAATCATGAGCACAGCCATGCAAAGGATTTGAAACAAAGTCATTTTGCATCATTTTCTATTGGTTTTTTACATGGTTTAGCTGGAGTTGCTCATTTTCTATTATTTCTGCCTGTTTTTAGTTTTGACAAACATTTAGATTCCATTCTTTATGTTGTCGGGTCTTGCATAGGAATCATAATAGCTATGACTGCATTTGCCTTTGTAATTGGAAAAGTAGCCACTCTATCAAAAAATGAGCACAATCCTATTTTCTTTAAAGGCATCAATTTAGCAGCTGGATTATTTGCTATTATTATTGGTTTTTATTGGATTTTTACGACTAACATATTCTAGGTAACTGCTCACCAATCAAAGGGGTCACAATCCGTTTACCACCAACTAGACTATGCATAACAACTTTACTAGGGTGCTCTGCGGTAAATTCTCCTATACAAACTGCATTTTTTCCTTTGGTATCTTTTTGCATTAACGCAATTACTTCAGCTTCAATTGTAGCATCCACAATAGCTATTAAAACCCCTTCATTGGCAACATACAAAGGGTCTAAACCTAAAATTTCACATGCTGCAGCAACTTGCTTCTCCAGTGGTAACTGATTTTCATGAATAACAATTCCTTTTTCAATATCAGTAGCAATTTCAGATAATGCACTTGCTAAACCGCCACGCGTTGGATCTCTAAATAGTCGAATTTTATGACCGAATTTGTCTAAGAGTGCTTCAACCATAAAATTTAAATTTGTAGAATCACTTTCTATAGTAGAATCAAATTCTAAACCTTCGCGTTGGGACATTATGGCCATGCCATGCTGGGCAATGTTACCATTGATTATGATTTTATCGCCAACTTTTATCTCGCGTGAAGCTATACATGCCTTGGGATGTACCGCACCAAACCCTGTAGTATTAATAAATATTTTATCCCCTTTACCGCGTTCTACCACCTTTGTGTCTCCTGTTATAACAGATACACCACTTGCTTCTGCTGCTTTTCTTATAGAATTTACTATAGTTACAAATTCTTCAACTTTAAGACCTTCCTCAACAATAAATGCCAAAGAAAGATATTTAGGAATAGCGCCACACATCGCAACATCATTAACAGTGCCGTGTACGGCCAATTCACCAATATTTCCACCCTTGAAAAAAATTGGTGAAACCACAAAACTATCTGTAGATATGGCTATTTTACCTTCAATGTTCACTATAGAACCATCATGCTTTTCGTTTAAAATAGGATTATCAAAAGCTTTAAAAATAATAGTATCAAGAAGTGCTCTTGTCATAAGACCTCCACTTCCGTGACCTAAATTAATGGTGTCAGATCCTAAATTTATTTCATTCATAAGGATTAATTAATAAGACAATTAGAAAAATGATAATATGCAGCACAAGCTCCTTCGGACGATACCATGGGTGCTCCTAACGGATTGGAAGGGTTACATGTAATGCCAAACTGTTTGCATTGGTGTGGTTTTTTTATGCCTTTTAAAATATCACCAGCAATACATGCTGGGTTTTCAGGCACCTCAATATTCTGAATTCCAAACTTAAGTTCGGCATCAAAAGGCTTATAACATTTGGTGAGTCTATAACCACTATTCGAAATCTTTCCAATACCACGCCACTCACGATCTGCAATTTCAAACACCTGATCAATAACACTTATAGCCGCTAGATTTCCCTCTTCTTTTACAGCTCTAGCATATTGATTTTCGACTTTATAGGTTTCATTTTCAAGTTGTTTAACAGCCATAAAAATTCCTTCAACTAAATCCAATGGTTCAAAACCAGTAATTACAATAGGTATTTTATAAGTTTCTGCTAACTTATGATAGTTTTGATAACCCATTATTGTACAGACATGACCAGCGCCTAAAAAAGCATCAATAGTACAAAACTCATCATCTAATATGGCTTCCATAGCTGGTGGCACTAATACATGAGAGACTAAAATTGAATAATTCTTAAGACCTTCTTTTTCGGCATGCAAGACGGACAAGGCATTGGCAGGTGCTGTAGTTTCGAATCCTACAGCAAAAAACACTACTTCTCTGTCTGGATTATTTTTAGCAATATTTACGGCTTCCAATGGTGAGTATAAAATTCTTAAATCACCACCATCTGCCTTAGCCTCTAAAAGGCTTTTCTTACTTCCAGGTACACGAATCATATCACCGAATGAGCAAACAATTATCCCATTTTCAAGTAATTCAATAGACTTGTCAATAAGGTTTAATGGCGTTACACAAACCGGACAACCTGGACCATGAATCATCTGCACTTTTTCAGGCAATAGGTCCAAAATGCCATTTTTAACTAAACCATGGGTTTGACCACCACAAATTTCCATGATATTCCAACGCTTAGTTATGGTTTTTTCTATTTGTTGCAAATAACGCTTTGTAGCCTCTAAATTTCTATATTCTTTTAAGTATTTCATTTAGTATCTATACCGTGTAAATAATACATCATCTGTCCTAGCGAAATATTTTCATCATTGGGACTTAAGTTACGATTAAAAAATAATTCAAAATCATCCCTAGCGAGTTCTTTTAGCATATCTATGAGCATGGTGTTCTGAAAAACACCACCACTACAAGCTATTTTGGTAATATGTTGCTGTTTTGCAATTTGTAAAATTATAGAAGCCAATGTGTACAAGAAATTAATAATGATTTTTGAATTTTCTATACCTTCTTCAACATCATCTTTGATTTTATTAATTATTATTTTGGTTGGAATACTTCCATCTTCCAAAACAGAGACATAAGCTTTACAATTCTTCAAATCATATTGAGTTACTAAATTTTCAAGTTTTATAGCCGCTTCCCCTTCATAACTATTGTAATCACATATATCTAACAAAGAGGCAACAGCATCAAAAAGTCTGCCCACAGAAGACGTTTCCAAATTATTACGCTCCTTTAAGGTTTCATAAATATCCAGTTCATTAGTGGTGAATTTTTTAGATAACACGGATTCATCTTGATTGTCCATTAGTGATAATAATGACAGTTTAGGATTTTTGGCCATCTTATCGTTCGCCAACCAATTATAATATTCAAAGTGTGCGACCCGTTGCATGCCTCGATTATGATATCTAAAAAATTCACCACCCCATATTTGTTGGTCATCGCCAAAACCAGTACCATCCCAGACCACACCTAAAATATCATGTGAGTCTTCAAATAGCTTATGCTCAGCCAAAACTGATGCAAAATGTGCTTTGTGGTGTTGAATTTCATACACCTCAGCGTTAAATTTCTTGCTAAAGGATTTACCATATAATGTGCTTTGATATGCTGGATGTTTATCTACCAAAATAACCTGTGGGTCCTCTCTAAAAATGCTAATAAAATCACAGGCTATTTCTACGAAACGTTGGTAACTATCATAATTATCCAGATGTCCAAGATACTGGCTTACATATAAATAATCATTAGGCAAAAATGCAATGGTACTTTTTAAATGAGCACCCACAGCCATAATAATTTTATCGCTATCATTCTTGAAATTAAAATAGTTTGGTGCATAGCCTCTTGAACGTCTAAATAAAACCCTCTCACTATATTTTTGACTAAACTTTAAAACCGAATCATCTTGAGGATGTATAATATCTAAATCATGTTGTACAAAATAATCAGCAATGGATTTAAGCTTTTCGAAAGCTTCATCATTGTCTCTAAGAATTGGAGAACCGCTAATATTGCCACTGGTTCCAACAATTGGAAAATCAATTTCATTAGCGATCAATTGCAATAAGCTTGAATTTGGAAGCATAATACCCAATTGGTTTAGATTTGGTGCCACTGAGGATGCAATTTCCGAATGACCAGAACCTAATTTTGGCAGAATGACAATCGGTCGTTCAGGAGATACAAGCGAAGATTCTTGACTATTGGTAATTTGAAAATGAGATTTTAGTAATTTTAAAGAAGGATATAATAAAGCAAAAGGTTTTTGAGGTCGATTTTTTTTAAGTCTAAGGTTTTTGACCACAGCTTCATTTCTAGCATCACAACATAACAAGTAGCCACTTGTGTTTTTTATGGCTAGAATACTACCATTCAATAAGAATTCTTTTACGCTATTAAATATTGAATTTTTATCGATTTCTAATTTTTTTCCTGTGATATCAATCAAATACATTTCTATACCACAAGTACTACATGAATTAGTTTGGGAGTGAAATCTGCGATTTTCAGGATTAGAATATTCTTCTTGGCAGTGGTTACACATGTCAAATTCCTTCATACTGGTATGATGTCGTTCAAAAGGGAAAGTTTTGGTTATAGCCCAACGAGGTCCGCAATCTACACATGTAGTATATGGATAATTATACCTTCTATTTTTAGGATCACTTATATCTTGTTGACAACTCTCACAAATTGCAAAATCTGGTGTTAACTGCAGGTTGAGTTTGCTCTCTACTTTTGAAGGAATAATTCTAAAATCTTGAAAAATCATAGATTCAGATTCCACTATGTAATGCTCATCTATTTTAGAAACTTTGGGTGGATGATTTATAAGCGTATCATAAAACTCATTAACTGCATCTTTAGAGCCATGAGCGCAGATAATAACGCCTTCCTCATTGTTGGAAACTGTACCTTTAAGATTAAATTGCTTGGCCAATGTATACACATAAGGACGAAAACCTACACCCTGAACCTGACCAGTAATCACTATTTTATAGGTTTTCAAAATCATACTTTAATATACAATATTAGCTTAAGCACACTTTAAACGGTTAGCATTACTAATATAAGTGTAAATTAAAACTAGTATTCTGAATTTATAAATGACTTTTATCATACAAAAAATCAAAAAATAGAACTAAAATTGAATTAGGAAATTAAACAATTCTATAATGCACGAATTATCCATAGCTATGGGAATTGTACGAATCGCTGAAAACGAAAGCGCGAAAGTAAATGCTCAAAAGGTTGAAAAAATCGAACTTGAAATAGGCACTTTATCCGGTATTGAAATTGATGCCCTAAATTTTGTTTGGTCATCTGCAGTTAAGGGCACAGTGCTTCAAGATGCTTTAAAAAAAATAATTACAATAAATGGTGAAGCGAAGTGTAAGGATTGTAAACATCTTTTTGAATTGAACCAAATGTACGATGCTTGCCCAGTTTGTAATGGTTATTTAAAAACAATAGTCAAAGGCAAAGAAATGCTGGTAAAATCAATGGAATTGTCTTATTAGATAAAATATATTCTATTTAGATACTAAAACTTAGTGTAAACTGTATTCAGCGAAAAAGATTACAGTCCTTAAAATAGCTTAATATTTTATCATAAAATGACCGTGGTCATTGCCTGCTTCTGCTTTGTCCAATAGCTTCGTAAATTATTTTATAAGTCTGGCTTATGACAATCAATAATAACATTAAGGTAAGGACTTCGTTAATGAATGTACTTTGGGATATTCAAAAAAAGCGAAGATTCATAAGTGATGATGACATCACAAAAATTGCAACTGCTTTTAACATGTCTAAAATTGAACTAGAGGGTATTATTTCCTTTTATCATTTTTTCCACAGAAAAGACGCAGGTAAATACACTATTTATCTTAACAATTCAATAATTTCCAAACTTCATAAGTATGATGAAGTAAAGGAAGCTCTTGAAGACGTATTGGACATTAAAATAGGTAATGTCACAAATGACAAAATGTTCGGTTTATTTGAAACTTCTTGTATTGGACTAAGTGACCAAGAGACTTCTGCGCTCATAAACTTTTATCCTTTTACCAATTTAACAGGTGAAAAAGTTAAGCTACTTATTAACAAAATTAAAGAAGGCCATTCTCTTAAATCGCTCTGCAATTACCCAAAAGACAACATCCAATATAGGCCAAAAGCGGAGGATAAAACAATTTTCTTCAAACCCTTTAACAAAGGGGAAGCACTAAAAACTCTAACCTTACTTAAACCTGAAGATGTCATTCAAAAAATAAAAGACTCTAAATTATCAGGTAGAGGTGGTGCCTTTTTTCCAACAGGGTCGAAATGGGAATTTTGTCGCAACAATGCATCAGATCAAAAATATATTATTTGTAATGCGGATGAAGGTGAACCTGGAACTTTCAAAGATCGTGTGTTGCTAAACACACAACCAGAATTGTTGATTGAGGGCATGACAATTGCTGGCTATGCTGTAGGTGCCACAGAAGGCTATATTTATTTACGAGCAGAATACACCTATCTCAAAGAAAAATTAATAGATACTATTAAAAGATTTGAACAAGCAGAATTACTGGGATCCAATATTTTAGGTATAAAAGGATTCAATTTTAAAGTGCATCTTTTCATGGGTGCAGGCGCCTATGTTTGTGGTGAAGAAACAGCACTTATTGCCTCCATGGAAGGAAAAAGAGGAGAACCAACAACTAAAGAATATTTTCCTGTTGAAAAAGGTTATCTAGGCAAACCAACTATCGTAAACAATGTAGAAACCCTTTGTGCTGTGCCAAGAATTTTAACTATGAATTTACAGCAATATCTTTCTATTGGCACAGAGGCAACACCTGGCACAAAAATGTTTAGTGTTTCTGGAGATTGTGATAAACCAGGTATTTACGAAATAGAATGGGGAATGAAATTGAAGGATTTCCTAGACCTTGTAGGCGCTAAAAATCCATTTCTAGTTTTGTACAATGGTTTTGCTGGAGAATGTCTCTCCCCTGCCGATTTTAATCGAGAAATTTCTGGTGAAAATTTATTGGCTGAACATATTCAATTTTCATTTAAAGATCCTATAGAATATTCTCAAAAAATGAGTGGTATTGGTTTAAGAAGTGGTGGTTCATTTATGGTTTTTAATAAAGATCGCGATATCATTTCTATACTAAATAATATTATCCAGTTTTTCGTAGCAGAATCTTGTGGTATTTGTATTCCATGCAGAAATGGTAACTTTTTGTTATCTAGAAAGATGGTTAAAATAATGAGTAATAATGGCTGTAGAAAAGACTTAGAAGAAATTAAAGAATGGAGCCAAATCATCAAACAATCTAGTCGTTGTGGATTGGGAAAAACTTCAACTAACTGTTTATTGACCGCTATCTTGAAGTTTCCTGACGAATTTAATAAACATATTCAAGAGGAAGGTAATTTCAAATGTGAATTTAACATTGAAACCGCAACTAAAGAGTACGAAAACATCATCCAAGAAATAGAAAGCACCTATGAATAAGCTAGTAAATATTACTATTGACGGAAAACAATATGAGGTAAAACCAGGCAAAAACCTTGTTGATGCTGCAAAGGAAAACGGATTGTTTATTCCTACACTGTGTCATTTTCGTGAAGTTAATCCACCTCTAGGTACTTGCAGAATTTGTACTGTATCAGTAGATGGAAAAACAACCTCTGGATGTACCACCAAGGTTTACGAGGGCATGAATGTAGAGATTAACTCACCAGAACTTTTAAACACCAGAAAAGCCATTATAGAAATGTTGTTCGCAGAGGGAAATCACTTTTGCCCATCCTGCGAAAAAAGTGGTAACTGCGATATGCAAAACCTTGGTTATGAGATGGGTATTACAGTATCACGCTTCCCGCATGTTTATAGCAAAAATTTAGTTGATTTTACATCCAATAGAATGGCAATGGAGACTAACCGTTGTATACTATGTAAGCGGTGTGTTGAAGACGTTAAAACCTACGACGGTAAGGATGTATTTTCCTTTGTGAAACGTGGAGTTAAAACTCGAGTCCAAATTGACCATGAGGAAGAAGCTAAATTGACGGATACAGAAGCTAAGCATGCTATGGATATTTGTCCTGTTGGTGCAATTCTAGTCAAAGGCACCACTCACTACCAACCCTTTGGCCATCGTAAGTATGACAATGGTGGGAAAACCAAACACATAAACACCTCCAAAAAATTGAAACATAACGGCGACAATGGTATATTCACAGTGGCTACAACGTCACTGGCTGGTTGCTTTGGATGCCATATGTCCTTATTAGATATTGATTTGAGTATCCTAGACATGCTAGATATTGTTGAATTTAATAAATCACCAATAAATGATATAAAAAAGTTTACAAAACGTTGCGATATTGGTTTAATTGAAGGCGGTTGTGCCAATTCTGAAAATATAGAAGTACTCAAGGAATTTAGAAAAAAATGCGATATTCTTATTGCTTTTGGTGAATGTTCTATTATGGGTGGTATCCCTGCAATGCGCAATTTTGTTCCATTAGAAGAATGCTTGGAAGAAGCTTATATCCATGGACTAACTTCAGAAATTGGAACAAATACTATTCCTAATCACGAAGATATTCCAAAGATTCTCGACAGAGTTTATCCTTGTAACGAAATCGTTAAAATAGACCACTACATTCCTGGTTGCCCTCCTGATGCGCAACATATTTGGAAAGTTGTAAAGAATGTTCTATTAAATGAAGACTATTCAATAACCCATGAAGAATTTAAATATGATTGAAAAAGAGTAGATTTTAAAATAATCTGATTTTTAGGTGTGTTTTTTTGAAATATCTTCAATTTACATGACAGAAATCATGTTTGTTTTGAATAAAATGTATTTCTTTTACTATGGTAATAATATTAAAAACAGACGGCTATCGTTTTTAATAAAGATTAAGATAAATTAATTGACTAAGTTTTAATATTACATTAATAAACACTAAAAGATCAATTATGGACAGAGCACATCTTTTGAATATACTATGGGAGTGCCAACGCAATTATGGCCACATTTCTGATGCAGCCGTTTCCAGGATTTCCAAAAAACTAAATGTCGCAGATGTAGAAATAGAAGGTGTAATTTCATTTTACCATTTTTTCCATAAGGAACCAACAGGCAAGCATATCATATATCTAAATAATAGTATTATTTCAGATTTAAAGGGCTATGAGGCGGTAAAAACTGCATTCGAAAAAGAAACTGGATGTACGCTCAATGAACAGGGTAACGATGACTTTTCGTTGTTTGACACTTCTTGTATTGGCATGAGTGACCAAGAACCTGCCGCACTTATTGATTTTCAACCCTTTACTGACCTCACACCGAAAAAAGTAAAATTGATTGTTGATCGTCTTAAAAATGATGAAAATCCAAAAAACTTTGCTAGTAAAACTAAAAGCAAAATCCAATATCATCCGGAGGAGTCTAAGGCTGTTATTTTTAGACCCTATGCAATGGGTAAAAGCATTAAGGAAGGCTTAAAATTCACACCTGAAGATATTGTCAACAAAATTTCAAAATCAAAGTTATTGGGCTTAGGTGGTGCGTTTTTTCCTGTTGGCTACAAATGGAAATCTTGTATGAATAATGTAGCAGACGCAAAATATATCATCTGTAATGCTGATGAAGGTGAACCCGGAACATTTAAAGATAGAGCTCTATTTCAGTACCTTCCAGGATTGGTGATTGAAGGTATGGTACTGGCTGGTTATGCTACTGGCGCCAAAGAAGGTATTATCTACCTTAGGGCAGAATATCAATATTTTAAAAATGACCTAGAAGCATTACTAAGCGAATTCCGGAAGGTAAACCTATTGGGAACATCTATTTTAGGCAAAGAAGGTTTTGATTTTGATATCAGTATACAACTAGGAGCAGGCTCATATGTCTGTGGTGCTGCCTCGGCTTTAATAGAGTCCATGGAAGGTCGCAGGGGAGAACCGCCTGTACGTATGTGGTCTGCCACAAAACACGGTTTTAAACATAAACCAACTGTTGTAAATAATGTTGAAACCCTTGCCTATGCTTCACGTATTGTCGAATTAGGTGAAGAACATTTTCTAAGTTTAGGTACTGAAGAATCACCAGGAACAAAACTATTAAGTATTTCTGGTGACGTAGCAAAACCAGGTATTTACGAAGTAGAGTTTGGGACCACTATAAAAGACCTATTGGGTATAGAAATGAGCCAAGCTACATCACCATATTTTATTCAAGTGAGTGGTCCTTCAGGTGAGTGTGTTAATAATTCTGAATTTGACCGAAGAATCTGTAAAGAAGATATCATGTGCGGTGGCTCATTCATGGTCTTCAATCGTACAAGAGACATTCTTAACATCCTTAGGAATTATATGGAATTTTTTAAAAAGGAGTCCTGTGGCGTATGCACACCATGTAGAGCTGGTAATTTCATATTAAACGAAAAGGTAAAGAAAATGCAAAGTGGTTTAAGCTCACAACAAGATATAGATGACATTAAAAAATGGGGTGAACTTATTAAGCTTTCCAGCCGCTGTGGTTTGGGAAAATCATCACCGAATAGTTTAATCTATGCGATGGATAAATTCAAAGACTATTTCAATTTGAAACTCTCACCAAATGACGACCAGAATGTTGAGTTTGATATGGAAGATGCCGTTCAGGAATATGATAGTTTTATTAAAGACACGCAAATATAATTTGCAAACAGAACTATGAAAAAAATAAAGTTTAGAATAGACGGAAAGGATTGCACCGCTTCAAAAGATCAAAATCTTATTGAAGCTGCCGAGCAAAATGGCGTGTCCATTCCTACATTATGCTACTTCAAGCATCTAAACCCGCTGGGAAGCTGTAGAATTTGTACAGTTAAAAACAATGGGCGTACTATTGCAGGCTGTACCTTAAAAGTTGATGAAGGTATGGACATTGAAGTGAACACTCCCGAACTTTTAGACCTTCGAAAAGCCATATTAGAAATGATGTTTGTAGAAGGCAACCACTTCTGCCCTTCTTGTGAGAAAAGTGGCGACTGCCAAATGCAAAACTTGGGTTACCAAACTGGTATAACCCATACGCGTTTCCCTCACCTTTTTGTAGACCGCACTATAGATGCAATTCCAGAGCGTATTGTGGTCAATCAAAACCGTTGTATAAAATGTAAGCGTTGTATCGAAGAAATAAAGACAGATGATGGCCATCGTGTATTCAACCTAACCAACAGAGGCAACCATACTGCAGTATCAGTTGATTATAAACAAGAAGCCAAATTGTCCGAAAAACAAGCAGAACACGCTATGCAAATCTGTCCTACAGGCGCAATTTTGGTAAAAGGAAAAACCTTTGGTAAACCTTTTGGTGACCGACAATTTGATTATTCCCGTGAAAGCGAAAACATGCCTTTGGAAGACATCAAAAAACATAAAAGCACAAACAAGAAGAAAACCAAAAAACGTGTTGCTACAGCCTCACTTGCTGGCTGCTTTGGATGCCACATGTCAATGCTCGATGTCGATTTAGGGCTATTGGACCTTATTGATGTTGTTGAATTTAACAAATCACCACTGACAGATATTAAGGAATTTAGTGAACGCTGTGATATAGGCTTAATAGAAGGTGGTTGCTGTAACACGGATAACATTGAAGTGCTCAGAGAATTTAGAAAGCATTGCGATATTTTAATTTCTGTCGGAGAATGCGCCATTTGGGGAGGTGTTCCTGCAATTAGAAATACAGTGCCTTTGGAAGATTGCTTAAAAGAATCATATATAGATTCTATAACTAGCGAAGCCAATGAAACTATAATTCCTAATCATGAGGATTTACCAAAAATACTAGATAAGGTTTATGCCAATCATGAAGTTGTAAAAATAGATTACCACATTCCTGGTTGTCCGCCAAACGCCAACCACATATGGAATGTTGTGAAAAATATGCTTTTTGAAGAGGAGTATTCAATCACCTATTCAGAATTTAAATACGATTAATAATAATTTAGGTAAAATGGGCAAAAGAAAAATAGTTATAGAACCTGTTACTCGTGTTGAAGGACACGGTAAAGTAACCATTAAATTAGATGAAAATGGCAAGGTTGACAATGCCTTTTTCCACATTGTAGAATTTAGGGGTTTTGAAAAATTTATTCAAGGCCATCCTTATTGGGAAGCACCCGTTTTGGTACAACGCCTTTGTGGCATTTGTCCGGTGAGCCATCATATTGCCGCAGCAAAAGCTATAGATCAATTAGTTGGTATTGACCCAGAAAACTTATCGCCAGTTGCGACTAAATTGAGGAAAATGTTGCATTATGGACAAGTATTTCAATCCCATGCACTGCATTTCTTTTATTTGGCTTCACCAGATTTATTGTTTGGAATTGATGCGCCTGCCGAGAAGCGCAATATTGTAGCGGTTGCTACCGAAAACAAGGAATTGGCAAAAAAAGGCATTTTAATGCGTAAGTTCGGTCAAGAAATGATAAAGGCATTAGCTGGTAAAAAAATTCATGGAATATTGGCAGTTCCAGGTGGTGTACACAAAACCTTTTCAGCAGAAGAGCGCCAATATTTTTTGGATGGTAAACAAATTCCCAATGTAGATACCATGATAGAATGGAGTAAAGAAATCATAGATTTCATGAAATCATATCATGCTGAAAATACAGAGTGGATAGATAGTTTTGCACGATATCCATCAAATCATTTAAGCTTGGTTGATAAAGAAACTGGTGCTTTAGAATTATACGATGGTAGGCTTCGTTCCATTGATTCGAGAGGCAAAGAATTATTGAATATTTCAGATATTGAATACGCTTATCATTTTAAGGAGGCTGTAGAACCTTGGTCTTATCTTAAGTTTCCATATATGGAAGCCTATGGTAGAGAAAACGGCTGGAACCGTGTTGGGCCATTAGCGCGCGTGAATACATGTACACATATCAATACACCATTGGCAGAAACAGAACGTCAAATATTTAAATCTTATACTAAGGATTTTCCAAACAACATGACTATGCACACCCATTGGGCTCGCTTAATTGAAATGCTACATTGTGCTGAACTAATGAAAGAATTATTGTTAGATGATGATATTATGGGCGATGATTTGGTAAGGAAGGGCACACCAAGAAACAAAGGTATAGGAATCATTGAAGCTCCAAGAGGTACATTAATTCACGAATACCATACTGATGACAAGGGACTGATCACTAAATGTAATCTGATAGTTTCTACAACTCATAATAATGAGGCCATGAATAGAGGAGTGAGATCTGTAGCCAAAGCTGTTTTAGATGAAAAACAAGAAATTACAGAACCAATGCTCAATCAAATAGAAATTGCTATTCGTGCTTACGACCCTTGTCTCAGCTGTGCAACTCATGCTTTAGGTGAAATGCCTTTGATTGTAAGATTGGAAGACCACAAAGGAAATTTATTAGATGAGAAGATTAGATAACAAAACCATTGTTTTAGGAATTGGTAACAACGGTAGGCAAGATGATGGCCTAGGTTGGAAGTTTTTAGATTTTTTAAAAACGGAAAATACGGGCTTTGATTTAGAGTACAGATATCAACTTCAAATTGAAGATGCTGAACTTATTTCAAATTATGATCGTGTCATTTTTGTAGATGCCACTAAAGAAAGCACCGAAAATGGATTCTACTTTGAACCTTGCCGGCCCTCAAAAAAATACAGTTTTAGTACACATGCTTTAGAACCTCAAACAATTTTGTACCTTTCTAAACAATTGTACGATCATAATCCTAAAGCATATATTTTGGCTATTCAAGGTTACGATTGGGAATTAATGATTGGACTAAGTGACAAAGGCAATCAAAACCTCAATAAGACAAAACAACATTTTTTAGATAAGATACTTGTATCCTATCTTTCAGAACAAAAAAACTATTAAATTATGTGTGGAACTTGTGGTTGCGGTACAGAAGAACAAGGCGTTACGATTAAAAATCCAAAGGATATAAAAACGCACAATCATCACCATCATCATCACGATGGACATACCCATAGTCACGAGCATTCGCATGACCACGATCACCATCATCATCAAGACCATGACCATAGCCATTCTCATAAGACCGTGATTGAGCTAGAAAAAGATATCCTTCACCACAATGAGGTCATGGCGTCGCGAAACAAAGGTTATTTTGATGCAAAAAACATTTTTGCATTAAACTTGGTAAGCTCACCAGGATCTGGTAAAACCTCGATTTTGGAAAAAACTTTACAGGATTTAAAAGATGACATTTCTTTTTATGTTATTGAAGGTGACCAACAGACTATGAATGATGCTAATAGAATTGATGCCTTAAACATTCCTGTTGTTCAAATCAATACAGGCAAAGGCTGTCATTTAGAAAGTGATATGGTCTACGATGCAGTGAAAAAATTGAATATGAAAGACCATTCAGTCTTAATGATTGAAAACGTTGGGAACTTGGTATGTCCATCCATGTTTAATTTAGGAGAAAGTAAAAGAATTGTGATTATTAGTACTACTGAAGGTGAAGATAAACCCATAAAATATCCTGATATGTTCCATACATCGGATATTTGCATCATCAATAAAGTAGACCTTTTACCATATGTCAACATCAATTTAGATAAATTGAAAGACTACGCGCTGAGAGTGAATTCAAATCTAAAATTCTTTGAAGTTTCTGCAACCAACGGACAAGGTATGGAAGATTGGTATAAATGGTTAAAATCAGAAATCTTAGTCCAACAATCATAAATCATTAATTAAAATGTGTCTATCAATTCCCGGAAAATTAATAGAAATCACTTCTGAGCTAGATAAAACTTTCAGAACTGGTAAGGTCTCTTTTGACGGAATTACCAAAGATATTAGTCTTGCACTTGTACCTGAAGCCAAAATTGATGATTATGTATTGGTCCATGTTGGAGCAGCCATCAGTATCATTGACGGAGATGAAGCAAAAAAAACATTCGAAATATTAAAAGAATTAGATGAACTAAATGATCTAGACAATATAGAGTAAATTATTTTAGTTCAAACTGGACAGTTCAACTGAAACCATTTTATTGTCATGAACATCAGATCCTGTTTCAGGAACGTTGATTTTTGATTGTTTTAGCTGTTCTACTTAGGCTGGATAAAAATTAAATTCCTTACGCAACCTTGGAGTTATGATTCTAAATTGATACCGTCTAAATCTATAATATAATCTCCTTATATTATGGAAAGAAATCCAATTTCCATGATAACTGAAATCTTTAACATTTTGGTAAGACATGTGAATATTCTCGCCATTTCCCATATTGTATATCCCACCAGGAAAAGGAATATTCTTCAATTCGATGTTTGAGTCAAGAGTTGTTAATCGATGATCGAAATACAAATCTATTTTGCCCTTATCAAAAAAATGTTTTATCACATTTGGTTTCACAATAACTGAACTGCCACATAAATGGTTAAAGTTCTTCTTTGCAACGACTAAAATACTTTTCCAATTTAAACTTAAATAACCTTTCCCTATATACCACCCAGGCAATTCATTTCCTTTTCTATTTACAAAAGAGGCGATCCTATTACTGACAAAGTCATCAGAATCTACAAGCATAATATAATCTGTATTAAATATTTTACTTGCATACTCAACACCGAGTTTTATCTTATTCCCTTTATCAATTCTTTTTTTAATTAAGAACTCTTTTGGACTAATGTAATCTTTGTTCGGTGGATGAAAATCTGGATGTACAAAATGAAGATTTTCATGGGTATAATCTACTATCGGAATTTCGTGACAAACTACCAAAACCTTAAAGTTCGAATCCGTTTGATTACATATTGACTTTAGAGTCCTCTCAAATATTTGACTAAACTTAAACCAGTTTGAAGTTACAGATTTACTCTTAACAGGAACAACGAAGGTTAACATTATTTAATAGATTGTTAAGTCAAAGGTTATATCAGTTATTAAATATACTAATATTTCATCGACTAAAGACTGCATGTAATGCTAAGAAGTTACTTTGGCAAAAAAATAAATTTACTAACAAGCTACATTTTGTTTATATAATTTTAATGTTCTAGAAATAATATTATATAACGAACTGGAAGTGTAAATTAAAAAAAGCTCAGTTTGCACTGAGCTTTCTCTTTAAGGTCGGGGTGGCAGGATTCGAACCTGCGACCTCCGCGTCCCAAACGCGGCGCGATAACCGGGCTACGCTACACCCCGAGTTTTCGGTTATCAAAATTTGGATTGCAAATATATAGTTTTTCTTCATAAACCGACAACATTTTTCTAACTTTAGATATTAATTTAATAATGAAAACAGGTAATGAAATTTAAACCCTTAATTCTGACTATTATTCTTATAAGTACTTGTACTTGCGCTCAAGACAAGAATCCTGTTAACAAAGAAAATAACCACGAAGTAGTGGTCTCAGATATAGCAATTCCATGGGGATTTACCTTTTTACCTGATGGCTCAATGTTAATTAACGAAAAAACTGGAGAGGTTATTCATTTTAAAGACGGTGTAAAAACCGAAATCTTAGGATTACCAGACATATATGTACGTGGCCAAGGTGGCTTGATGGATATTTTACTTCATCCTGATTATAAAAATAATGGTTGGGTGTATTTCTCATATGCATCTACTTCAGGTAAAGGTGATGGTGGCAACACCACCATTGCACGTGCAAAATTAGATCATAAGCAGTTCGCTAGTTGGGAGATCTTGTATAAAGCTTCACCAAATTCAAGTAGAGGACAACATTTTGGATCGCGTTTAGTTTTTGATATAGAAGGTTACCTCTACTTTACAATTGGAGATCGTGGAAACAGAGATGTTAATCCACAAGATATAACAAGGGACTGTGGTAAGGTTTATAGGATAAATGATGATGGAAGTATACCGCAAGACAACCCATTTGTTGGCATATCCAAAGCTAAAAAAGCTATCTATTCTTATGGCCACAGAAACCCACAAGGCATGACCCTTCATCCTGTTACTAATAAAATCTGGACACACGAACATGGTCCAAAAGGTGGCGACGAAATAAATATCATAGAAAAAGGTAAAAACTATGGGTGGCCTATTATAAGCTATGGTGTTAATTACAGTGGTACAAAATTTACTGATATTACGGAAAAAGAAGGTATGGAGCAACCAATACATTATTGGGATCCATCTATAGCTCCAAGCGGAATGGTCTTTATTAATAGTGATAAATATGGCGACTGGAAAGGTCATTTATTGGTAGGGTCATTAAAGTTTCAATATTTAGACCTATGCACTCTAAAAAATGGCAAAGTTGTTAAAGAAGAAAGACTCCTAGATGGATTAGGAAGAGTTAGATCTGTAGAACAAGGCCCAGATGGCTATATATATGTTGGAATTGAAAATCTAGGAATAGTAAAATTATTGAGAGGGAAATAAATATTAGATTGCATACAAGAAGTGACATATGTCATTAAAAAGCACTACTAATTACCTAACTTTGTATTCAACTAATTAAACAGAATAACGCTAATGCTTATAATTGGAATTGCCGGTGGAACTGGTTGTGGTAAAACAACAGTTGTTGACACAATACTTAAAGAATTACCTGAAGGCGAAGTTGGCGTTATCTCACAAGATTCATATTACAAAGACACTTCTCATCTTAGTTATGACGAACGTGTAAAAATTAATTTTGATCATCCTAGATCAATTGATTTTAAGTTGTTGGTTGAACATTTAAAACAGCTGAAATCTGGCAATACAATTGAACAACCAGTATATTCATTTGTAAAACACAACAGAACTGGAGATACCATAAATACCCATCCCAGAAAAGTTATTATTGTTGAGGGAATCTTAATTCTTACGAATCCAGAAATTAGGGATTTGTTCGATATTAAGATCTATGTCCATGCCGATTCAGATGAAAGATTGATTCGTAGACTTAAAAGAGACATAAGTGAACGAGGAAGAGATATTGACGAGGTTTTAACACGATATCAAAACACGTTAAAACCAATGCATGAGCAGTTTATTGAACCAACTAAAGAATATGCAGATATAATTATTCCAAATAACAAATACAACACAGTGGCAGTAGATATCGTTAAAACCATAATCAACGACAAATTGTAATGGCAAAACTTACATCTAAATACTTCAAACCTTTCAAAAATATCTATTTCATTGTATTATTAGGCTTCGTTATATGGATGCTATTCTTTGATGCGCATTCTTGGCTGTTTCACCATGAATTAAACACAGATATAAAAGAATTAGAATATCAGAAACAGCATTACAAGAACGAAATGACTAAAGACAATAAAGCTATTAAAGAATTAAGTACAGAAGAAGGTGTTGAACGTATGGCTAGAGAAACCTATAACATGAAAAAGCCAGATGAAGATATTTATATCATTGAATACGAAGATAGTATAGCAAAAAACAACCAAGATGAATAAAACTTTATTTAATGAATTTGAGAGCGTATCCTCAAAGGCTTGGAAACAAAAAATACAGGTAGACCTAAAAGGTGCTGATTATAATGACACCCTAATTTGGAAAACTGGCGAGGGGATAAACATTAAACCATTTTATCATTCTGATGATTTTAATGAAGCACATAAGGTATCTTCTAGTCAAGCCACTAATTGGAAGATTTGCCAACATATTATAGTAAAAGACTCCAACAAAGCCAATAAAACTGCTATAGACGCTATTGTTAGAGGAGCGGAAAGTCTAATTCTTGAATTGTCAAATGATACTATTAATATCAATTTGTTACTTGAAAATATTGACACTTCAAAGGCACTCATCTTTCTTAAGTGCAATTTTTTATCAGATGACTTTATTCAAAAATATCATAGCAACTTAGATGTCAACGTAATATTCCTGAATGATATAATTGGGAATTTATCAAAAACTGGTAATTGGCATGAATCACTAAAAGAAGATCACCTTAAATTTGAAGCAATTGTAAAAGCAACAAATCAAATTACAATTGATTTAAGTTTATTTCAAAATGCTGGTGCAAATAGTATTCAACAATTAGCTTATGCAATGGCACAGGCAAATGAGTATTTAAACCATTTTGATAATATTTTAGACAATAGTTCTAAAAAATCACTCCAGGTTATATTTACAGCAAGCGTTAGTTCTAATTATTTCTTTGAAATTGCAAAACTTAGGGCTTTAAGAGAAATTTGGCATGTATTAGCATCAGAGTATAATGTAAATTCCGATTGTCTAATCTTGGCTACACCAAGTAAGCGCAATAAGACTATATACGATTATAATGTAAACATGTTACGTACCACAACTGAATGTATGAGTGCTATTTTAGGTGGCGCAAATGTAATCTGTAATTTACCTTATGATAGTTTATACCATGAATCAAATGAATTCGGTAATAGAATTTCTAGAAATCAATTATTAGTACTTAAAAATGAAAGCTATTTAGATAAGGTAAATAATCCTGCAGATGGGGCTTATTATATTGAATCCTTGACACAACAAATGGGTGAAAAAGCCATTGAACTTTTTAAGGATATTGAAAGTAATGGGGGATATTTATCTCAACTCAAATCAGGTACAATTCAAAGAAAAATTAAGGAAAACGCATCACAAGAACAAGAAGATTTTGATTCTGGAAAACTAGTTCTATTAGGCTCAAATAAGCACCCAAACACCAACGATAAAATGAAAGATAATCTTGAAAAGAGTCCTTTTATGAAGAAAGAATCAAGAAAAACTTTAATTGAACCAATAATTGAGAAAAGGCTATCTGAAAAATTGGAAATCAGTAGGTTAAAAAAAGAATAATACATGGTATTGAGAAAATCAATAGTAGTTTTTTGTGCGCTTTACTGCCTATTTTCAACTTCATGTCTAGAAGTAGCAAAAGGTATTTCAGATTGGACTCAAATTGAAGACATTGAAGTTGTCGATGGCAAAATGCATTACCTTGGAGACGATGGTATAAAATTATTTTTACCAACCAGTTTTAACCGTTATACTTCAATTGAATATTTAGCACTTTTAGATTCCTTGGCAACAGATAACAAGGAGTTAGAAATAG
This sequence comes from Winogradskyella sp. A2, assembly GCF_046762865.1. Taxonomy (NCBI): domain Bacteria; kingdom Pseudomonadati; phylum Bacteroidota; class Flavobacteriia; order Flavobacteriales; family Flavobacteriaceae; genus Winogradskyella; species Winogradskyella sp. A2. The sequence goes on from NZ_JBKQXM010000003.1 coordinate 156,562, forward strand.
AACGCACGCGATTAAAATATATGCGAGAAATGGAAGGTAATCATTACATATATTTTGATATTACGGTTAACGCTACTTATACGCTCAATACGGTCCCTTACACTCCAATATCTCGTCAGGACGCAAAATTTCTTTTAGGTATAATCAGAAAAAATCAAGAGGACCTTCGTGAATATTCAGACTTAGATTATACTAAGATTACGGCAAAACATAATGACAATGGCAAGACTCAAGTATTTAAAGCTATATTCAAAATAGAGAATAAAAAACTAGAGCAGCAGGCATTTCAACATGCCTTTTTTATATCGTCAAATAAAAAAACTGTTTTAATAAATCTAATAGCTCCATTTGAGGTTTATTTTGACCCTTTTATTGAAAAAATGATATTATGAGAAAAGCACTTCAACATATTAGTTTAGATTCAATTAAAAAAGAACCGAAAGATAATAAAAATAAAATCTTTCATACTGCAGAAAATATTGACGTTAAGTCAACCTATTCTAGAGAGGATATTAAGGATTTTGAACATCTAGACTACGTTGCTGGTATCGCACCTAATCTGCGCGGACCATATTCTACAATGTATGTAAGACGACCTTGGACCATAAGACAATATGCTGGGTTCTCTACAGCTGAAGAAAGTAACGCCTTTTACAGACGGAATTTGGCAGCTGGACAAAAAGGATTATCCGTGGCATTTGATTTAGCAACACATAGAGGTTATGATTCTGACCACGAACGCGTTGTTGGAGATGTTGGTAAAGCAGGAGTCGCCATAGATTCTGTGGAAGATATGAAGGTACTTTTCAATCAAATACCATTAGATAAAATGTCAGTCTCTATGACTATGAATGGCGCTGTACTGCCAGTTATGGCATTTTATATTGTTGCTGCAGAAGAACAAGGTGTTAAACCAGAACAATTGGCTGGTACCATTCAAAATGATATTCTTAAAGAATTCATGGTAAGAAATACATACATCTACCCTCCTACACCATCGATGAAAATTATTTCGGACATTTTTGAATATACAAGTAAAAATATGCCTCGATTTAATAGTATTAGTATTTCTGGCTACCATATGCAAGAAGCAGGAGCTACCTGTGACATTGAATTGGCTTATACACTTGCCGATGGTTTGGAATATATAAGAAAAGGGATAGAAGCAGGTATGGATATAGACACATTTGCACCTAGATTATCATTCTTCTGGGCCATAGGGATGAATCACTTTATGGAAATTGCCAAAATGCGCGCAGCACGCATGCTATGGGCAAAATTGGTGAAACAATTTAATCCAATAAACCCAAAATCATTGGCATTACGCACTCACAGTCAAACATCTGGCTGGAGTTTAACAGAGCAAGATCCTTTTAATAATGTTGCAAGAACTTGTATTGAAGCTGCGGCAGCTGCATTTGGAGGCACACAAAGTTTACATACCAATGCCCTAGACGAGGCTATTGCACTGCCAACCGATTTCTCTGCAAGGATTGCTAGAAATACACAGATTTATTTGCAAGAAGAAACCCATATCACTAAAACAGTAGATCCTTGGGCAGGTAGCTATTATGTTGAGAGCCTAACCAATGAAATAGCGCACAAAGCTTGGAAACTTATTAAAGAGATTGAAGAATTAGGTGGTATGACAAAAGCCATTGAAGCTGGTATCCCCAAGCTTAGAATTGAAGAAGCCGCCGCAAGAAAACAAGCAAGGATAGACTCTGGGCAAGATATTATAGTAGGTGTTAATGCGTATCAATTGGAACAGGAAGACCCTTTGCATATTCTTGAAGTTGACAATCAAACGGTGAGAAATCAACAAATAGAACGCTTAAATCAAATAAAATCCAATAGGAACAGTGAAGAGGTTGAGCAAGCATTAAATAAATTGACTGAAGCGGCTAAATTAGGAAATGAAAATTTACTAGCTTTGGCAGTAGATGCTGCTAGAAAACGTGCGACGCTGGGTGAAATCAGTGATGCATTGGAAGCAGAATTCGGACGATACAAAGCACAAATCAAATCATTTTCAGGCGTGTATAGTAAAGAGATTAAGGACGATAAAAGCTTTAAAAAAGCAAGGGAATTAGCTGATAAGTTTGCAGAACAAGACGGTCGTAGACCTCGAATTATGATTGCTAAAATGGGGCAAGATGGTCATGATAGAGGTGCTAAAGTTGTTGCAACAGGTTATGCAGATGTAGGATTTGATGTTGATATTGGTCCACTATTTCAAACACCTAAAGAAGCTGCAAAGCAAGCCGTAGAAAATGATGTACACATACTCGGTGTTTCGTCATTAGCTGCAGGTCATAAAACATTGGTACCTCAGGTAATTGAAGAATTAAAAACATATGGACGAGATGATATTATGGTAATTGTAGGAGGTGTCATTCCAAAACAAGATTATCAATTTCTGTTTGATGCTGGTGCTGTAGCAGTATTTGGTCCCGGAACTAAAATCAGCGAAGCGGCGATACAAATTTTAAAAATATTGATTGACTAACATTTAAATTATTAAAATTTTAAATGAATTTAAGTAAAAAAATGCTCAGAGATGGAGCCTTAGAGGGCAAAACAATAGTTGTTACAGGAGGCGGTAGTGGCCTAGGAAAAGCCATGACAAGGTATTTTCTAGAATTAGGTGCAAATGTTGCAATTACCTCACGTAATTTAGAAAAACTCCAGGATACGGCAAAAGAACTTGAAGCTGAAACTAATGGCAATTGCCTTCCAGTACAATGTGATGTTAGAGAATTCCACCAAGTGGAAGACATGAGAAATACTGTAGTGAAACATTTTGGTAAAGTTGATGTTTTACTTAATAATGCCGCAGGAAATTTCATTTCTCCAACTGAACGTTTATCTCCAAGGGCGTTTGACGTTATTATCGACATTGTTTTAAAAGGAACCAAAAACTGTATTCTTTCATTTGGTAAACATTGGATAGACAAAAAACAAACCAATACTAATGTCCTCAATATAGTAACTACTTATTCTTGGACAGGTTCTGGATATGTAGTACCAAGTGCGGCAGCGAAAGCTGGTGTATTGGCCATGACGCGAAGTTTAGCTGTAGAATGGGCAAAATACGGAATGAGATTTAATGCTATTGCTCCTGGGCCATTTCCAACTAAAGGTGCCTGGGATCGATTAATGCCTGGCGACCTCCAGGAAAAGTTTGATATGGCTAAGAAAGTCCCCTTAAATCGTGTTGGCGAACATCAAGAATTAGCAAATTTGGCTGCTTATCTGGTCTCTGATTTTTCAGCTTACATCAATGGAGAAGTTATTACTATTGATGGCGGAGAATGGCTGAAGGGAGCTGGAGAATTCAATATGCTATCTGAAATCCCAGAATCACTATGGGATGAGCTTGAAAAAATGATAAGAGCAAAAAAGAATAAATGAACTATTAGCATTCTTCAATTGGTATTTTAATTAAAGTTTAACAGCCTATAGAACTTTACGATAATACCTTTGTAAAAAAGCTAGAATAAGATGTTTATCCAACTTCCCTATTGCAATTTGAATTTTTTTAAGTATACCTTATTCTATTTAGTAATACTAACATTCAATTTTACATCGTGTTCAAGTAGTGATTCCAGTGAGGAAGAATCTAACAATATTGTCGAGATATGTAATGACGGAATTGATAATGATAACGATGGGTTTATTGATTGTCGGGATTCTAATTGCAGTTCTAGCACTTTATGTGAAGAAATTTGCAATGATGGTATCGATAATGATGGTGACGGATTTATTGATTGTGCAGATGCGAATTGCGAAGAATTCCAAGATTGTCTAATTGAACGCTGTATAGATGGCGTAGATAATGATGGTGATGGTTTAGTAGATTGTGATGACCCTGATTGTGACAGCAATCCAAATTGTATATCCTAAAGTGAACATATTACATCATTATTCTTCGCAAAATATGCTTAAAACTCTGGCGAGCATGGTGTTTTATTGTTTACTCTATGTTAACAACTTCCGTTTTCAAAACCCATAATTAATTGTATTTTTAAACCCGATAAAAACCAAATCAATTAATGGGTAAAATCATTGCAATTGCTAACCAAAAAGGAGGTGTAGGCAAAACAACAACCTCGGTTAATTTAGCCGCCTCACTTGGTGTATTAGAAAAAAAAGTCCTACTTATAGATGCAGATCCTCAAGCCAATGCCAGTTCTGGTCTTGGAGTAAATGTAGATGCCGTTGAAATAGGTTCATATCAGGTCCTCGAGCATACAAAAGAAGCGCAGGACGCTATCATTAAATCAAATGCGCCAAATGTAGATATCATGCCAGCTCATATTGATCTTGTTGCAATAGAAATTGAACTAGTGGATAAGGATGAGCGGGAGTATATGTTAAAAAAAGCGATTGCTGATATAAAATCCGAATATGATTATATCCTCATAGATTGTGCGCCATCTTTAGGTTTATTAACTTTGAATGCTTTAACAGCATCAGATGCAGTCATTATACCAATACAATGTGAATATTTTGCACTTGAAGGGTTAGGCAAACTGTTAAATACTATTAAAAGTGTACAAAAAATTCATAATGAAGCGTTAGACATTGAGGGCATGCTTTTAACAATGTTCGATTCTCGTTTAAGGCTGTCTAATCAAGTAGTTGAAGAAGTTCAAAAACATTTTAGCGACATGGTATTTAAAACAATTATTCAGCGAAATGTTAGATTAGGTGAAGCTCCTAGTTATGGTGAAAGCATTATAAACTATGACGTAAGCAGTAAGGGTGCATCAAACTATTTGAGTTTAGCCAAGGAGTTGATTAATAAAAATGAAGTATATGGCGAAGGCAACTAAAAAACAGGCTTTAGGGAGAGGACTCTCTGCACTGTTGAAGGATCCTGATAATGATATTAATTCTGCAGAAGACAAAAATGCGGATAAAGTTGTTGGCAATATCGTAGAGTTAGACATCAATAGTATTGAGGTTAACCCCTTTCAACCAAGAACAAATTTTAATGAAGAATCCTTAAGAGAATTGGCATCCTCAATAAGGGAACTTGGTGTTATTCAACCAATCACTGTTAGAAAATTAGCATTTAACAATTATCAATTGGTTTCTGGAGAGAGACGTTATAGAGCGTCAAAACTTATTGGATTACCAACAATACCTTCATATATAAGAATTGCTAATGACCAAGAGTCATTAGAAATGGCACTTGTTGAAAACATACAGCGCCAAGATTTAGATCCAATTGAAATTGCATTGTCCTATCAACGTCTAATTGATGAAATAAATCTAACACAAGAGCAAATGAGTGAGCGTGTTGGTAAAAAGCGCTCAACAATTGCAAATTACCTGCGTTTGTTAAAATTAGATCCAATTATACAAACAGGCATGCGTGATGGATTTATTAGTATGGGACATGGTCGTGCTATGGTTAACATTGATAGTCAAATTGACCAGCTTGAGGTATATGAAAAAGTTATCTCCAATAAATTATCCGTAAGAGCTACAGAACAGTTGGTAAAGAACTTAAATGGTCCGAATGAAAATAACAAAGCTGAAGCACCATCTGAAATACCAAAATATATAAAGAAAGGCATCAAAGAATTTTCTGATTATTTCGGCCATAAAATTGATGTGAAACTTGCCAAAAATGGAAGTGGTAAAATAACCATACCATTTCATTCTGAAGAAGACTTTAATCGAATTAAAAAATTAGTTCAACGTGCTAAATAAGCATCTATATTCACTTTGCCTGTGCTTATTTTCAGTCTGTTTGTTATTTTCTCAAAAAGAAAAAGATAGCACTATTATTGGATTGGACAAAGATCTGGTTCAGATTAATCAAAGCATTGTTGAAACTAAACCGATAGATCCATTGAGGCCATCTAAAGCCGCATTTTACTCTGCAATACTACCTGGTCTAGGCCAAGCATACAATAAAAAATACTGGAAAATACCAATTGTTTGGGGCGCTATTGGTACAGGTGTATACTTTTATATAAGAAATGACAAGCAGTTCGATAGATTCCGTGATGCTTATAAACGTAGATTGGCTGGTTTTACAGATGATGAATTTTATGGAGACGGTATTACACCACAAATCTCAGATGATGGTCTTATACGTGCACAAGAACAGTTTAGGAGAAATAAAGAAGTATCCTTGCTAATTACAGTTGGTTTGTACGCCTTAAATATTATTGATGCAAATGTTGATGCACATTTATTGCAGTTTAATGTCGATGAAAACTTGACGCTTAGTCCACACTATCAGTATAACGAAATGGAAAATAGTTCGGATTTAGGAGTAACAGTAAACTTTAAATTTTAAATTTTAAATTTTAAAAGATGAATATTGCATTACTCGGTTATGGCAAAATGGGTAGAAGTATTGAGAAGATTGCCACAGATCGAAATCACAAAATTACTTTAAAAATCTCTGAACCTGAGGACGAATTTGATTTCTCAGATTGTGATGTTGCAATAGATTTTAGCGTACCAAGTGCTGCCGTTAGAAATATAACTAAGGCCTTAGATGCAAATGTCCCAGTTATTTCTGGTACAACTGGGTGGTTAGATCAATATGATGCAATTGTAAATTACTGCAATGAACGAAATGGAACATTCTTATATGCTTCTAATTTTAGTTTAGGTGTTAATATTTTTTTTGAAATAAACAGGAAATTAAGTGAGTTAATAGGAGGGTTAGATGACTATTCTGTTGCGATTGAAGAAATTCATCACAAACAAAAACTAGATGCACCAAGTGGTACCGCAATATCATTGGCCGAGGGAATAATTGAAAATACAGACTATAAAAACTGGACTTTAGATAAACCTGATGCAAATGAAATCCACATAAATGCCAAAAGAATTGAAGACGTACCTGGCACGCATGAGATAACTTATGATTCAAATATTGACTCTATTAATATCAAACACACAGCACATAATAGACAAGGTTTCGCATTAGGCGCAGTAATTGCAGCTGAATGGATTAAAGATAAAAAGGGAGTTTTCACAATGAAAGATGTGTTAAACATTGGTTAATTAAACTTTGATTTGAAACATTTTAAAATATTTTTCAACCTACTAGACTAAACATAATATTATGACCTGGACACAATGGTTCATCTTTTTAATAGTTATTCAAATAATTCATGGCCTTGCCACATGGAAGTTATATGCAAAAGCAGGTAGAAAAGCTTGGGAAGCTTTTGTTCCAATATTTAATGCAGTTATCTTAATGAAAATTATAAGCCGTCCTTGGTGGTGGATAATACTAATGTTTTTGCCTATAGTAAATCTTATAATGATTCCTGCTGTATGGGTAGAAACAGGGCGTAGTTATGGCAAGGACACTAAAAAAGATGCACTTTTATGCATCGTAACTTTAGGCTTTTACTTATTCTATCTTAACTATGTTGAAGATGTAAATTACATTGAAAACAGAAGGTTGAAGCCAAAAACTTCATCTGGTGAATGGATTACATCTATCCTATTTGCTATAGTTGCAGCCACAATTGTACATACCTATTTTTTTCAACCTTTTGTTATTCCATCTTCATCATTAGAAAAATCTTTACTTATTGGAGATTTCCTCATTGTGAGTAAAATTCACTACGGAGCGAGAGGACCTATGACTACAGTAGCAGCACCTATGGTCCATGATACAATACCTGTATTAAAGAAAAAATCTTACCTGTTTAATGACCAGTACGAAAAAAGAAATACGAGTCTGCTCAATAAACTGCAATTACCCTATTTTAGATTACCTGGATTTGAAAAAATTGAACGAAATGATATTGTAGTATTCAATCAACCTGCCGATACGCTTCTGGATATGAACAAATTTAAACCAGACCGTAACTATTATAAACCAATTGATAAAAAGACAAATCTCGTAAAGCGCTGTGTGGGTATTGCTGGAGATAATTTGGAAATAAGAAACGGATATGTATTTATTGACGGTGAGCAAAATAAATTACCTCCAAGATCTCATATTCAATTTTCATATGATATTAAATTTAAACGAAATCTACAGCCATCTAGGATATATGATATACTCAATAAACACGATATAACTGATGGTTTAGGTTATGGAACTCAAGAAGGATATTATAGAATTCCTGCGGCAACAGATAGGGCTATTGCAAGATTGAAAGCTCACCCAGAAGTGGCTGAAATAAATCCAATTAAAATAGAAAAAGGTGTAAAGGAAGATATTTTTCCTAGAGATCCTAGTTACAGTTGGAATATTGACAACTTTGGTCCAATCTATATTCCTGAAGCAGGAGCCACAGTTGAATTGAATACTGATAATATTGCCATATACAAACGTGCTATTTCTGAGTACGAAGGTCATAAAGTGGTTACTCGAGGAAATCAAATATTAATTGATGATGAACCTGCAACGTCATATACTTTTAAGCAAGATTACTACTGGATGATGGGTGACAATAGGCATAATTCTATTGATAGTAGATTTTGGGGATTTGTGCCTTACAATCACGTCTTCGGAAAACCTGTTTTTATTTGGATGAGTATAGATGGTATAAATGATGGCCTTAAAAATTGGAGCTTCCGTTGGGATAGAATATTTACAACTGTAAGCGGTAGTGGCCAAAGAACATCATACTTAATTCCATTTATTGTTGTTGTTTTTGGCATTACATTCTTCAATAAATGGAGAAAAAAGAAAAAGGCTAAGGCTAATAAGTAGTATTAGATGATTAATGGACAGTTTACTACATCCAACTTATTTTCCAAATATTGCACATTTTGTAGCCATTATAAATACCAAGAGACTCTACCTTGAGGTATGTGATAACTATCAAAAACAGACGTATAGAAATCGTACTGAAATTTATGGTGCAAATGGCAAGTTGGCATTAACGGTGCCTGTGGCTTACTCTCAAAAAAACCGACAGTTATATAAGGATGTACGAATTGCTAATGACAATGAATGGCAAAAACTTCATTTAAAGTCCTTAGAATCTGCTTATAGAATGTCACCATTTTTTGAATATTATATCGATGATTTAATGCCCTTATTCAAAGATAAATTCGATTTTATATTAGATCTAAATTTGAAATGTTTTGATTTACTACAAAGTTGCCTTCAAGTAGATTTCGATATTTCTTATACACAATCCTTTAAGAAGGATATTAATAACCTTGAGGATTACAGGAATCTGGTTAATCGAAATCATAGTGTCTATACTAATTCACCTTACACACAAGTCTTTTCTCAAAAATATGGATTTATCTCTAATCTTAGTATTCTAGATTTATTATTTAATGAAGGCCCAAATACAGAATTGTACTTGACCAGACAATAAATTGACTAATGCTTAAACCAATAATTCATTACGGATTACATCTCTTATTGCCCTTGGCCATTGCATTATTGTTTTTTAGAAAAAAATGGTTTAAAGTATATTTAATAATGCTCCTGGCGTTTATTATTGATTTAGACCACCTAATTGTTTCACCAATATTTGATCCGAGCAGATGCAGTATTACCTTTCACCCTCTTCATTCTTATTATGCTATTATGGTATATCTCGTTTTATTAATACCAGGCAAAACAAGACTTTTCGCAATTGGTTTGCTAGGTCATATCATAGCTGATAGTGCAGACTGTCTTTTAATCTAGATTAACTGTCGCTTTAATTGGATAATGGTCGGATAGTTTTTGATTGTAATTCTTAAACCCATTTACTTTAAATGCCTCATCTACAAGGATAAAGTCAATCCGAAACGGAAAAAACTTAAAGTCAAAAGTTCGTCCAAAACCATTGCCAGCTTCTTCGAAGGTATCTAATAAATCGCCTTTAATTTCATTGTATACGTAGGAATGCGCAGTATTATTGAAGTCTCCAGCTACAATAGTTTTATAACTTGTTTTAGATCTATGCTGATTTATAAGCTCAGCTTGTTCTTGTTGTTTTTGAAATACATTTTTTATACGAGAAAACAAACCATCTGAAGGTTCGTTTTTCAATGATTCCACATCTGTATTAATACCTGAAGACTGAAGATGAACATTATAAACCCTTATGGTATCTTTACCCTTAACTATATCCATAAATAATCCATTATTATTAGAATTTGGGAAATCCAAGGAACCACCGTTTATTATTGGATATTTTGAAAACATGGCCATACCTTGCTTTATATCTGGTCTAAATCTTCCGTTGAAGTTGTAATAATTTTCTAAATCAATAGGGTTTCCACTCCTATATTCTTGTAAACAAAAAATGTCTGGATTTTCTAATTTGATAAAATCAACGATATCTTCCTTTATCGTTTTACTAGGCAACCATTGATATCGATTAAACAACCTTACATTAAAAGACATAATAGAAATATTGTCCTCATCCTTCTCATTTAATGATGATGAGAATTTATATAGAGAGGTCACATGATTCCATCCAAGGACTAAAACCAATAAGGACAAAAGGAGTTGTTTCTTAACTCGCAGTAACCAATAAATAAAAAATAATATGTTTAGTATTATTAAAATTGGAACGCTTAAACTTAGTGCGGATATAGTTGCAAAACTTTTTGGCGGAACATAAGGTAATAAATAAGAAATCAGCAATAAAAAAGCCACCAATGAATTGATGGTGAAAATTATTTTATTCCAAAAATTTAATTTTTTCATTAATTGTTAATCCTTACCGGCTTTAAATAGAAACTCTTTTTCTTCTGAAGTAAGACTGTCGTAACCACTTTTACTAATCTTATCCAGTATCATGTCAATCTTCTTTTGCTTATTAAACGCCTCAAACTCTTGCTTTGTTTTACCAGCATAGCCACTTTTTCCTTTTTTTCTATGAACCGTCTTTAACTTTGATTTTGGTTTAAACCAACTAAACAATCCGTCCATCATGCGTTCAAAACCAGAACCAATGTCTATTCCTTTGAGAAGTCTTGAAGCATAAACGTAACCCAATAAATATCCACCTATATGAGCAATGTAGCCGCCTTGATTTAAGCCTAAAAACAATCTAAATACGTCAAAAGCAACAAATACAATTGCTATATGTTTCCATTTTATATTGAACGCATTAAAAAGTCGTATTTGTGTTTCAGGCATGTAAACAGCAACAAACATCAATAAAGCAGATACTCCAGCTGATGATCCTAACAATACACCACGAACTCTGAATAAGTTAGTAGGCAGTATATTAGCTACTGCCATATATGCCACTCCTCCAAATATAATTCCTAAAAAAAATACATTGAGCATCATCTTAGGTCTAAACAAATTAGTAGTAACTCGAGCAAGATAAAATAGTAGTAGCATATTAAAAAGAATATGCCAAAATCCACTATGGAAAAAACCATAAGTTATTATTGACCATGGTTGAAGGATAAAATCCATAAAACTAGACGGAAGCACAAAATACTGTGCAATATCCCATTTCAAAAAAATGGTCATCAAAAAATTTAATATGAAAATAATCGCATTAATAACAATTATTTTACCGAATAGATCAAGGTTATTATACTTGTAATTAAGATCTTTAAATGTACTCATAACTAATTCCAACGGTATTTATCTCTCTCATTTTTCTTCCAAAAATACATAAGTAAAAACCCTGTGAGTGCTCCACCAACATGAGCCATATAAGCAGTATTACTAGGACTAAAAATTGAACTACCAGTTAAGGCTGAAAACAAATCTAGCCCAATAATTGCCGGAATAAAATATTTTGCTTTTATGGGTATTGGTAGAAAAATAAGCATCAACTTTGACTCTGGAAACAACATTCCAAATGCCACCAAAACACCCATTATTGCGCCTGACGCACCAACCATTGGTGCAATGTATGAACCAACAAAACTATTTAAGTCTTCACCTAAAACCGTTACCCATCTTGTATTATACTCTCCATTAGCAAGAGTATTAATAATCTCAGTTTCTCCAAATCCAGCACTTATTAATGTTGTTAAACCCGAATTAAATTGAAAATATAAAAATGCTATTTGAATTGTTGCGGCTCCAAAACCTGATAATAAGTAGAATATTAAAAACTTACGCATACCAAATATCTGCTCTACTGCTGTGCCAAACATCCAAAGCGCAAACATGTTAAATAAAATATGAGCAAATGTGACATTGCTATGCATAAACATGTGTGTTAGTACCTGCCATGGTTGAAATAATTCGTTTTTTGGAAAGTAAAGTGCAAACCACTGCATAAAGAGTTCTCCATTATTACCCAATAGCATCATACATGCATACACAATAACATTAATAATCAACAAGTGTTTTACACCATCAGTTATTCCTTGTCTCATAAACTACTTGAATTTTTTTTCAATATCATCAACGCCCAATGTAATAAATGTAGGTCTATTTGTTGGTGATAAATTTGGTTCCTTACATGCAAATAGACTATTCACTAAATGCTCCTGTTCTGTATTGCTTAAATTTTGACCATTTTTAATAGCAAGACTTTTGGCCATTGATTTGGCTAATAAATCCGTAGCACTAAAATTAGTATCTGGCACCTCATTTTCTATGTCACTTATCAGCTGTTCTAAAATGATAGAAACCTCACTTTCAGCAACACCAACAGGCACTCCTGAAATTATAATTCTATTATTGCTAACATCTTTAAATACAAATCCTGTATGTTCTAAATCACTCTTTATTTGATTTAATATTTCCAATTCATTTGGCGAAAAGTGAAGTTCTAAAGGAAATAATAATTGTTGACTTGTTGCCTCTTTAATTGTGATATGTTTTAGAAAACCCTCATATAATATACGTTGATGAGCTCTATTTTGATCTATAATTAACATGCCAGACTTAATAGTGCTTACAATATACTTGTGCTGTAATTGAAAAGTAGTTTTACGGGTTTCAATTGATTGCCCATTATCATCAAAGAAAGATTTTGATTTAGTCTCGCTTTCTAGAGCTATTTCACCAATTGGTTGTTCAATAAAATTACTTTTTGATTCCAAGCCAACATATAATCCTTCCCAAGATTCGCTCGGTTTGGTCTTGAAAGTACTTTTTTGTGTATTAGGATTACTTCCACTTATGTCTTCCCTGAATGGATTAAAACCTCTATCTACTTCAACCTTTGGAGTGTTTGCAATTTTATCCTTGTAACTATAAGGTGTATTAAATTGATTCTGATGGTCGAAATCCAAAACTGGTGCAATATTAAATTGCCCTAAGCTATGCTTTATCGAAGATCTCAATATTGCATACAACGTATGTTCATCATCAAACTTAATTTCAGTTTTTGTAGGATGTATATTAATATCTATCGTTTTAGAATCAACGGTAAGATTTAAAAAATAACTTGGATGATATCCATCTTTTATTAAACCTTCGAAAGCGGCCTTAACGGCATGGTTTAAATATGGACTTTTTATAAATCTATTATTGACAAAGAAAAACTGTTCTGACTTAGACTTTTTTGAGAACTCTGGTTTACCTACAAAACCATTGATTTTTAGTACTTCAGTAGATTCTTCAACTGGTACTAACCGCTCATTAGTTTTAGTTCCAAAAACATGAACTATTCGTTGCCTATAGTTTTCTTGTGGCAAATTAAACAACTCACTGCCATTATGATAAAAGGTAAAACCGATACTTGGATGTGCTAATGCAACACGATGAAACTCATCAGTAATATGCCTCAATTCCACCGTATCAGATTTTAAAAAATTTCGCCGAGCTGGAATGTTAAAAAAAAGATTTTTAACAGAAACTGATGTACCTGAAGGTGTTACAACAACTTCTTGAGACATTACTTTACTACCTTCAATTTCAATTGCTGTACCTAGCTCGTCTTCAACTTTCTTAGTCTTTAATTCTACATGTGAAATAGCTGCAATACTTGCTAAGGCCTCTCCTCTGAAGCCTTTGGTGTTTAATTGAAATAAATCTTCAGCATTTCTGATTTTTGACGTAGCATGCCGTTCAAAACTTAAACGTGCATCAGTGACGCTCATTCCTTTACCATTATCGATAACCTGTACCAAGGTTTTTCCCGCATCTTTAACGATAAGCTTTATATCTTTCGCATCGGCATCAATTGAGTTCTCTAATAACTCCTTAACAACAGAAGCCGGACGTTGCACCACTTCACCTGCAGCAATTTGATTAGCAACATGGTCTGGTAATAGTTGAATGATATCTGCCATTAGTTTCCTAAAGAGAATATGGATAAGTCAAAGTCTATAATGTACAAGAAGATTAAAACAAAAATGGCAATTAAGATTAGGATTGTTTTATTAAAACCAGAATTATTTCGTGTTCTATTTCTTATTCTACTTTCGTGCCATTGACCAGAAAAGTCGTTCTTATTATAAGTGTCTGCATAAGCATCAAATTTCGTAGTGTACTTAGAATGATCTGCATCTTCCTTGCCCTTATAATATCTCGGTGTATAATTGAACCTCTTGTTTCGAGGTAATCTTTTAATTAAGGTGAATTTTATTGGTCCCATAATATCCTTATTAAATATATCCCTCAAGGATATACATTATTACAAATAGTGCAATTAAGCATATGATTAAAAACGGGAGTGATGTGAGTATATTACCTCTACGGTTAGTATTATTTCTCAACTCATCCCATCTAGCCTCAAGTTTCTCTTTCTTATCCTTTTCATCAGAATCTCTAAAACGAAGCTTTTCACCAAAACGTCTATTTCTACGTTGCTTTAACAAATTGTCTTGTAATTACACCTTGATCTAATTCAAAAGTACTTAAAATAGAGTGATCTTTTGCTTAATAATTGCTTAAAATTATCAACAAAAAGCCTGCCAATTTATAAACTCGACCAGATTAAAAAAAAGAAAATAAAAGGGTAATTACATCAAAAAATACTATTTGGTACTTTTTCTCAACTCTGCCATTTTTATGGCCGTAATTGCAGCTTCTGTACCTTTATTGCCATGCTTACCTCCTGAACGATCTATAGACTGTTGAACATTATTGTCTGTTAATACACAAAATATTACAGGAATATCACCTTTTAAGTTAAGGTCTTTAATGCCTTGTGTTACACCCTCACAAACATAATCAAAATGCTTTGTTTCGCCTTGAATTACACATCCAATAACAACTATAGCATCGAGCATTCCAGAATCTGCATAAATACTTTTAGACATTCTGGCCGCACCATAAGTTAACTCAAATGTACCAGGAACATTCCAGCGAACGATATTTTCCTTGAGTGCACCACAATCAATAAGAGCATCGAAAGCACCTTGCCACAATCCTTCAGTAATTTTATCGTTCCATTCTGAAACAACAATCCCAAACCGAAAATCTTTCGCATTTGGGATTGTTGCTTTATCATAGTTTGATAAATTATGATTTGCAGTGGCCATAATTTATAAGCTTGCTTCTACTTTACCGATTAATACATCTGCTTGACTTACCTCAGTTGACGCAGAAAATTCTTTTTTTATTCTATTTAAAAAGCCTAGTGCTTTACTGTATTCTTCTAAATCAATTGCAACTCTTGCCGCTTTCAATAAATATAAGGGTGTTGTAAAATCATTAGTGTTTGCATTTATCGCCTTTTCATAATATTCTAGGCCTTCTGGCAATTGCTCTAATTGAACAAATGCATCACCAATACCGCCTTTAGAGATTGGGTTTAGCATTTTATCGTTACTAGAAAAATCACTTAAATAAGTAATGGCATTTTGGTAGTCTTTCAAATTAAGGTAAGACATACCAGCATAATAGCTAGCTAAATTTGCCGCAGGAGTGCCACTATACTCATTTATTATATCTAACATACCATACTTTCCTTCACCTCCATTTAAAGTCATATTGTACAGCGAATCAGACTCAACTCCATTGACAGCTTCTTCAAAATATTTTTTAGCTTGATACATCTCATTCATTGCCTCCTTCTGCTGAGGCTCAGCTATAAATTTATTGTAACCTAAAAAGCCCAATACCACTATTGCAATGGCCCCAATTACACCAAAAATATAATTCTGATTTTTCACAACCCATTGCTCGGTCTTAGAAGCTCCCTCGTCTAGTGACTTAAACACCTCTGCTGTTGTTGAGTTTTCCTCAGCAATTTCTACCTTCTCCTTTTTGGTTTTTGGTTTATAGCCTCTTTTCTTGTACGTTGCCATTTTTTGTCAATTTATGCGTGCGCAAAAATAAAATTTTTATTGGGATTTAAAAGCCTATTTATTTGTTATTTTTGAATAATTTTTGTTCAAAAATCCCTTAGCTACGGCAATAAAAATAAGCGAATCATTCGTTTTGTATGAATCTAAACACACTATCCTTAGTTAATTATAAAAATTTTGAAAGCCAGGTTTTCGATTTTGACTCTAAAATTAATTGTTTTGTTGGTGCAAATGGAATTGGAAAAACAAATACTCTTGATGCTATTTATCATTTAGCATTTGGAAAAAGCTACTTTAATCCTGTGGCTCTACAGAATATTAAACATGGTGAGGAATTTTTTGTTATAGATGGAACTTTCACTAAGAATGAACACTCAGTAAAAATAGTTGTATCACTTAAAAGAGGCCAAAAAAAAGTTATTAAACGCAACGGCAAGGCCTATGAGAAATTTAGCGAACACATTGGTTTTATTCCTCTTGTGATTATTTCACCAACAGACAGGGATTTGATTATTGAAGGTAGTGATACGCGGCGAAAATTTATTGATAGTGTTATTTCTCAAAGTGATAAAAGCTATTTAAAAACCCTGATTTCATATAATAAAGTTTTATCTCAGCGTAATGCCTTGCTTAAGTATTTTGCACTCAATAATACATTTAATGCAGACACATTAGCTATATATAATGAACAATTATCAAATTATGGTACAGAAATTTTTAAAAAACGTGATGAGTTTTTAAAGACTTTTATACCAATATTTCTGCAACGTTACAATGCCATAAGCTTAAGCAGTGAGTCCATAAATTTGAATTATAAAAGTGATTTATTTGAAAAAAAATTAATTGAACTTCTCGAACAAAACCTCAACAAAGACAAAGCTTTGCAATACACAAGCGTAGGTGCACACAAGGATGATTTGGTCTTTTTAATTGATGGATTTCCTATAAAGAAGTTTGGGAGTCAAGGACAACAGAAGTCATTTTTAATTGCCCTAAAATTAGCTCAGTTTGACTTTATTAAGCAACAAAGTGGTGTATCACCGATACTTCTGCTAGATGATATTTTTGACAAGCTAGATGAAAATAGAGTAGCTCAGATAATAAGCCTTGTAGATGATGATCATTTTGGTCAAATTTTTATTAGCGATACGCATGCTGACAGAACCGAAAATATTGTAAAACAGATTCATCAATCTTATAAAATCTTTAAATTATGAGAAAGATTATTTTAATATGCTTTGCAGTAATAATGTCTTGTTCAAATAATCCTGAAAACTACATTGAACATTTAAATGGATACTGGGAGATACAAGAAGTTATTCTATCTGATGGTACAAAACGACAATATTCAATTAATGAAACCATTGATTTTATTCAGCTTAATGATAGTCTTAAGGGGTTTAGAAAAAAGATGAAACCTGGTATTAATGACACCTACTACACATCTGATGATGCTGAAGCTATTACAGCTAAAATTGAAGACAACAAGTTAAATTTATATTACACTACACTTTATTCCAATTGGAAAGAAACAGTCTTAGAGGCTTCTAAAGATCAATTGAAAGTATTGAATGAGAATAACGTCGTATATTTATATAAGCGATATCAACCGATTAATTTAGAGATTGAATAATTAAATATTTATTCTAAATACCATATAATGGCTAAGCGCAAAAACGATAACCAACCAATACAAGACATCCTTAAGGAGTTTGTACAAACCAATAATCTACAATCTGGTTTAGATAAGGTTAATGTTAGAGAAGCGTGGGCTAATCTTATGGGTAATGGTGTGAATAATTATACTACGGCCATTGAATTAAAACATGACACATTATATGTTCAACTCAGTTCCAGTGTACTTAGAGAAGAATTGAGTTACGGTAATGAAAAGATTGTAACAATGCTCAATGAATCTTTGGGAAAACAAGTGGTTAAAAAATTAGTCCTTAGATAATTTTTCTCCCACAAATTCTACTATAACTGGCTGTAAATAAATACTAACCAAAATTATAAAGTTTTCAAAAAGTAAAATCCAATTCCATATAGCGATTGTATCTTTACAAAAAGCAATGGAATGAGAATTATTTACCTATTAATAGTTTCAACTTTTATTCAAAATATGACCATTTTTAACTTTAACAAAAACAGTGATTTATCCTATTGGACTATAGTTGATGATGTTGTTATGGGAGGAAGGTCTGATGGAAGTTTTAAAATCAATAAAGACGGACATGTTGAGTTTTATGGGAAAGTTTCATTAGAGAATAATGGCGGCTTTTCTTCCCTTAGACACAATTTCAATAAAATAGATGGTAAAAGCTATTCAAAATTTGTTTTAAGAATAAAGAGCGATGGTAAGAACTATCAGTTTAGAGTAAAGGACAGTCGTTATAATCGGTACTCTTATATTACAGAATTTAAGACTAGTGGTGAATGGCAAACCATAACTATACCTTTTAATATAATGTATGCTTCTTTTAGAGGTTATAGATTAGATATGCCAAATTATAAAGGTAATCAAATGGAAGAAATCGCATTCCTTATAGGTAATAAAAAAGAGGAAAGCTTTAATCTACTTATAGATTCAATTACTATAGAGTAAATATTATTTTTTAATTTAGGTGCTTCATAAAATACAACTAATGAAATACCTTAAAATTGTAATTTCCTTTGCACTCTCCATAGGAATTTTTTATGCTCTAAATACAAAGTTTGGCTCCATTCCACCAATAGGAAAGTTCTTAAATCCATATACTGGTGTTTGGCTAAATGAAACTGATGAAACATTAAATGGGGAAGTTTTAGTTGAAGGGCTTAAGGATAAAGTTACTGTTCATTACGATGAGCAGTTAATACCTCACCTATTTGCCCAAAATAACACGGATTTATATAAAGCACAGGGCTATATTACTGCAAAGCATAGGCTATGGCAGATGGAGTTTCAAACCTTTGCTGCTGCAGGAAGACTCTCAGAAATTATTGGGGAATCTGCTTTAAATTACGATAGGGAACAACGCCGAAAAGGAATGATTTATGGCGCAGAAAATAGTTTAGAGGTAATCCAAAAAGATGAAATATCGCTATCACATATACAAGCGTATTGTGATGGTGTCAATGCATATATTAGTGAGTTACAACCCGAAAATTATCCGGTAGAATATAAGTTACTGGATTACAAACCAGAAGCTTGGACTATAGATAAAACTATGCATTTATTGATGTATATGACGGATATGTTATGCGGAAGGGATTCGGACTTTGAATACACTAACGCTTTAAGAGAATTTGGAAAAGACAGATTTGATATACTGTATCCAGATTTTTACGATTTTGACGACCCTGTTGTTCCAACAGAAACCGACTGGAGTTTTATTGATATTAAAAAAACACCAATACCTGAGACTGAATTGCCAATGGATTTGGTTTCTACCGTAATGGAAAAACCTAGTCCACATAATGGAAGTAATAATTGGGCTGTTGGTCCTAGCAAGTCGTATTCAGGAAATCCTATTTTGGCTAATGATCCACATTTAGGATTAAACTTACCATCAATATGGTATGTGATGCAGATTGCCACACCAGAGCACAACTCCATGGGAGCAACACTACCTGGTACTCTTGGAATTATCTCTGGTTTTAATGAGCATATAGCTTGGGGAGAAACAAATGCCACGAGAGACGTTAAAGATTGGTACAAAATTGAATTTAATGAAGACCGAACAAAATATAAATACGATGGTGGTTGGAGTGACGTTACAATTAGAGTGGAAGACATAAAAATTAAAGGAAAGGAAACCTTTAAAGATTCTGTAATGTACACACGTCATGGTCCGGTTAGTTATGACCATAATTTTAAAGGCGATAGCGAAAAAGTAGGTTACGCGATGAAATGGGCTGGTCATATTGGACATGATTTTGTAAGCCTATTTTTAAAACTGAATAATGGAAAAAATTACGAGGACTATAAAGAGGCACTAGCTAATCATGTAGCACCCGCGCAGAATTTTGTATTTGCATCTACAGAAGGTGATATTGCTATTTGGATTCAAGGATTGTTTCCTAATAAATGGGAAGGTCAAGGAAAATTTTTAATGGATGGTAGTAATCCAGACCATGAATGGCAAAGCTATATTCCTAGAGAATTTAATGCACATACCAAAAATCCAGAAAGAGGCTTTATAAGTTCATCCAATCAGCACCCAACAGATTCTCTTTATCCTTTTTATGTATTTAATGATGGTTACGATTCGTATCGAAACAGAGTGATTAATGATTTCTTTAGATCTAAGGAGAAATTCGATATTCAAGATTTTAAGGATTTACAAAATACCAACTTTAATAAAAAAGCTTCTGAACTGTTACCGTATATGTTTGACCACATGGATACGTCTAGTTTAACCTCTGAAGAACATGAGATTCTAGATATTATTAAGGATTGGGATTTCAATAGTAATATAGATAAGCTTGCACCCAGCATTTGGGATTCTTGGTGGACTAATTTATATGTTCTGATCTGGGACGAATACGATCAGAAAGAAGACATGGTGCTGGATAAACCTTTTGCTTACAACGCTATTTCTATGCTAAAGAACAATCCTGAAGATGATTTTATGGACATTCTGGAAACACCGGAAAAAGAAACAGCACACGACCTATTCTTAATAGCTTTTAAAGAAACAGCCAATGAACTTAGTAAATGGAAAGCTGAAAATGGAGCCTTCAATTGGCAGTACTATAAAGGTACTTATGTTGCACATTTATTACAGGGCCTACCAGCGTTTTCAAGATTTGATTTACCAATTGGTGGTGACAGAAATACAGTAAACGCAGCTGGCCGAAATTGGGGACCTTCTTGGCGAATGATTGTAGAAATGACCTCACCTCCTACTGCTTTAGGTATTTATCCAGGTGGACAATCTGGAAATCCTGGAAGTAAATATTATGATAATTTTATTGATGATTGGGCAGTTGGTAAATATCATCAACTCAATTTCTTGCCGTTCAATGAAGCTAACGATAAAATCATCGGTACTCAAACTTTAAAACCTAACTCAAATGAATAAGAATATCATCAATTTTATAGCAACTATTATAATTGCCTATGTCTTATCACTATTTATGGGTTGGTATTCTGTAATGATAGCTTCGATAATTACTGCATTTTTAATTCCTCTAAAACGATTTACAGTGTTTTTAGTTCCGTTTTTGGCCATATTTATTCTATGGGTAGTGCTAAGTTATTTAATGGGATCAAGTAATGATTTCATACTAGGCGAACGCATAGCAGATTTATTATCACTAAACGGGAATGTATATCTTTTACTTATAATTACAGGACTTGTGGGTGGAATTGCAAGCGGAGTTGCAGCAATTTTTGGCAAACAATTAAGTGTACTCAATACTAAAGCATGAGTAATTAGTTTTTATTCTTTTCTTCAATCCACTTACTCATATACTTGGTACTTTGCATTGTTTGATGCATTAAAATCTGACCAATAAAATTATTTTGTCGATGCGTTGGTAATGCCTTTTGAAGGCTGGTTAGCTTCATTCTAAATTTTTCTACAAAAACCACTTTAGTAAATTGTACTTTCAAGGTATTAAAACCTATCTCTTGTGCATGATTCCATGAGTCAATATTGGTGTAAAACTCTATGGCTTTATTAGCATATTGTTTGGGATTATTTTGAATTAATTCTGAATTCTCAATAATTCCTTCGGATGCAATTGATGACATAACGCAAGGTGTACCATTTTTAAATGCATCAAACACTTTTCCTTTCAATCCTGCACCAAATCTGAGAGGCACCAAACAAACCCTACTCTTCTGCATTTCGGTATTTACATCTTCAGCGAAACCCTTAATAATAAATCCTTCCTTACTATTATTTAATTGCAAAACTTTTTGAGATTCATAAGCGCCATAGATATGCAATTCGGTTTCTGGTAATTCCTTTCTAATCAAAGGCCAAATAGATTGTTTTAAATAAAGAATACTATCATAATTAGGTGCATGTAAAAAATTACCAATAATTATGAAATTTTGGCGCTGTTTAAAATTTGGTAACGATTCTTTTTCTTTAGATGAAGGTCCATCAATTAAAAATGGTAAATAAAGGAGCAAATCTTCAGAGATCTCAAAATCATTGATCAAAAGGTCCATCTCGAACTTAGAAATAATTAAACTTAAATCGCATCTATAAATACTTGTAATTTCGCGTTTAGTAACATCATTTTGAAGATACTCAATGCTAAAATCTTCGTTTGCTTTTATAGCCAATTCCCTACCTTTTCTAAGTCCATGAAAATCTTCAGTATCTAATATTCTAATTGTATTAGGACATTGTTCAGAAATTCTCCAACCAAATTGTTCTTCAGTCATAAATCGGTCAAACAATACAATATCAGGATTTAGTTTTTTTACAAAACCGTCAAATGACGAATCATTTAAAATAATAGATTCGGTGGTAACACCAATTTGCGTTAAATCAAAGGTGTTATCTGATTTATTAGCTGTAGAACAAAACGTAATTCTGTAATTCTGATTTTGAAATTGCTCAATAAGTTGCAACATTCGGCTTCCGGCTGCAGAACTTTTGGGCTCTGGCCAAACAAAACCAATAATCAGAAGCTTTTTGATCACTGTGCTTCTTTTAGAAAGGCGTATTTAATTCTTGCTGTATTCACCCATTCTACTATGGCATCAATTTGTTCTTGAGTTAAATCCGCCTCTTTATGTGTCCAAGTATAACTTGGTAATGGCATGTGTTTTTCTTCAACTTCTTCGGCCAATTCCTCTAATTTGTGATCCTTCTTTTTATCTGAATACTCATTCCATTTAGAAACGTTAAAATCACCTTTACCGTGTCTTACATGATCTGCCAACCAATAGTTTACTGGTGTAATATTATTATACCAAGGATAACGAGTATGATTGCTGTGACAATCAAAACATGAACTTTTAAGAATTAATTTTACATCTTCTGGTGGATTGGTATCTACTAAAAAAGGTTCAATGCTTGTTATATCTCCATCGTTTTTTTCAGGTCCAAAAAACTGAGCCAAGACTATGACAATTAGAACTGCCAAACCTAATTTTTTAAGGAGTGTTTTTATCATGATTTTTAATTAATTTAGAAGGATTAAAAATAATAAACGTTTTGACAAAAGACCAACTTTACAACGAATTAAATTATGTAAATGCCACACGTGAGTGCAGAGCTAAATATGCAAATATTGTTTTGGCTGATTCTGAGTTGGTAAATCCATTGATAGAAATACTGTTTATGGTAAATGATAAAATTTCTACTCGTGCTGCTTGGATTTTAGAATTTGCATGTAAAGAAAATATCAATCTTATATTACCCCATTTAAACTATTTTGTAGCCAACCTTTCAAAACTACAATTAGATTCCGCTATAAGACCTTGTGCAAAAATTATTGAAATCATTATTGAGTTAAATTATAAAAAACATGATCCAAGAATACTTAAATATCTTAACACGGAACACAAAGAACAAATTATAGCAGTAAGTTTTGATTGGATGATAAATGATGAAAAAGTAGCTGTAAAAGCATATAGTATGGCTACTTTATACTACTTGGGTACTGAATTTGATTGGATTCATGAAGAATTAAAACTAATCTTACAACGCGATTATAGTCATCAATCTTCTGGCTTTAAGGCTCGAGCGAAATATGTATTAAAAATGCTTGGTGTTATTGTACCAAAATGTCATTCTAAAAACAATTAAGACATATCTAAACTTATAACTTAATCCTTATCTTTGAGGCTTCAAATTAAACAACACATGGCCATAACATCGCTTAATGCAATTTCACCTATAGATGGTAGATATAGAACTAAAGTAGATTCTTTAGGTAAATACTTTTCTGAAGAAGCTCTCATTAAATATAGAGTTTTAGTTGAAATAGAATACTTTATTGCCCTTTGTGAGATTCCATTACCTCAATTAAAGTCGGTTTCACCATCGGCATTTGAGGATTTACGTGCTATATATAGAAATTTTACCCCAATTGATGCCTCTGAAATTAAAGAAATTGAAAAAGTTACCAACCATGATGTAAAGGCAGTAGAATATTTTATTAAAGAAAAATTTAATAAGCTTGGTTTATCTGATTATAAAGAGTTTATCCATTTTGGATTAACATCTCAAGATATTAACAATACTGCTATTCCGCTGAGTATCAAGGATGCTATGAATGACGTATATGTCCCTGAATATTTTACTCTTTTGGAAAAAATTGAAGGTCTCGCCAGTGAATGGAAAGATATACCAATGTTGGCAAGAACACATGGTCAACCTGCATCACCAACAAGATTAGGAAAAGAAATATTAGTCTTTGCTGTGAGACTAAAGGAACAATTTAATCTGCTCAATGATGTGCCTAGTGCAGCCAAATTTGGTGGAGCTACTGGTAATTTTAATGCGCACAAAGTAGCATATCAAAACATAGATTGGAAAACTTTCGGAACAAAGTTTGTACAAGAAAAACTAGGACTGCAACACTCCTTCCCTACTACCCAAATAGAGCATTATGATCATATGGCAGCTCTTTTTGATGCCCTAAAAAGAATCAATACAATTATAATTGATTTAGATCGCGACATTTGGACCTATGTTTCAATGGACTATTTTAAACAAAAAATAAAAAAAGGTGAAGTTGGTAGTTCAGCAATGCCTCACAAAGTAAATCCCATTGATTTTGAAAATAGTGAAGGAAACTTAGGTATTGCCAATGCAATCTTTGAGCATCTTTCAGCGAAGCTTCCTATCTCCAGATTACAACGTGATTTAACAGATAGTACTGTATTACGCAATGTTGGTGTACCCTTTGGACATACCCTTATAGGCTTTAAATCAACTTTGAAGGGTCTTGGTAAATTATTACTTAATGCCTCTAAATTTGAACAAGATTTAGAAAGCAATTGGGCAGTTGTAGCCGAAGCTATTCAAACTATTTTAAGACGAGAAAATTACCCAAATCCCTATGAAGCATTAAAGGGTCTAACACGAACTAATGAAGCTATTACAGAACAGTCCATATCTAGTTTTATTGATTCCTTAGAGGTGAACGATACAATAAAAACGGAACTAAAGGCTATATCACCAAGTAATTATACTGGCATATGAAATGGTTCCCCATAAATAATAATACGCTTGCTTTACTTTTTGTAATTGCAGTGACACTTGGATTCTTTATAGCAGGTCTTTTTGAAGTATTAGACTATTTAATTATTAAGTTTCTATTGATTATTTGTTTTATTGGGTTAGTAGTTGTTGCAATATCTTTTGCGGTAAAGAACAGAAAAAATCGCCTTGAAGATAAACTCCCAGACGATTCTCATTAACATTTTAAATAATTGTCAGTTTATTTAAAAAATTCTGTTAGTCCATCAAGTTGCGAGTCCTCGATATTTGCATTTTGAAGTACCTCACCGAGTTGCATAATTTTTCCAGCATTCATATCATCACCCAATATTCTGGCTATAGCGAATCCTTTGTCACTAGCACTACCAAATAATATCAACTCATCTATACTTGCTTCAGATTCTCCCAAATACTTTACTACAAATCTTCCGTCTGAAGTAGAGCCTCTCATTAACTCTTCATATTTAGGATTTTTAAGTATTGTATTGATCTTTTCTAATTCTACTTTGTAATCCTCAGTATTTGTTTCATTTAAAACAAAAGTTAAAACGTTAAGCTTGTTTACGGACTTATACGCTTCCCGTTGCTCATCTGTCATCTCAACTTTTTCAACATTAACTACACTGGTAGGTACGTCAAAAGAAGAAAAGCCTGGCTGTAACTCATTATCTACATAATAAGTTTGTAAAGTAGGCCCTTGGTTACAACTTGTAAAAGCCGTAACCAAAAGCAACATTACCATTAATTTTTTGATTGATTGTAACATGTTATTTTAATTTTTTTGACCAGCTTTCTTTAACTGATCTCCACCTGGAATATCCATTTGGTTTGTAATTTTAGACACTTGTCTTAAATCTATATCACCTGTTAATGTCATAACCACGGTTTCAAACTCGCGCTTCTGACCATTGATTTCAATATTAGAGTCTTTTGTCATTTCTTTAAGACCTGTGATATACATCAATAATTCCTTAACATGGTTATCGTCCTTACCTTCTTTTACGTAGAACTTTACAGTTTGGTCCCCGTCTTTAATTCTCATTAATTCTTCGAGATCAGATGATTTTAAATATCTATTTACAGTTGCTTTCATATCTGCAGATACTTTTTCATCTCCGGTTGTAAATACTTTAAATCCTGTAATGCTACTTGCCATTTCAGCATATTCTTTCATTTCAGGGTCGTCAATATCAACACCCATTGTAGCTAACATTTTAAACATTTTTTGATTCAGAATAACAGAAGCGACTTCTTCATTATCCTCAAACTTATCGAATACACTCTGACTAAAAGCAGTCATAGATGTAAACACTACTGCGATGATTAAAATTAATTTTTTCATGATTTCTTGTTTTTAATTCTTTAATAATTTGTTTGTTGTTTGACTAAATTCTGTAATGTGGCTAGCTTTTTCTATACCAACATTAAAATTTTCGGATGCCAAGTTCAAAGTATTTAAACTTGTAGTCCCTTGATTGAAATTATTTGAAAGCATTGCTAAAGCTTCTTTGGCTTCCAAATACATTTCTTGATCTTCTTGCGAGTATTCAGCAAGAGTTTTTGGTCCTCCAATCAAATTAGGAATGAAGATACCTAGCATTAGAATTGCTACAGCTGCGACAGAAATCCACTGATAAAATACTGTTCTGTTCTTAGGTTTTAATGGAACGTCTTTTGTGTACTGCTCTTCTTGTGCTTTAGAAAAATATTGAAATAATGGTTTGTAGTGCTCTACGTGAGGTGCCACATCATCACCGTTAAAATAAGCTCTTAATTGTGCTTCTTCTTTTAGCGATGTTTCAGCATCATTATATTTCTCTATAAGTTTATCTATATTATTTAATACCATAACTATGTGTATTAGTTAACTTTTCTCTTATTGTCTTACGTGCTCTAGATAATGCTACTCTAATTGCTGTTTCATTCATGTCTATCATTTTTGAAATTTCTGCAAAATCGTATTGTTCTATATCTCTTAACTGCACTATTATTTTTTGTTGTTCTGGTAATTCCTCCATTATTTTCGAAACCCAGTCTATACTATCTTTCGCTTCAACTTGTTTCTGTAATGACGAATTGCTATCCGTATAATTACTGTGAACAATTTTTAAATTTTGTGCTTGTTTAGATTTTAACCTGTCCAAACAAAAATTCTTTGTCATTGTCATTGAAAAAGCTTCAACATTCTTATACTCACCAATCTTCTCCTTATTTCTCCAAAGCTTAAGTAAAATCTCCTGCGTTGCGTCCTCTGCTTCTTCTCTTGATACTAGTAATCGCTTTGCCAAACGAAACACTTTATCCTTAAAGGGCATTACTAAGCTTACAAAATCTGCTTGTTTCATTACTAATTTGATTGGTGGTGAAGTCGGTTATTATCCTTCTTCAACATTACGACGATAGACATTACATTTTGTTACAAAGTTTTTTTTTTCACAATAATGTAAGTAAATTTAGAGTTTTACTGACAGAAGTAAAATATTGCTACTTTAAAAAAAAGAAATGATGAAAAAGATACAAACCCTATTGTTAGGATGTTTGGTATTGTTGTGTGTTACCAGTTGTTTTGAAGACTCAGATGACAATGCCATTAATGGTTCAGAGATTACGGATTTTATTTGGAAAGGCATGAATGCCGTTTACTTGTATAAATCTGAAATACCTGACTTAGCAAATGACAGATTCTCATCAGATGAAGAGTATGCAACATACCTTGGTGGTTTTGATTCTCCAGAAGACTTATTTGAGTCCTTAATTTATTTACCTGAAGATGTGGATAGGTTTAGTAGATTGTTTTCTAATTACTTCGATTTACAAAATTTGTTGCAAGGTAACACACTTACAAATGGGCTTGAGTTCAATTTATATTTTGTTCCAGGTAGTGAATTTGAAGTTTTTGGTGCTATAACTCTCGTTTTAAATAATAGCGTTGCTGATAATGAAGGCCTTGAAAGAGGAATGATTTTCAGAAGCGTAGATGGTGAAACTTTAAATACAGGAAATATAAACAGTCTTTTAGGTCAATCAACTTACACCTTGAATTTTGCAGATTATGATGACAATGGGACACCAGAAGCAGAAGATGATTTAGTTACTTTAAATGCTCAAAGTACAACACTTACAAGACAAAGTTATTCTGAAAACCCAATTCATTACACAGATGTTTTGGAAGTAGATAATACTTCAATAGGTTATATAGTTTACAATGGATTCTTAAATAGTTTTGATGGGCAATTAAATGATGTTTTTGGAACATTTCAAAATGCCAATATTGATGAACTTGTTATTGACCTAAGATATAATGGAGGAGGTTCTGTACAGACAGCATTGTATTTGGGAAGTATGGTTACAGGACAGTTTACTGGTGAAATATATTCACAGTTAAGGTATAATGAAAATCTTTCTAGTCGTAACAGAGATTATCTATTTACTACTTCTATTGAAGGTGGAGGATCTATTAATAGCCTCAACTTATCAAGGGTTTATGTGTTAACAACAAATAGAAGAACAGCATCTGCTAGTGAGCTATTAATTAATAGTTTAAAACCTTATATTAATGTTGTTGTTATTGGTGAAAACACAGCAGGAAAGACACAAGCATCGCAGACTGTATACGATACACCAGTTGTTTTCTCAACTGAAAATATTAATCCGAACCATACTTATGCAATGCAACCATTAATAGCAAACTCATCTAACGTAAATAATCAATTAGTACCATCTGATGGGTTAATACCCGATATATCTTTATCAGAGTTTCCAGGTAATTTAAGCAGATTTGGAAATGTTGATGAACCACTTTTGGCGGAAGCTATATTCCAAATTACTGGCTCATTAGGTAGAAGCGATGTTGAATTTTATGAATATCAAATACCTCCACGTGAAGTTAATATGAGTAAATTCTTCCATCCTTTAGAAAAAGAAATGTATATAGATTAATAAAAGGCCACTTTTTCAAGTGGCCTTTTTATTTAAAGATTGAGATTAAAACCTATACTTACATTTCTACCACGAGTGGTATAACCAAGAATTTCAAAATAATCCTCATTTAAGATATTATCAAGTGTGATAAATAGTTTCATTTTATCATCTAATATTTTATGACTGAAATATAGGTTGAATAGAGCATATGCATCCAAATCTGTATTTGAAAACGTCGCAAAATCTAAATCACTTCGTTCACCAACATATTGAAGATTGATAGAAGCATATGTTTGTTCAGAAAAATCAAAACCCAAATTTGCATTTGCTCTATGCTTAGGTAATCGTATGCGTTCTCCATCAATTAACTCTGTAAATGTATAGTTAGCCATAAATTGAAGGTTTTCAATAATATTCACTTCAGCTTCTAATTCAAATCCTTGTACGGTAGCATCCTCAGAAGCATTCTCGTAAGCTGAATTAAATACTATGGTATTTACTTCATTTCTATTAAAATATACACCACTAACTCTGATACCCTCTTTAGTATTATACTCAAGACCACCTTCAACTGTTTTATTTTCTTCTGGCTCTAAATTTGGGTTGGCACCAAAAAAACCAAAAAGCTGAGACAGATTAGGTGCAATAAACGAAGTTGCGTAAGATCCAAATACCTTTGCATAACCCATATCTAGATCAATTTTATACGATGGATTGATATTATAAACGAATTGAGAACCATATTCACTATGATTATTAAATCTACCACCAAGATTAAGGTTTAATCCAAAATCTGAGACATAAACTAGATTAGCGTAAGGATCTGTATTTGTGAAGCTTTCCTCTTCAGTAAACGAGCTATTATAATCACCATAATTTAAACCAACTATAGTATAGATATTGTCATTAATTACATATTTATTAAATGCATCTACCACAATGCTTTCAGCCTCATTAACAGTGCTAAATGCAGAAATGGTTTCTCTTTCAATTTTTGTAATGGCTGCATTAACTTGTATACTCCCATTTTTATATTCAAATCTTGGAGTTACTCCATATCTAAATTGTTCTGAACTAAATGTATCGTCTGTGTCGGCAAGAATAAAATTTGGTGGTGGAAAACCATCAATATCAGTTTTAAACTTATCTAAATTTGCAAACGCAGTGATTCTAAACTTTTCTGAGAACTTATAACCAATTTTTAGTCCAGTGTTATACCTAGAAAATGGATCTTTTTCAGGGTTATCCGCCTTCGCAGCGGAAAGACCATCTTCATATTGATTTCCAAAACTAGCAACATAAGTTAACTTATTTAAGGTTCCATTTATTGAAACATTATTGGTAAAACTTGAACCATTGTAGTTAAGATCGTCTTGAGTTTGATTAGTTCCAAAAACACTTAAAATACTAGCGGAAATTTCTTCCGTGTCCGCCTTTCTAGTTGTAATATTTATCACTGCGGTTGCTGCGCTATTACCATATAAAGTACTAGATGCTCCTTTTAGAATTTCAATGGACTCAATGGTATTTAAATCTAATAAACGTAAATCAAATTCATTTGAAACTAAAGACGGATCATTAACCTGAACACCATCAATCATCACTAAAACTTGACGATTATTTCCACCCCTTATAAAATATCCAAGATTTTGTCCTGCTACACTCCTACTACCATTTATTTCTATACCACTCTTGGTATTTATCAATTCTGCGACCGTTCTTCCTTGATTTTGTTCAATTTCTTTTCTTGAAATTTTAATAACTGTTTTTCCAGAATTTTCACGTTTTAATCCAAAACGTGAATCCGTTAGTACTATTTCATCTAACGATTCTACTTTCACCGAATCTTGCTTTATCTGTGCAAATCCAGCATTTACCATACTAATAGCTAGTATGCAAAACCATTTAGTTTTGTTCATTTTAATTTAATTGCTCGAGAACATACAGCGAACTATACGTAAACTTTTATCCCGAAAGTTTGACTTATTTGTTGAAATTGGCAGGTCTCCTGACTTGCGTCTTGTTATTGGTCTTCCCAGAATAAAATTCCAGTGACATTGAAGGTTATAACAAGCTTTATAGCTTACAGTTGCGGGAACAGTTCTGGATTCTCACCAGATTCCCTTTTAATCGACTATTAAAAATAAAAGTCAAACCACATTTCGGTGCGAAATTAAACATTTTGTTTAAGGGAATACTTAAAACTTTAAATAATATTACTTTTGATAGAAATTTTAGATGTTGAAAATCAGGATTCTCTTTTTTGTTTCACTTTTTTTGTTCTTTTCAAACTGTACGAAGAATAAAACTATTGATAGAAATCTACCTTCCAAAGATCAGCGTAGTCTTGTCTTAAAATATGCTAAAGGCTTTTCTGTTGAAGATTACGAGTATTATAAAATTCTTACAATACATAAAGCTTGGCCTAAAGCAGATAAATCATATAAATATTTGATTATTTCAAAAAAAGAGCTTATTGCAATGTCATTTGACAAAAGTGAGTATAGTGCCATTATTGTTGATCCAATAGATAATTTGGTAGTAACATCAACGACACACATTCCTTCTCTAGAACTGTTAGGTTTAGAGCAAAATTTAGTTGGTTTTCCAGGTACAGACTACATATCCTCTCAGAAAACCAGAAACCTAATAGATGACGGAAGAATAAGAGAGTTAGGAAAAAATGAAGGTATTAATACCGAGGTGCTTTTAGAACTTAGCCCAGATGTAGTGATTGGTTTTGGAGTTGATGGTGTAAACAAGTCATTTGAAACAATTAAAAAAGCAGGAATACCTGTAATTTATAACGGTGATTGGGTAGAATCCTCTGCTCTCGCAAAAGCTGAATGGATTAAATTCTTTGGTGTTTTATTTAATAAGGAAAAAGAAGCAAACTCAATTTTTAATCAAATTGAAAAAGACTATTTGAATGCAAAAGAAATCGCAAAAAAAGCAAGAAAAAAACCCTCAGTGTTAAGTGGCGCTATGCACAAAGATGTCTGGTATTTGCCAAATGGCTCTAGTCCAGAAGCAGAATTTTTAAAAGATGCCAATGTAAATTATTTATGGAGTCACACAACTGGAAATGGTAGTTTAGCATTAAGTTTTGAAGCAGTTATTGATAAGGCTAAAAATGCAGAACTCTGGATAAACCCTTCATACTTCACAAGTTTTAAGCAACTTGAGGATGCCAGTGACCTATATACTAATTTTGAAGCCTTTAAAACCAAAAAAATATATACATTTTCAAATACAACAGGCGCAACAGGAGGTGTCTTGTATTATGAACTTGGAACAGCAAGGCCTGATTTAGTACTTAAGGACTTGATCAAAATTTGCCATCCGGAATTATTAGAAGACTATTCACCTTTTTTCTTTAAACAATTTAACTAATTGAATAATAAAATTAAATATCGAGTTCAATTTCTCACTTTAGCATTAGTCTTGTTACTATGTTTTTTAATTAATATTAGTCTAGGCTCTGTAAGTATACCTTTAAGCAGTGTTATTGAAGGTTTATTTGGCTCATTAAAAAATGAAACATGGCTAATAATAATAAGAGATTTTAGGTTGCCAAAGGCTATTACAGCAAC
This sequence comes from Winogradskyella sp. A2, assembly GCF_046762865.1. Classification (NCBI taxonomy): domain Bacteria; kingdom Pseudomonadati; phylum Bacteroidota; class Flavobacteriia; order Flavobacteriales; family Flavobacteriaceae; genus Winogradskyella; species Winogradskyella sp. A2. The sequence goes on from NZ_JBKQXM010000003.1 coordinate 189,380, forward strand.
ACTTGTTGGCTCAGGTCTTGGAATTTCAGGATTATTAATGCAAACATTATTTAGAAATCCATTGGCTGGTCCTTTTGTACTTGGTATAAGTTCTGGTGCAAGTTTAGGTGTAGCTATTGTAATTTTAGGATCAGGTCTTTTCGGTGGAGTATTTGCTACCTATTTAATTTCAAAATGGAGTATAGTAATTGCCGCGAGTCTTGGTAGTTTTTTAGTTCTTTTAGCAGTATTAGCAGTTTCTAGCAAAGTTAGAGATACTATGGCCATTCTTATTATTGGTTTAATGTTTGGCAGTATCACTGCAGCAGTAGTTAGTGTATTATCATATTTCAGTACGGCAGAACAATTACAACAATACATATTTTGGGGTTTTGGTAGTTTAAGCAATCTCTCCTGGAACGAACTCTCGTTGTTTTTTGGACTTTATATTTTAGGATCGTTTTTAGCAATTTTTTCAATTAAAAATTTAAACAGTCTTTTATTAGGTGACAACTATGCTAAAAGTCTGGGGTTAAATTTAAAACGTAGTAGACTGATCATTATAATTGCAACCAGTTTGATTGCAGGTACTATTACGGCATTTGCCGGCCCAATTGCCTTTATTGGACTGGCAATTCCACATCTTACGAGGCAAATTTTTAAATCATCAGACCATAAAATACTTTTCCCAGCAGTTTTCTTATATGGAGCCATAGTAATGCTTATTTGTGATAGTATAGCTCAATTACCAACAAGTGATTTTATATTGCCAATAAATGCTATTACTGCTTTAATCGGTGCTCCTGTAGTAATCTGGTTATTGGTAAGACAACGTAAAATGATGTTTTAATGACTGACAATAATCAAAATATCATCCTTAAAACAAACAACCTTTATATTGGTTACAAGTCCAAAAAAAAGGATATTGTAGTTGCATCAAACATTAATTTCGAATTAGAAAAAGGCAAACTAATTGGATTAGTAGGTGCAAATGGAATTGGTAAATCAACATTATTAAGAACATTAATAAAAGTACAACCTGCACTTTCGGGATCGATAATAATTAATAATAAAAACCTAGCAATTACTAACCCTCAAGACTTAGCTAAACAATTAAGTATTGTTTTAACTGAGCAATTAACTTCTAAAAATTTATCCTCATATGAACTGGTAGCCTTGGGAAGGCATCCCTATACCAATTGGATAGGCAATTTAAATGAAAATGACACTGAAATAATCAACAAGTCTATGGACTTGGTAAATATCTCCGGTTTAAAAAACAAGAAATGCTATGAGCTTAGTGATGGTCAATTACAAAAAGTAATGATTGCCAGAGCCTTAGCACAAGACACTGATATTATTGTTTTAGATGAACCAACTACGCATTTAGATATGTACCACAAAGCTTATATCCTGAAACTATTACAAAGACTAACCAAGGAAACAGGGAAAACAATTTTGTTTTCTTCTCATGAAATAGATCTAGCCATACAACTTTGCGATACAATGATTGTAATGAAAACCAATGAAGTCATTTGCGATCAGCCATGCAATCTGATAAAAGAAGGAGTTTTTGAATCTTTATTTCCTAAAGACCTAATTTCATTCGATAATTCAACAGGAAGTTTTAGGGTAAGTAAGTAGAATAAAAAGTTAGTAACAGACTAATTACCATTTCATTTTAGGTATATAAACTCTATCTTTGAGAAATACACTTTTCAAAATGAACGACACACTTATACTTTTCATTACAATTATAATATCAGCAGGTATCGGAGCTTTTCTTGGATTACAATTTGCAGTTTTAAAGAGTAAGGGAGATAAGAGTGCTTTAGAAGAACGTCAGCATCAACTAAGTAATACTATTGCCGATTTAAAACTAAATGTTGAAAAAATAGAATCAGAACGTGAATCAATTAGAAGAGATAAGGAATTTCTAAATTCTGAGCTTTCAAAACGAAATACCGAAATTGAAAATCTGCAGCAGCAAAACTTAAAACGCGATGAAGAATTAGAGGAACGTCAAGAACAATTACGCAAAGATTTTGAGTTATTAGCCAACAAAATTCTTGAGGAGAAATCTAATAAATTCACAGAGCAGAACAAGGAAAACATAAAGAATATCCTTAATCCATTACAAGAAAAGATTCAAGGTTTTGAAAAAAAGGTTGAAGATACCCAAATGCGAAGTGTAAAAATGCACTCTGCATTAGAAGAACAATTAAAAGGTCTAAAAGACCTCAATCAGCAAATGGCTAAGGAAGCTACCAATCTCACTAAAGCCCTTAAGGGTGATAGTAAAACACAAGGGAATTGGGGAGAATTAGTATTAGAACGTGTTTTGGAGAAATCTGGTTTGGAAAAAGATAGAGAATATTTTGTACAGCAGAATTTTCAGCTCGAAGATGGATCTCGTGTTATGCCAGATGTAGTTTTACATTTACCTGACTCAAAAAAAATGATTATTGACTCTAAGGTATCCTTAACAGACTATGAACGTTTGGTGAACGCTGATGGAGATGAGCGTGATATTTATTTAAAAGCACATGTTAATTCTATAAAAAAACATGTAGATCAGCTTTCCGCTAAAAACTATCAAGACTTGTATGACATTGAATCTCCTGATTTTGTTTTGATGTTTATACCAATTGAGCCAGCATTTGCAGTTGCAATAAATGAGGATAACTCATTGTATAATAAGGCATTTGAACAAAATATTGTTATTGTAACACCGTCTACATTATTGGCCACGCTACGAACTATTGACACTATGTGGAACAATGAAAAACAACAGCAAAACGCCATTGAAATAGCCAAGCAAGCTGGTGCTCTATACGATAAGTTTGAAGGTTTAGTTACCGATTTAACTGGAGTTGGTAAAAAAATTGATGCAGCCAAAAACGATTATTCATCAGCAATGAACAAGCTAGTTGAAGGAAAAGGAAACCTTATTTCTCGCGTTGAAAAGATCAAGAAAATGGGTGCAAAAGCAAAAAAATCACTACCTGAAAACATCATTAAGCGAGCAACTGAAGATATTGATTAATTAAACTCAACTATAATAAACCATGTACAAGTCACCTGACGAGTCTAGAATTCAAATATCAGAACTCATGTTACCCTCCTACACTAATTTTGGTGGTAAAATCCATGGAGGTTATATTCTGGGATTAATGGATCAAATTGCTTTTGCATGTGCCTCAAAACATTCAAGAAGCTATTGCGTAACCGCTTCTGTTGATAAGGTGAATTTTTTAAATCCTATTGAGGTAGGCGAGTTAGTTACAATGAAAGCATCTATAAATTACGTTGGTACGTCTTCAATGGTCGTAGGTATTAGAGTAGAGTCAGAAAACATTAGGACTGGATCAAAAAAGCATTGTAACTCTTCTTATTTTACAATGGTAGCTATTGATGATAAGGGTAAAACGACTACTGTTCCAGGTTTAAAATTAGAAACCAAAATGGATGCTAAACGATTTATAAAAGCTATTAAGAGACGCGAGAGTGAAGCTATGAAAAATAAAGATTTAAGTTTAGTGTATAAAAACGTTCATGAATATTTAGATCAGCTTAAGGACTACAGAGTAGTTATAGAATTCTAAAAAAAAAGCCACTTATAATTATAAGTGGCTTATTTAGTATGTATTTTATTAGAGTTTACTGCTTAATAAAGCGTTTAGTTTGAATTATCTCATTATTTGAAATTCTAACTAAATATACTCCACTTTTCCAATTCGTGACATTTATTGAAGATTCTAATTGGGTGATTAGTCCTTTGTATACACGCTTGCCCAAAACATCATAAACTTCGAGGTTCATTTCCCCATCCGTATTTGACAATTTTATATTTAATTTATTTCTACCTGGATTAGGTGAAATTGTAATTTCTGTATTCGAAATTGAAAATTCATCATTACTTAATGATGTTGAAGCTAGAATATTATCTACTTGAATTATAGCTGCAACAGCATCTACTGAAGTCCAAGTTGGAGTAGCACTACTAAGAATTCTTAAAATAGAAACATCCGCTAAAACAGAAGCAGCATCACCTCCTCCACCAACTATTGTAAAATCAGCTGGGTCTAGAGAAAGCGTAATATTAGACCAAGTACCATTTGCTGGTAAGCTTATAGCATTTGTAGAACAAATACGAGTACCATTAGTGCCTTGCATCGCTACTCTAAGATTTAATGCACTAGTTTGCACATTTACATCTAAGTTTATCTCATTCACACCTGCTGTTATAAAATCACCGCTCCACTGCTCATTCTGAGAGTAAAATACCATTTTACTAGCAACTCCTCCACCACCTAGTGATGTGTATTGCAGGCAATTATCACCAACGCCACTAGGGCCAGCGTCTGCAACATTTATAGGGCCATTGGTTGCATTTCCTGCACCACCAATTCTCCAGTTTTCTGTTGTTCCACCTTGAAAATCATCTACTTGGTTTAATGACACTTGGGCATTCAGTCCATTAAACAGTAAACATAAGGTAAATAAGAGTAAAGTTTTTTTCATATTGTAGGTTATTTTATAGCTAAGTTAATAATTATTAGACAAATGCCTTCAAAACTTTAACATAAAGTATGTATTTACTTACTTAAATACATCTTACGACGAGAATAAAGATCATAAAATGCATCATCCTTTAAACTATCTATAAACAAAATACTTTCCCCAGTACTCTTCATTTCTGGACCTAATTGTTTATTAACATTAGGGAATTTATTAAATGAAAATACTGGTTGTTTAATAGCATATCCTTCAAGCTTTGGATTAAATTTAAAATCTGTTACTTTTTTCTCTCCTAGCATCACTTTAGTAGCATAGTTAACATAGGGCTCTTTATACGCCTTAGCTATAAATGGAACAGTACGCGATGCTCTAGGGTTTGCTTCTATGATATAAACCGTATCATCTTTTATCGCAAACTGTATGTTTATTAAACCTACAGTATTTAATGCTCTTGCGATAGTATGTGTATGATCAATAATTTGTTGCATTACTAAATCACCAAGATTAAAGGCCGGAAGTGTTGCATTACTATCACCTGAATGAATTCCACAAGGTTCAATATGCTCCATTATGCCAATAATATATACATTGCCATCCGCATCACAAATAGCATCCGCCTCTGCTTCTATTGCACCATCTAAATAATGATCTAAAAGCAACTTATTACCAGGTATTGACTTTAATAAATCAATAACATGAGCTTCTAGTTCATCTTTGTTAATAACAATCTTCATACCTTGTCCTCCTAATACATAAGAAGGTCTTACAAGTATTGGGAAATTTAATCTATCAGCTACTTCAAGTGCCTGTTCTGCACTTTCTGCTGTGTCAAATTCAGGATATGGTATATTATTTTTCTTTAGTAGTTTAGAGAAACTACCTCTATCTTCAGCTAAGTCTAAAGATTGGAAACTTGTTCCCATAATTTTAACGCCCCATCTTTCGAGCTTTTCAGCAAGTTTTAAAGCAGTTTGACCTCCTAATTGAACAACGACTCCCTCTGGTTTTTCGTGTTGAATGATGTCATAAATATGTTCCCAAAAGACTGGTTCAAAATAAAGTTTATCAGCAATATCGAAATCAGTAGAAACAGTTTCTGGATTACAGTTAATCATAATTGTTTCGTAACCACACTCTGAAGCAGCTAATACACCATGCACACAACAGTAATCAAACTCAATACCCTGTCCAATTCTATTTGGTCCAGAACCAAGAACAATTATCTTTTTCCGGTCTGTGACTACACTTTCATTATGAACTGATACTTTGCCATCAGTAGTTTCAACTTCACTTTCAAATGTCGAATAATAGTATGGTGTCTCAGCCTTAAATTCAGCAGCACATGTATCAACCAATTTATAAACACGATTAATGTTTAATTCACGACGCTTATTATAGACTTGACTTTCTAAGCAACCTAACATATGAGCTATTTGTCGATCACCATAACCTTTTTGTTTGGCTTCTAATAACAACTCTCTTTCAATAGTCTGAATTTTATAATTAGAAATCTCTCTTTCTAAATGGAATAGTTCTTCATATTGCTTTAAGAACCACATATCAATTTTTGTTATCTCATGGATACGACTTAATGGAATACCCATTTGAATGGCATCGTATATCACAAATACTCTGTCCCAACTTGCGTAGGTTAGTTTCTCTATTACTTGTTCATAATTCTTATAACCTTTACCATCTGCTCCTAGTCCATTCCGTTTAATTTCAAGGGATTGTGTTGCTTTATGCAGTGCCTCTTGGAAAGAACGACCAATTGCCATTACTTCACCTACTGCTTTCATTTGAAGTCCAAGAGTTCTGTCTGAACCTTCAAATTTATCGAAATTCCAACGTGGTATTTTAACGATTACATAGTCTAAGGTTGGCTCAAATAATGCAGATGTAGATTTTGTGATTTGATTGCTCAGCTCGTCCAATGTGTAGCCTAAAGCTAATTTAGCTGCAATTTTTGCTATTGGGTAACCAGTAGCTTTACTTGCTAATGCCGAAGAACGTGATACACGTGGATTAATTTCAATTGCAATGATTTCCTCCTCTTCATCTGGGCTAACTGCAAATTGCACATTACAACCTCCAGCAAAATCACCAATACTTCGCATCATATGAATTGCCATATCCCGCATTTTCTGAAAAGTCTTATCTGACAAAGTCATTGCAGGCGCAACAGTGATTGAATCTCCTGTATGAATTCCCATTGGATCCATATTCTCAATAGTACAGATAATAACAACATTATCGTTTCTATCTCGCAGCAACTCAAGCTCATATTCTTTCCATCCCATCATTGCCTTATCAATCATGACCTCATGGATTGGAGAAATTTCTAATCCTCTTGTCAATGACTCATCAAATTCATTTTCATCATATACAATCGAAGCTCCTGCACCTCCTAAGGTAAAAGATGCTCTAATACATAATGGAAATCCAAATTCTTGAGCTATTTCCTTTCCTCTTAGGAATGACGTAGCTGTTGCTTGTGGTGCCATGCCAACACCAATTTCTAACATCAATTCTCTAAATTTCTCTCTATCTTCAGTAATATTGATAGCATCAATATCAACACCTATTATATCTACATCAAAATCCTCCCAAATACCTTTTTCATCTGCCTCAATACAAAGATTAAGAGCTGTCTGTCCTCCCATTGTTGGTAAAACGGCATCAATTTGTGGGTGTTCCTTTAAAATTTTAATGATAGACTTAGTTGTTAATGGCAATAGATAAACGTGATCTGCCATAGTAGGGTCTGTCATTATCGTTGCAGGATTGGAATTAATTAAAATAGTTTCTATTCCATCTTCTCTTAAAGAACGTAAAGCCTGAGAACCTGAATAATCAAACTCACAAGCTTGACCTATAATAATTGGACCTGAACCGATTAGTAAAATAGATTTGATGTTTTTGTCTTTTGGCATGAGTATATGTTTTTGGTGTGCAAAAATAATTATCTATAGGGTACAAAAAAAGGTGTTACACCTAAGTAACACCTTAAAAATATTAACAATTGTTAATCATTATTTCTTATGTCTTGATTCTGTAGATACAGACAACTTCTTTCTTCCTTTAGCTCTTCTACGTGCTAAAACTTTTCTTCCATTAACAGAAGCCATTCTTTCTCTGAAACCGTGCTTGTTTCTTCTCTTTCTTTTCGATGGTTGAAACGTTCTTTTTGGCATTGTCCTATCTTTTTAAAATCTAAATATCTTTTTTGTACAAGTCTTATTCAAAAACTGCGTGCAAATATACAACAAGTTTTTACTTTAACAAGTACCTAAATAAAAATATTTCTATTAGTTTTTATTAACTTTGCCCACTGCAAATAATATAAAACTACATGTTTAATAAAAATATAAAATTAGTCATTGTCGCTCTCATAGTTGCTTACGCCATTTATCAATTCACGGATGGCTACATTGGTAATGGTATTATGTACATACTATTATCGACAATATTTATTTTTCTTTATTTTAAAAATGAAATTATACTTCTTGCATTTTTAAGATTGCGTAAACAAGACTTCCCAGGTGCTAAAAAATGGTTAGATAAAATAAAAAACCCAAAAGCAGCCTTGGTTAGGAAACAACAAGGGTACTTAAACTACCTAAATGGTATAATGGTGTCACAAACCAATATGAATGAGGCAGAAAAGTACTTTAAAAACGCAATCAATTTAGGTTTGTCAATGGACCATGATTTGGCTATGGCAAAATTAAATTTAGCTGGCATCGCCTTCTCAAAGAGACGGAAACAAGAAGCACAAAAGTTATTGGCTGAAGCTCAAAAACTTGATAAAAGAGATATGCTGGCTGATCAGATTAAGATGATGAAACAGCAAATGAAAAAAGCTTCTATTCCAAAGCAGCAATACGGACAACCTACATCATCAAGACAAAACAGAAGAAGTAGAAGATAAGTAAGTTATAATAAAGGTGCCATTAACCGTGCTAGTGCCTCTAGTAGTTTTGCATATATGCTACGCTTAGACCATTGTGCAATTTCAATTTTATGTGATCCTTCTAAATCCTTATTAAAAAGTGATAGAAGTGTACCGCTTGTCTCCTTATCATAAATAAGGGCATTAACTTCAAAATTGATGTTGAAACTTCTATAATCCATATTTGCAGTACCTACAGAGCAAAACACACTATCAACTATCATAGTTTTTGAATGAATAAATCCTTTCTCGTATTGATAAACCTCAATACCTGCTTTCAATAATTGTTCGACATAGGAATTGGTTGCATGTTCTGCAATCCATGAATCAGAGTTTTTGGGAATAATTAACTTTACTTCAATATTACTGCGCGATGCCACCTGCAAAGCCGTGACAATTTCGTCATTGGGTATAAAATAGGGTGTTGTTAAATAAATATAATCTTCGGCATTTGTGATAGCTACAAAAATAGACTCCATTATATTAGCCCAATCCGTATCTGGACCACTTGCCGCAAATTGCATTGATAATTTATTTTTAATTTGATGCTCAGGAAAGAAAGTATCATCGATTTTTAAATCACCTTCACTTACAAAATCCCAAGTAGTAAAAAAGAGTATTTGTAATTGCAAAACTGCTTCTCCTTCTACTCTGATGTGTGTATCTCTCCAAAATCGCTGATTTCTTGAATTAACGTAATTATCAGAAATATTTATACCACCAACATATCCTATTTTACCATCGATAACAATAATTTTTCTGTGATCACGGTAATTCATTTTTCCTGTAAATCTTGAAAATAACACAGGCATAAAACGGTACATTGTTATACCACTATGCTTTATTCTCTTTTTCATTTTAGAGGAAATAGAACTCCCTACATCATCTACAATTATTTTAATATCAATACCTTCATTAGACTTTTCTATTAACTCATTTAATACTTCGGTCCCAGTAACATCATCCTTTATAATGAAATATTCTAAATGAATGTGGTGCTTAGCATTTTTTATGTCCTTTAGTAATAAATTTATTTTTTTATCACCATTTTCAATTATCTCTATATCGTTGTTTAGCGTAAGTTTGGATTGGTCATTTTGATTTAAAAGCGGAATGAGTTTTGACTTTTCTTCAAGTAATTCTTCAATTTCTTGTTTGGATTGGTGGTCTATATTAATTGTATTCTGAATCTTTGTTATTACTGATTGATTGAGAACATGCTTGCGATTAAAAATTTTGGTTTTCCTATATTCTTGTCCAAATAAATAATAAACCAATAACCCTATAAAAGGAAAAACCAACAAAACGATAATGTAACTTAAAGTTTTTGTTGGATTTATTTTTTTGAGAATAACGGTAACAACCGCAGTTAGCGCTAATAAATAATTAAACGCAATAAGTATAACGAAAAGATTGTTTTGTATAAAATCCAATTACTATGGTGCGGATCTATAGTAGCCCTCTTTAGGAATCTCTATATTATATAATTTCCTAGATTTGTTATTAAGGTTCTTTTCTCTTAACCAAGGGTTATGAAGTTTTAATATTTTATAATTAATACCAAAACGTTCAGCGAACTGGGTGAAATCAGTTACAGCAGTATCTACTTCTACTTTATACGTTGGTATGGGTTTGTACAATTGATCTTGGTTAAAATTGAATCCATATACAGAAGGATTCCTTAAAATTTCCTTTAATGCTACAATTCTAAACATATAGCGCCCAGTTTCTTCACCAAGTAGTAAGTCATAATAACTATTAACATCTTGTTCTTTCAATCGTCTAGAAATTCCAGCATTACCTGCATTATATGCGGCAGCGGCTAAAGTCCAAGAACCCAGTTTTTCTTTGGCATCTTTTAGGTATTTACAAGCCACTTCAGTTGCCAATTCCAAATTATACCTTTCATCTACATTAGAATTCACTTCCAAACCATTTTCACGTCCTGTGGTTTTCATTATTTGCCAAAAACCCCTTGCACCTGCTGGTGACACAGCATTAGTTAAACCACTTTCTATTACGGCCAAATATTTAAAATCATTAGGAACACCATTCTTTTCTAATATAGGTTCAATTATAGGAAAGTACTTCTGAGCTCTTTTGAACATCAACAATCCATTTGATTGCCAATAAGTATTGACTAAAAGTTCTCTGTCCATTCTCTCATAAATATCAGGATCTTCTACTGGTACGGCCTCTCCAGCAAAATTTAAGTCCTCTGGCATTTCAAGCGCGTAGACATTATAATCGTTCAAAATAGGTTGTTCTTTGCCTAATGTTTCATCAGAAGGTGCCTTCTGCATTGCAAAGATGAATAAACCTGAAATACAGATTAATCCAATACCGGCTAGAATGTTTTTTAAGATTTGCATGGCTTTCAATTTTGTCTAAATGTAAAAAATCTATTTAACTCTTTCAAATTCAAGACTCTATAAGTTTTGGTAAATTTTCATTAAACCATTTATATTTATTAATAATCATAATATGTGTACCACCTTTAATAACAATACATTCTCCAACACAAGAATGTGGAAACACTGAATCATTATCACCATTAATATAGATGGCATTGGGGTTTGGTTCATCTTGTGACCAACATAATACTTGTTTTATTGACCAGTCTAGGTAAACTTTGTCATTAACGGACAAATATTTTTTATAAAGGTCAACACGTTTTTTGATGGTTTCTCCAAAAGCATATTTTGCTAAAAAATCAACATTACCAACCAATTGGGTTGGCAATATTTTATAGGCTTTTGTAATTTTTAAAAGTTTAAACCTTTTTGGCAATTCATGACGAGATTTAATACTTGAAACCACAAATAATTTCTTAATATTTAAAAACTTACTCATCTCTTGCACCAATATACCTCCAAATGAGACGCCTAAAAGCACAATATTGTCTTCTGTAATAAAATTGCACATTCGTTTAGCGTATTCCTCTAAAGTTTCATCACTTCCAGGAATTTGCCACTCCAACCAATGAATTTTGTATTTGTCTTCTGGTAGTTTTATATACTCAAAAATAGTTGGGCTCGCAGCCATACCAGGCATTAAATAGACATGTGTAAGTTTAGAAGCCATTTTCGTTTTAAATTTAGAGCTCAAAAAAAATAGAATAAACCCTTTATAAATGCCCATCTCACAAGCATTTAACAGTTGCAATCTAGAGAATTCCCTAATTATTTGTACCTTTGCACTGCAAATCTATATAAAATATAGAATCTACACGCCAACCGCTAATCTTAAATAATGAAAATATGACTGAAACTGCTGAATTGATTGACAATGATTTTCTACGTCAATTTGAATTAAAGGTTGAAAACGACATGGCTGTTATTGAATATTCCCTTCAAGAGCGCAAAATATTTCTAACTAAAATGGTGATTCCAGATCCAATGAAGTCAGATACTTTTGAAAAAGAGTTTTTAGCCATGGTATTTGATAATATTAAAGAAAGAAACATTAGTGTGGTCCCAACAAGCCCTGAAATTGCAAAATTTGTAAGAAGTAATAGAAAATATAAACGAATGTTACCAGTTGGTATTCGAATATAATTTGAAAAAGAAATACATTTTAAAACCCATGACTATCTTAGTTGTGGGTTTTTTTATTAGTTAACAAGCAATTCTTTAAAAGTAAATCTAACCAAACCATCTTCGTCAATTTCTGACAATTTAACTTTGCGAAGTGTATTGACCAATTCTGGATTCCATGGTGCCTTTACTTTGACATAATTTTCAGTAAACCCAAGTATATAACCTTCTTTATTTTCACCCTCAAATAAAACAACACGTTCTGTATTTAGCTGGTTCTCATAAAAAGCCCTACGTTTCTTAACGGACAGACCTCTTAACATTTTACTGCGCTTGGCTCTAATATTTTTTGGTACTACACCATTCATTTCTGCTGCTTCGGTATTATCTCTTTCAGAATATGTAAACACATGCAAATAAGATATCTCGAGCTCATTAAGAAAATTGTAGGTCTCTAAAAATAACTCGTCTGTTTCTCCTGGAAAGCCTACTATTACATCAACACCAATGCAGGCATGTGGCATAACCTCTTTTATTTTATAAACTCTATCTACATATAGCTCACGCATATACCGACGTTTCATTTTCTTAAGTAATTCATTACTTCCACTTTGCAATGGTATATGAAAATGTGGTACAAATGCTCTAGACTCTGAAACAAGCTCTATAGTTTCATTCTTTAATAAATTAGGTTCGATAGAAGAGATTCTTAAACGTTCAATTCCCTCAACTTTATCAAGTTTTGTAACCAAGTCTAAAAAGGTATGCTCGTGTGTCTTATTACCAAATTCACCCTTACCATAATCACCAATATTCACACCTGTCAAAACAATTTCTTTAATGCCTTGTTCAGAAATTTCTTTTGCATTTTTCAATACATTTTTCATGGTATCACTACGCGAAATACCTCGAGCCAATGGAATTGTACAATAGGTACACTTATAATCACAGCCATCTTGTACTTTTAAGAATGCTCTTGTTCTGTCTCCAATAGAATAACTACCAACATAGAAATCCGCCTCTTCAATTTCACATGAATGTACCTCACCAAAATCGTTTTTAGTAAGGTCATTAAGATAATCTGTAATTTTAAATTTTTCAGTTGCTCCTAAAACTAAATCCACACCATTTACATCTGCTAACTCTTCTGGTTTAAGTTGAGCGTAGCAACCAATCGCGGCAACAAAAGCATTTGGATTTATTTTCTGAGCTTGTTTAACGACAGATTTAAATCGCTTATCTGCATTTTCAGTTACTGAACATGTATTTATAACATAGATATCTGCCTTTTCCTTAAAGTCAACACGCTGAAAACCTTCCTCTTTGAAACTTCTAGCAATAGTTGATGTTTCAGAAAAATTTAATTTACAACCTAAAGTATAAAAAGCTACCTTTTTTGTTTCCATGTTTTGGTCTCTTGAATTTGTTTCAAGATCATTAATCGTATATATTTACTTGTCTCTAAAATTAGAGTCTGCAAATTTACAATATATAAGTTATATGCTAAAACACAGGAGATTCTTATTCAAATACGTAATGGCTGCAATCGGAAGCTTCGTATTGGTTTCTTGTCTTTCAAATGATAAATCAAAAAAAGATCATTTGGTTTTTAGATATAACGAACATAAAAATATAAGTTCGTTAGATCCTGCATTTTCCAAGGACTTAGCTGATATTTGGGCAACTCACCAACTATTTAATGGATTAGTACAGATGGATGACTTATTAAATGTAAAGCCATGCATTGCAAAAGATTGGGAGATTACCGATAGCGCTAGGGTTTATACATTTAATTTAAGAAATGATGTGTATTTTCATAAGCATAAACTTTTTGGAAAGGATTCTACAAGAAGAGTCAAAGCATCTGATTTTGAATATAGTTTAGGAAGACTCAAAGATAAATCATTGGCATCTCCAGGTAGTTGGGTGTTAAATAAAGTGAAGGATTTTAGAGCAATAAATGATTCAACCTTTCAAATTAGACTTAATCAACCCTTTCCAGCTTTTTTAGGGCTCTTAACTATGAAATATTGTTCGGTTGTACCTAAAGAAATAGTTGAACACTTTGGTAGTGAATTTAGATCTAATCCTGTTGGCACAGGACCCTTTAAATTTAAACGTTGGGAAGAAAACATAAAGTTGGTTTTTAGGAGAAACAACAATTATTTTGAAAAAAATAGTAGTGGAGAGCAACTTCCTTATCTCGAAGCTGTATCTATCACATTTTTGCCTGATAAACAAAGTGAATTCCTGCAATTTGCGCAAGACAATATTGATTTTGTATCCGGTTTAGATGCTTCTTATAAGGATGATGTCTTAACTTCAGATGGAAAACTAAAGACCACTTACGAGAGTGATGTAAACATGATAAGAGGCCCATATCTTAATACAGAGTATCTTGCCTTTTACATGGAAACGACAGTTGCGCCTATACAGAGTCTTAAACTAAGGAAAGCCATCAATTTAGGATTTGATCGTAAAAAAATGATTACATATTTACGTAACGGAATAGGCACACCTGCTACTGGTGGATTTATACCTAAAGGGCTTCCTGGTTTCAATGCCAAAATTGGATTCACTTATAACCCTGAATTGGCAAGCCAACTTATTGAAGATTTCAAAAATGAGAAAGGAATATTAAATCCTGAAATTACTCTTACGACCACGAGCAATTATTTAAGCTTTTGTGAATTTATACAGAGAGAAATTCAGAAAATCGGATTGTCACTAAATGTCGATGTTATACCCGCTTCAAGTCTTAAAGACGCTAAAGCCAATGGTCAACTAGAATTTTTTAGAGCAAGTTGGGTTGCAGATTATCCTGATGCGGAGAACTATTTATCACTATACTACAGTAAAAATTTTGCGCCTAATGGTCCAAATTACACGCATTATAAATCTGATGTGTTTGACCAACTTTATGAAGCATCCTATTTAGAAACAAGTCCAGATAAACGTTCTGAACTATACACCAAAATGGATTCCTTAATTATGGCTTCAGCACCAATTGTTCCCATGTTTTATGATGAAGTTGTTAGATTTACCAGAAAAACGGTGAATGGACTTGGCATAAATGCCACTAATTTATTGGAATTAAAAACAGTTAATAAAACTAAAATTTAGAGAAATAATATAAATCATCTCCTCCAGCGCCTTTAAGACGTCTCGATGATAAATAACCGGTAGTTAAATCATCATTTAAGAAAAATGAAAAATCATCACCTGGACTATTAATTGGTTCATTCAAAGATATTGGTTCTTGTGAAGGGTCACTAGAATTTAAGTCATAACTATAGATATCTAAACCACCCTTTCCATAGCGACGATTTGATGTGAAATACAATATATTATCCACACTAACGAATGGAAAAATCTCCGTTCTTGAAGAATTTATAGTTTCACTTAATTTAGTGATTTCACCGTAGCTCTGATGATTAGTTACTGACACCTTATACAAATCTGACTTGCCTTTAGTTCCTCTTACATCTGCAATGAAATAAAGCGTATTACCATCAGGACTTAGTGCTGGGTGAGCAAAATTATTATTTGGTTTACAGAATGGTAAGGTTTCAAAATTTGTCCAACCTTTACCATCAACATATTCGGCTCTTTGGATAAGAAGATTATATGTCTGAATACCTTTTAATTTGTTAGCTCCTTTACCAGAATGATTTGAGGTAAAATACATAAACCTACCATCTTTAGAATAGGTTGCTGCAGACATATTAAATTGACCAAGTTCAGTTTTTACTATAGGTTTTGGATTAATAATTTCTCCATCTTTTGACATTTCACCTTCGTATATACCATAAATGAATCCAGAATATTTATCCTTTATTGCTCTACCTCTTTTTGTTGTGAGATTATGACTAAAAAACACTTTATCTCCAACAATTCTAGCGGCAAAATGATCTAGTTTAGAATTAATTTTTAGTTGTAATACTTCCACATCCTTACTTTGAGAAAAACTATAAGTAAGCATAAACATTAACAGAAAAGTAGTTTTAATTTTAAACATGATTTTATTCTCTTCGGTATTGTTTAGTTTCTTCAAAAACATGTTCTAATATTGCTTTATCCTTTTTTGTGAATTTCTCGTTGCGTCTCATCATAACAACTTCAGCTACTTCGAAGGCCTTGTTTGTTTTATAGGTTACAAAACCTTTACTTCCTCCCCAAGAAAAACTTGGAACAAAATTGCGAGGAAAGCCACTTCCAAAGATATTAGAACTAACACCAACAACCGTACCAGTATTAAACATGGTATTGATACCACATTTACTATGGTCTCCCATCATAAGACCACAAAACTGAAGACCTGTCTTTGCAAATCCTTCTGTTTTATAGTCCCAAAGTCTTACTTCGGCATAATTATTCTTTAAGTTAGAATTGTTGGTGTCTGCACCCAAATTACACCATTCACCAAGTACTGAATTTCCAAGGAATCCGTCATGACCTTTGTTAGAATAGCCAAATAGAACGGAATTATTCACTTCACCACCTACTTTGCTATATGGTCCTACCGTAGTTGGTCCATATATTTTAGATGCTAATTTAACGGTTGCATGATCACAAAGCGCAAAGGGTCCTCTTATTACCGATGCTTCCATTACTTCTGCATCCTTGCCTATATAAATTGGACCAGAACTTGCATTTAAGGTTACAAACTCCATCTTGGCTCCCTTTTCAATAAAGATGTTTTCTGGATTAATTGTATTTACTGTTGATGATATAGGTTGTGATTGACGTCCTTTTGTTATCAGATTAAAATCTTCAGCAATAGCATCTCCATTTTTTGAAAAAATATCCCAAGTATGTTCAATTTTAATAATTTCACCGTTAAAATCAATAGCCTCAAATTTTGAAAAATCATTAACCTCCTCTCCTTCCTTCGCATAAAAAGCGATGACATCTTCTCCTTTAAATAATGCCTGATTGTATTTAAGTTCCTTTACTCTGGTGGAAACTTCCATATTTGGAAGAAATGAAGCATTAATCATTATATTTTCATCCATTTCAACCATTGGGTATTTATCTGCAAGATAATCTTCAGTAACCGTGGTAGTTGTGTACTCTAAAAAAGATTCCCATTTCTGACGGATGGTAAGTATACCAATTCTAATATCTGCAACTGGTCTTGTGTATGTAAAAGGCAGAAGATTGTTGCGATATGGGCCATCAAATAATATGTAATTCATAATAAGGATGTTACTTTAGTTACTTATCAAATGTAGCGTAATTGTATAAAACAAAAAAGCCTTTCTGTTGTAAGAAAGGCCTTTTTAATATGCTGTTGCAAAAGTTATTTTTTAAACTTAGCGTATTTGTTTTTGAATTTATCAATACGACCAGCTGTATCTACTAATTTAGATTTACCAGTATAGTATGGATGAGATGTTCTAGAAATCTCCAACTTAACTAAAGGATATTCAACACCATCTACTTCAATAGTTTCACTAGTATCAGCCGTAGACTTAGTTAAAAACACATCATCATTAGACATATCCTTAAACGCTACTACTCTATAATTTTCTGGATGTATTCCTGTTTTCATCACTAAATTGTTTAATCTTATTTTCGATTTTTTCGAGGTGCAAATTTAAGTATTTTTTAGAAATCTACAATCTTTTTATTCTTTTTTATTTGTTAATTATGATGTAACAATTCCCTATATTTATATACTAACTAGTCAATTAACTAAAAAATCAATTTTTAATTATGGAAAATCAGAAACCAACAGCTGGTAAATTTGCTCTTAATTATGGTCTAATGTTAGGCCTATTAATGATTGCGATAGGTGTAGTTACTTATGTTACAGGTATGGCCTTAGAAGGTGTACAATGGCCTAATATAATCTACTATATAGCCTTCCCAATTGTAATTATGTATGCCATTAGCCAATATAAGAAAGCTAATGCAAATACGCTTAGCCTCGGCGAAGCCCTTAAGGTTGGCCTTTCAATTGCAGTTGTTAGTGCAATCGTTTATTTACTTTATGGACTATTATTTAATTACGTTATAGATCCAGAATTTATGGGACAAATGATGGATATGCAACGCGATAAAATGTTAGAAAATCCAAATATGACACCTGAAGCGGTTGAGCAAAGTATGAAAATGGTTGAAATGTTTACTAACCCGTTGATTGGATCTGCATTTTGGATTGCCATGAGTGCCTTCTTTGGATTAATTTATTCACTTATTGGAGGTTTAGTAATGAAAACTAAATCTAATTAATGCCTTAAATAATTTCTTTATTTTTGACGTCTACTTAAGACGAACAAAAAAATATGAACATATCAGTAGTAATACCACTACTTAATGAAGAAGATTCTTTAAAAGAATTACACGATTGGATTGTATCAGTGATGCAATCCAATTCGTTTTCTTATGAAATTCTATTTATTGATGATGGCAGTACTGATAAATCTTGGGAGGTCATTGAAGAACTTTCTAAATCAAATTTTAATGTAAAGGGTATCCGTTTTCTTAAAAACTTTGGGAAATCTCAAGCATTGCACGCAGGTTTTACCAAAGCAGATGGTGATGTTGTAATTACTATGGATGCTGATCTTCAGGATAATCCAGAAGAAATCCCAGAGCTTTACAATTTAGTTGTTAATGACGGTTATGACCTGGTTTCTGGTTGGAAGAAAAAACGCTATGATTCAGTTATAGCAAAAAATATACCTTCCAAATTATTTAATTGGGCTGCTAGAAAGACCTCAGGCGTAAAACTCAATGATTTTAATTGTGGTTTAAAAGCTTACACTAAAACAGTTGTTAAAAATATAGATGTTTACGGCGAGATGCATCGTTACATACCTGTATTGGCAAAAAATGCTGGTTTCACTAAAATTGGTGAAAAGGTAGTACAACATCAAGCACGTAAATATGGACATACAAAATTTGGCATGAATAGATTTATTAATGGTTTTTTAGATCTCTTAACCGTATGGTTTATATCTAAATTTGGAAAACGACCAATGCACCTCTTTGGAGCACTTGGTGTTATAATGTTTATTATTGGATTTGGTTTTGCCTTCTATTTGGGTATTGACAAACTTTTTCTCAATCCAACAGGTCGTTTAATTACAGACAGACCACAATTCTTTATTGCTCTGGCCACAATGATTATAGGTGTTCAGTTTTTTATTGCCGGATTCTTAGGAGAACTAATACTTAGAACAAAACGCCAACAACAACGCTATTATATTGATGAAGAACTAAATTTATCTAAATAATTAACCAATAAATAATCTAAGTAAAATCCTTAATTGCTACCTTTATATAATAAAAATTTTATCACATGATTTACATTAAACCAGAGATATTAGAACGTGTAAACACATGGCTTACACCTAGTTTTGATGAAGATACACAGTCGCAAATAAAACACCTTATTGCGTCCAATCCAAAGGAACTAGAAGAAAGCTTTTACAAGGATTTAGAATTTGGTACAGGTGGAATGCGAGGCATAATGGGTCTAGGAACCAACCGAATTAATAAGTACACTTTAGGTAAAAACACACAAGGACTTAGTAATTACTTAAAAAAAGAATTTCCAAGTGAATCTATAAAAGTTGCAATTGCGTACGATTGCAGGCATAACAGTAAAACCTTTGGTAAGGTAGTTGCAGACGTGTTCTCAGCGAATGGTATTAAAGTTTATTTATTTGAAGATTTAAGACCAACACCAGAACTGTCTTTTGCCCTCAAGCACTTAGATTGCCATTGCGGTATTGTACTCACGGCATCTCACAACCCACCAGAATATAATGGCTATAAAGTATATTGGCAAGATGGAGGACAATTAGTACCTCCTCAAGATTCTGAAATCATTGATGAAATTAATAATTTAAACTACTCACAGATTAAATTTGATGCCAATGAAAGTTTAATACAACTTATTGGTAAAGATGTCGATGAAGTATTTATTAATGCTTCTGTAGAAAAAGGTAGTTTCACTAATCAGGATGCAAGAGACAATCTAAAAGTTGTTTTTACGTCACTTCATGGAACATCAATTACTACAATACCTGACACATTAGAACAAGCTGGGTATAATAACGTTTATGTAGTTAAAGAACAGGCAGAACCAAATGGTGACTTTCCTACGGTAAAATCTCCAAACCCAGAAGAACCAGAAGCCCTTAAAATGGCATTAGAACTTGCTGACAAAACTAACGCAGATATTGTGATTGGAACAGATCCTGACAGTGATCGTCTTGGTATTGCTATTAGGGATTTAGAAGGTAATATGAAGTTGCTTAATGGTAACCAAACCATGGTAGTAATGACTGAATTTTTACTAAGTAATTGGAAAAAAGAGAGTCGATTAAAAGGTAAAGAGTTTATTGGCTCAACTATAGTTTCTACTCCAATGATGCAAGCCTTAGCAGATGGTTATAATACAGAACTTAAAATAGGTTTAACTGGTTTTAAATGGATTGCCAAAATGATTAAAGATTTCCCACAACTTGATTTTATTGGTGGTGGTGAAGAAAGCTTTGGTTATATGGTAGGTGATTTTGTACGCGATAAAGATGCAGTTACATCAACTTTACTGGCCTGTGAAATCGCGGCAGAAGCAAAGTCTAATGGAAGTTCGTTTTACAAAAAGCTAATTGACCTTTATAGTGAGTTTGGGTTTTTTAAAGAGCGTTTAATATCGCTCACCAAAAAGGGTATTGAAGGTGCAGAGGAGATAAAACAAATGATGGTAGATGCTCGTGAGAATCCATTAAAAGAAGTAAATGGTTCAAAGGTTACAAGAGTTGAGGATTATCAACTTTCCATAGCGAAAGATATGGTTAATAATACCGAGGAAACCATTGACATTCCGAAATCTAACGTATTGATTTATTATATGGAAGACGGAAGTAAAATTGCATTGAGACCAAGTGGTACAGAACCTAAGATTAAATTCTATATAAGCGTTAATACTAAACTAGACAATGTGTCCGATTTTCAGAAAACGGAGCAGTTATTGGATGCTAGAATTGACGCTATCCTAAAGGATATGAATTTATAATTAATGGATTATATTAAAAAACTTGCGAGATTTATTATTCCTTACAAACGCTATGGGATATTAAATATCATCTCCAATATTTTTTACGCCCTATTTAGTACATTGGCTATGGTTTCTTTAATGCCAATGATTAATGTTCTATTTGGTGAAGGTAAAAAAGTAACGCAAAAACCCATTTACGCGGGCATCAGGTCATTAAAAGATTATGTTGAAAATTTTATCAATTATATCATAACCTCAACATCAGATCAATTTGGACCACAACGGTCTTTATTGTATATGATTATACTAATCATTAGCCTTTTCCTTCTTAAAAACTTATTTAACTATTTAGGTCTTTATTTTATTACCTTTTTAAGAAATGGTGTATTAAAAGATTTAAGAAATGAAATTTACACTAAGGTTACGAGTCTACCTATCTCCTATTATTCAGAGAAGAAAAAAGGAGATATTATTGCTAGAATTTCAGGCGATGTTAATGAAGTAAAAAATTCATTACTCGCCATATTAGAACTTATAGTAAAAGAACCGTTAACCATTCTATTTGCCATAGTTGCAATGTTCACAATATCAGTGAAACTGACAATATTTGTGTTTCTTTTTATACCTATATCTGGTTTTATTATATCTAGAATTGGTAAAAGCTTAAAGAAAAAATCTGACCGTGTACAACGAGAACAAGGAGTATTCCTATCTACATTAGAAGAAACACTTGGTGGATTAAAAGTTATTAAAGGCTTTAATGCAGAGGAAAGATTTAATAATAGATTTAAAGAATCTACAAATAGATTTTATAACTTTTCAAATACCCTGATAAATCGTCAAAATTTAGCATCACCTACCAGTGAATTTTTGGGTATTGTTACCATTGCAGCATTACTTTGGTATGGAGGTAGTATGGTTTTAGTTGAAAAAACGCTTTCTGGTGGAGCATTCATTGGTTACATGGCTTTGGCCTATCAAATATTAACACCTGCAAAAGCTATAAGCAAAGCAAGTTACAAAGTAAAGGCAGGTAATGCTGCAGCTGATCGTGTTTTAGAAATTTTGAATACAGAATCTCCACTTGAAGATAGACCAAATGCCAAAGTAAAAGAAAGTTTTGACTCTGAGATTAAACTTAATAACGTCTCTTTTAAATATGAAGATGACCTTGTTTTGAAAAACTTCGATTTAACAGTAACTAAGGGCAAAAGCGTGGCATTGGTGGGACAATCAGGAAGTGGTAAAAGTACCATAGCCAATTTGGTAACCCGATTTTATGATGTTAATGAGGGAAGTATCAAAATAGATGGTGAAAACATAAAAGAATTAACCAAACATTCATTAAGAAACTTAATGGGATTGGTAACGCAAGACTCAATATTATTTAATGACAGTATTAAAAATAATGTGCTATTAGGAAGAGAAGATGCTAGTGATGCCGAAATAATCGATGCTCTAAAAATTGCCAATGCTTGGGAATTCATAAAAGATATGTCTCAAGGTATAGAAACCAATATTGGAGATTCAGGTAATAAACTTTCTGGTGGGCAGAAACAAAGGCTTAGTATTGCAAGAGCTGTGTTAAAGAATCCACCAATAATGATATTAGATGAAGCAACCTCTGCATTAGACACTGAAAGTGAGCGTTTAGTTCAAGAAGCACTAGAAAACATGATGAGAAACAGAACATCTATAGTTATTGCACATAGATTGTCTACAATTCAAAATGCAGATCTAATTGTTGTTATGCAGAAAGGAGAAATTGCAGAGCAGGGCACGCACAAAGAATTAATTAATAAGGATGGTGTTTATAAAAAGCTAGTAGAAATGCAAAGCTTCGAATAAGTCTTTTTCACATATATAAAATCAAAAAGGATGCGCCTCTCGGTACATCCTTTTCTGTTTGTTACCAGATTTGGGGACACTGGTAACGGTTAATAGGTTAAGCGGGTCAAACATATAACAAAATTAGATACAAACCAAGAAAAAAATGCTTTTTATCGTGTTTTTATGCTTTTAATCGATATATTATTTAGTAACTAGTTGATTTTCAGTGCATATTCAAAATGTGATGAAATTAAATAATATCTAATTAAACTTTTAGTAATTTACAGAGTCAAAAAAGCAAAACAATTTAATTGACCGACGAATCAGATTTCATATTGCGTCTAAAAGACCCCAAGTCTAAAGAAGCCGCTTTTAGAGAGTTATTGCAACTTTATAAAGAAAGGTTGTATTGGCATATAAGAAAAATAGTAATTAGTCATGATGATGCAGATGACGTATTACAAAATACATTTATTAAGGTTTATAGAAGTATTGATAAGTTTAAAGGCGAAAGTAAATTGTTCTCTTGGTTATACCGTATTGCAACTAATGAGTCTATAACGCATATTAATAAAAATGCAAAACGATTACAAATTAGCAATGAAGAACAGAAAACCAATGCAATTAACAATTTGACTGCAGATGTTTATTTTGAAGGGGATGAGATTCAGATTAAATTACAGAAAGCAATCGCTTCGCTTCCAGAAAAACAACAAATTGTGTTTAATATGAAATATTTTGACGAGATAAAATATAAGGATATGGCAGATATTTTAGAAACAAGTGAAGGTGCATTAAAAGCATCATATCATATTGCAGTAAAGAAAATAGAAACCTATTTAACATCAGATTAAACCATTTCAAGATTTTTAAGTCAAAACAATAGATGAAAAAAGATAAATTAAATAACATCACTAAAACAGGATTTAAAACACCAAACAACTATTTTGATTCTTTTGAAGAGAACTTAATGAAAAGGTTACAAGCAACAGAGTCAATTTCTGATGTTGAGGAACCAGGTTTCACAGTGCCTGAGGGTTATTTTAAATCTATAGATGTAGAAATTTTTAGTAAGCTAGAAAAGGAAGAAACTCCTGTTATTAGTTTATTATCAAGGAAGCCAATTTATTACATCGCTGGTATTGCAGCTTCCATAATATTGATACTTGCAATTTTTATAAACAAACCATTCGAGGATAAAATATCTATTGAAATGGTAGAGACATATTTAGAAGACAGAGATTTAAGTAGTTATGAATTAGCAGAATTATTATCAGATTCTAATCTATTAGAAGATGATTTTATAATTACAGAAACAAGTTTTGAGGAAGATAATTTAGAATCTTATCTTTTAGAAAACTCAGAAATAGAATTAATTATAGAATAGAACATTACAATTATATGAAACGATTAATCCCAATATTAGTATTACTAATCAGCATGTCTTGTTATGGACAACGCGATGGTAAAATGAACGAGCGTATTAAGGCACAAAAAGTTGCTTTTATTACAGATAAATTAAATCTAACTCCAGAAGAAGCATCTAAGTTTTGGCCAATTTACAATGCCTCTGAAGAGCGTATCGAATCTGTTAGAAACAAAGAAATGAGGGCTATTAAATCTAAAGTCAGACAAAATCCTGATTTATCAGAGAAAGAAGCTGATAAACTATTACAAGATTTAATTGCAGCTGAAGATAAAATGTATCGTGCTAAATTAGATTTGATAAATAACCTTAAAGGTGTAATTCCTTCTAAGAAAATCATCCACTTAAAACGTGTTGAGGACGAGTTCAATCGAATACTACTGCAACGTTTAAAGGAAATGCGACAAAAGCGCGGGAATAGAAATTAATACAAAAGGAAGCTTAACGGCTTCCTTTTTTTATCTAAATATGAGTTTACTGATTCTACCTCTCCCTGCAGCGTATGCAGCAGAATCATTTATAAATCGGATGGTATAGAAGCCCTCATCACTTAAATGCGACCATGATTCTCCAGCATTTCTGCTGTAATCAATTCCTTTAAAGCCAACAGCCACTAGCTCTTTTCCTCCTCTATTTGGTATATATTGCACACAACTCCTATATCCTGGCCCATTACCATCGGCAACTAGCTGCCATGTCTTACCACCATCGGTTGTTCTTATTTTATTAGCTATGGTGTCATTAGGTTTTGTATAATCACCACCAATTGCAAAGCCATTATTTTTATCATAAAAATCTATAGAATACATACCAGTTGTTGCCTTACCTTGTATAATTGGTGTATCATGTACTTGCCAGGTGTTTCCTTTATCTGGAGAATATAGTACACGACTAGCAATTCCGCCAGTTGCAATCCATGTATGGTCTCCAACGAGAGCAATATTAGTATCACTTGCCGCAAAAGCAGCTTCACCTTCCTTCGCTTTAGGCAATTCAGAACAGTTTCGTTTTGCCCATGATTCACCTCCATCTCTTGTTATAATTACACTCATACAATCATCAGTTGGGTCGCCAATAGCAATACCTTCCTTATCATTCCAGAATGCCATTGAATCATAAAAAACCTTTTCATTTAACTCTTCATAAACCAATTTTGGTTCTTTAGCTTTTCTATAAATTTTGTAAAGTCTTGCTGGATTTTCAATGGATAATGCTAAAAAATCACCATTTACTTCCTCAATTGCCCTAAAATGGTGTGGTTTATCATTAAACGTCATAACATTTTTAAAGTACTCTTTAGTATTGCTAGTTGAATAGTTATCTAAATTGATTTTGAACTGTGCATCTAAAGCATATTTGCCAATATGATCTGAACTTCCATAAAAAATATTTTCATCATTAAAATCTATCGCTCTAATACTTAATGTAGAATCAGTAATAAATGGCTCAATAATAACTGTGGAAACATTTGATGGCCTTACATGATCTTCTTTGCATGAATTAAAGAATATAATAAAGCATAATAAAGCTATTAATCTCATAGTTTATTTTTTTTCTAAAAATAAAAAAGTCTAACGATTAAATTGATAAACCTTTTAGCAATTAAACATTTATGTACCTTTGCATGCTTAATTAAATACAATGCGATTACACAGAAACTTATGCTTTGCAGTTATTGATGGTTTACATAAAATCTTTAATGAAGGTGAATATGCAGATAAAGTAATTCAACAACTTTTAAAGTGGGATAAACGTTGGGGAAGTAGAGATAGAGGTTTTGTTGCAGAGACAGTGTACGAAATAGTAAGATATCAAAGGCTTTATGCAGAAATAGCCAATGTAAAAACACCATACGACAGAGATAATCTCTGGAGAATCTTCGCTGTATGGGCAACTTTAAAAGGTTTAAAATTACCTGATTGGAAATATTTTACGGACACTCCGACTCGAAAAATAAAAGGTCGCTTTGATGAACTTTCAAAAATTAGAAAATTTAAGGAATCTATACCAGATTGGATTGATGAATTAGGTGTAAAGGAACTAGGTGAAACGGAGTGGACCAAAGAAATGGCCAAACAAAATGAACAGGCAGATGTTATTCTTAGAGTCAATACCTTAAAAACAAACAAAAAAGATTTACAACTTAAGTTGCAATCTGAAGATATTGAAACTGAATTCCTTCCAAATCATCCCTCTGCTTTGAAGTTAATAGAGCGTGCAAATGTATTTATGACACAAGCTTTTAAAGACGGCTGGTTTGAAGTACAAGATGCTTCATCTCAACTAGTTGCAGATTTCTTAGATGTTAAACCAGGCATGAAAGTTGTAGATGTATGTGCAGGTGCAGGCGGTAAAAGCCTGCATTTAGCATCGCTTATGGAAAACAAGGGTCAGATAATTGCTATGGATATTTACGAAAGTAAATTAAAGAAACTCAAAATTAGAGCACGCAGAAATGGAGTTCATAATATTGAGATGAAGGTAATTGATTCTACAAAACCAATTAAAAAATTACATGGTAAAGCAGATCGTTTATTAATTGACGCACCATGCTCTGGATTAGGGGTTTTAAGACGTAATCCAGATGCTAAGTGGAAATTACAACCAGAATTTGTAGAAAACATAAAGAATACACAGGCTGAAATTTTACAGCAGTATTCAAAAATTGTGAAACCTGGTGGTAAAATGGTATATGCAACGTGTTCTGTGTTGCCGTCAGAAAATCAAAATCAAGTTGATAATTTCTTAACATCAGATGCGGGAAAAGATTTTACTTTTGTTAAGGATAAAAAAATATTAGCTTATAAATCTGGCTTTGACGGTTTTTATATGGCGTTATTAGAGAAAAACAACCCAAATCAGAAATAGATTATATAGATTATGAAACACCTTTACATTCTTTTCTTTTTAATTACAAGTATTTCCTTTGCACAGATTCCAGCTAATTATTATGACAGTGCCAATGGACTAACTGGTTACACCCTAAAATCTGAATTAAAAAATATTGTTACTGCCGGACATATTACAAGAGATTATAACCAATTATATGACGGTAATGGTATTACAGGTTCAAATGGTTATGTAGATACGCATTCAGATATCAATGTTTCTTCAGGTAATAATTATGAAAATGATGGTACCATCTTAGATTTTTACTCAGAAAACCCTAGTGGCACAGACCCATATAATTACACCCATGGCAACAATCAATGTGGAAATCAAAGTGCTGAAGGCGATTGTTACAATAGAGAACATCTTGTACCACAATCATCATATAATGAGGCTCTACCTATGCGAACCGATATACACCATGTCATACCCACAGATGGTCGCGTAAATAACTTTAGAGGTTCTTTACCATTCGGAATCGTGGATGATAGCGATCCTGATTTATGGGTGTCTTTAAATGGATCTAAAAGAGGTGATAGCGACATAACTGGTTATTCTGGTGATATGTTTGAGCCTATCGACGAATTTAAAGGCGATATTGCTAGAGCACTGCTCTACTTTGCAGTACGATACGAAGACACAGTGGATGGCTATACGAGTTTTGATATGTTTAATGGTACCAATGATGAAGTTTTCTTTCCTTGGGCGATAGATATACTTTTAGATTGGCACAATAATATTGATCCTGTAGATCAACGCGAGATAGATAGAAATAATGAAGCTTACAATTTTCAAGGCAATGCAAATCCGTTTGTCGATCACCCAGAGTATGCTTCAATAATTTGGAATCCGACCGCAGATACCGAAGCACCAACTGCACCAACAAATTTAATAGCTTCAAATCCAACTTTAAGTACTATTGACTTAACTTGGACTGCATCAACAGATAATGTTGGAGTCACAGAATATGATATCTATGTAGGTGTTGCTTATATAGAGAGCACCCCTAATACAAGTCTTACAGTAACCGGATTAGCCGCAAACACTGAATTTTGTTTTAATGTTTTTGCTAGAGATGGCGCTTTAAATACCTCAACCTCAAGCAATATATCTTGTGAGACAACGGAAGAAGGTACTGCAACGCCAGACGAATTATTTATCTCAGAGTACACAGAAAGTGGGAATAATAAAGCACTAGAAATAGCGAACTTCACAGGTACATCTGTAAACCTAAGTGCATATTCTATTGCTAGGGATGTAAATAGCGGTGGCGCTTTTGGAACAGCACTTCAATTAACTGGTACAATAACAGATGGAGATGTATTTGTTGTGGCTAAAAGTAATGCCTCTGCAGGAATCCTAGCAGTTGCAGATCAAACATCAAGTGCTGATGCTGTACTTTTTAATGGAAACGACCCAGTAGGTTTGTTCAAAAACGGAACGCTTATCGATATTTTTGGAAATTTTGGTGGTAGTAATGATTTTGAAGATGTTACCTACAGAAGAAAACCAACAGTTGCTGGTCCGACAACAGCATTTAATTTGGCAGGTGAGTGGGATATGTATCCAGAAAATAATATTGATGATTTAGGAAGTCACACGCAAACATTAAGTATTGAAACATTTACAAATAATAGTTTCAGAATTTTTCCGAATCCCGTAAAAAATGTTTTAAATATTGGTTTAGAAACAAACCAAGCTACTAAAATTGAGATTTACGACATTCTTGGTAAACAAGTATTTAGTACCGTTATTTATAATTCAGAGAGGTTGAATTTACAACAACTTAAAAGTGGTATATACATATTAAAACTTACACAAGATAACTCAAGTATAAGTAAACGCTTAATAAAAAAATAAGAATAGAATTGAAGACAAAAAAAGCAACCTTAGAACGGTTGCTTTTTTTGTTTAAAACATGTTGAATACTTAAGCATTTCAAATTGTTTTTTTATCCAGTATATTGTAAAATCAATTAACTTTGTGTTTTTATTTTTCACACCAAAACACAAGACATAAATGATTCATTTCTTTGGAAACCAAAACAGTAAAATTTTTGCTGTTCAAGCCACAAAAGAATTGTCAACTGAAACCATAGCTAAATTAGTATGGCTATTTGGCGACCAACCTAAAATAGAACAAGCATCAATAGATGCTTTTTTTGTTGGTCCAAGAAGCGCGATGATAACGCCTTGGAGTACAAATGCTGTTGAAATTACCCAGAATATGGGTATAGATGGTATCGTTAGGATTGAAGAGTTTATGACGTCAATTGAGAAATTCAAGGATTATGACCCGATGATATCCGAAAAATACAAAGGATTAAATCAAGATATTTTCACAATAGATATTCAACCAGAAGCCGTTAAAAATATTGAGGATATTGAGGCCTATAATCAAAAAGAAGGTTTAGCGCTGAGTAAAGATGAAGTTGAATATTTAGAAGGTGTATCAAAAAAGATTGGTCGTCCATTAACAGACTCTGAGGTATTTGGGTTTTCACAAGTAAATTCAGAACACTGTAGACATAAAATATTCAATGGCACATTTGTCATTGATGGCGAAGAAATGCCAACTTCACTATTTAAACTTATTAAAAAGACTTCAGAAAAACATCCTAATGATATTGTCTCGGCCTACAAAGACAACGTTGCATTTATTAAAGGACCAGTAGTTGAACAGTTTGCTCCAAAACGAGCAGATATTCCAGATTACTATACAACTGAAGATTTCGAATCTGTTATTTCTATAAAAGCAGAAACACATAACTTCCCTACTACGGTCGAACCTTTTAATGGAGCAGCAACCGGTTCTGGTGGAGAAATTAGAGATAGGCTTGCTGGTGGTAAAGGCTCAATACCTTTAGCCGGAACAGCAGTATATATGACTTCTTACTCGAGACTTGAAGAAGAACGTCCTTGGGAAAAAGCGTTCCCAGAACGTAAATGGTTGTACCAAACACCTATGGATATTCTAATTAAGGCAAGTAATGGTGCGTCAGATTTTGGGAATAAATTCGGGCAACCTTTAATCTGCGGTTCTGTATTAACGTTTGAACATCAAGAACAAACGGATAGACTTGGGTTTGATAAAGTAATTATGCTTGCAGGAGGAATTGGTTATGGGAAAAAAGACCAAGCACTTAAAGACACTCCTAAAACAGGTGATAAAATCGTAATACTTGGAGGAGATAACTACCGTATTGGTATGGGAGGAGCGGCCGTATCCTCTGCAGATACTGGTGAATTTGAATCAGGTATAGAACTTAACGCAGTGCAACGTTCTAATCCAGAAATGCAGAAACGGGCTGCCAATGCCGTAAGAGGTATGGTAGAAAGTGAAGAAAATTATATTGTCTCGATTCATGATCATGGTGCTGGAGGCCATTTAAATTGTTTGTCAGAATTAGTTGAAGATACTGGTGGTCACATAGACCTAGACAAATTACCAATTGGTGACCCAACCCTTTCCGCAAAAGAAATTATAGGAAATGAGTCACAAGAACGTATGGGCTTAGTGATTTCAGAAGAACATCTCAACGTTTTACACAAAATAGCCGATAGGGAACGTTCTCCTATTTATGATGTTGGTGATGTTACTGGTAATGATCGTTTCACTTTTCAATCTAAAACCAAAGGTGATAAGCCAATGGACTTAGCATTAGAGGATATGTTTGGTAGTTCGCCAAAAACTATTCTTACTGATACCAAGCTTGAAAAACAATACTCAGGGATTTCATATGACACCAACAGTATTTATGATTATTTAGATCAAGTTTTACAATTAGAAGCTGTAGCATGTAAAGATTGGTTAACAAACAAAGTAGATCGTTGTGTTGGTGGCAAAGTAGCCAAACAACAATGTGTCGGCCCTTTACAATTACCACTTAATAATGTTGGTGTAATGGCCTTAGATTATAAGGGTAAGGAAGGTATTGCTACATCGATAGGCCACTCACCTATTTCAGGTTTAATTAATCCAGAAGCTGGTAGTAGAAATTCAATTACAGAATCGCTAACAAATATTATTTGGGCGCCACTAAAGGATGGACTTAAAAGTGTGTCATTGTCTGCCAATTGGATGTGGCCATGTAAAAACGAAGGTGAAGATGCAAGGTTATACGAAGCAGTTAAAGCGGTTTCTGATTTTGCAATTGATTTAGGTATCAATGTACCAACTGGAAAGGACTCACTATCGATGAAGCAAAAGTATCCCGAAGGTGATGTTATTGCACCGGGAACCGTAATTATTTCAGCAGCAGGAAACTGCAACGATATTACAAAGGTCGTAGAACCTGTATTTCAAAAGAATAAAGGAAGTATTTATTACATCAATATATCCAAAGATACTTACAAATTAGGTGGTAGCTCTTTTGCTCAGATAAATAACAAAATTGGTAATAATACACCTAATGTAAGAGACGTCAATTATGTCAAGACTGTATTTAATATAATTCAAAGCCTAATTAAGGAAAATAAAATTGTTGCAGGACACGATGTTGCTTCGGGAGGTTTAATTACCACCTTATTAGAAATGTGCTTTGCTACCAATAATCTGGGTGCAGAAATAGATCTCACAGATCTTGGTGAAAAAGACACATTCAAAGTGCTTTTTGCTGAGAATGCAAGTATAGTTATCCAGTCTGAAGATGATTCAATAGAAACAGAATTATCTAATGCTAATATTGAATATCATAAAATTGGTGAAGTCACAGAAAGTGATGTATTAGGTGTTATAAACAATAACCAAGTTTATACGATGACAGTATCTCGCTTAAGAGATATTTGGTATAAAACGTCGTATTTACTGGACCAAAAACAAACGGCTAATGACCTTGCCACAGATCGTTATAACAACTATAAAAATCAACCACTTACATATAATTTCCCGAGTCATTTTACTGGCCAATTGCCTAAATTAAATTCTAAACAATCTCGTCCTAAAGCAGCCATATTAAGAGAAAAAGGGAGTAACTCAGAACGAGAAATGGCAAATGCTATGTATTTAGCCGGATTTGACGTTAAGGACGTTCACATGACCGATTTAATCTCAGGACGTGAAAACTTAGAAGATATTCAGTTCTTAGGTGCTGTTGGTGGTTTTAGCAACAGTGATGTGCTTGGTTCTGCAAAAGGATGGGCTGGTGCCATAAAATATAATGAACAAGCCAATAGAGTCATTCAAAATTTCTTTGATAGAGAGGATACGTTATCTGTAGGTATCTGTAATGGATGTCAGTTATTTATGGAACTCGAAGAGATTTATCCAGACCATGAAGTTCATGGTAAAATGGTGCATAATGATTCGCACAAACACGAAAGTAGTTTTACATCAGTAAAAATTCAAGATAATAATTCTGTAATGCTTTCAACTTTGAGCGGTTCTACTCTTGGTGTTTGGATATCTCACGGTGAAGGTAAATTTGATTTACCATATTCTGAGGATAAATACCATATTGTGGCTAAATACGGTTATGAAGGTTATCCAGCAAATCCAAATGGATCTGATTTTAATGCGGCTATGATGTGCGACAAAACAGGCAGACATTTAGTTACAATGCCACATATTGAACGTTCAACATTTCAATGGAATTGGGCACATTATCCTAATGAGCGACAAGACGAAGTTTCTCCATGGCTAGAAGCATTTGTAAATGCCAGAAACTGGATTGAAAACCTTAATAAATAGAGTTTCAATCTTTAGCATTTTGCTACTTAAATTGTTTTGTAAACATCATAATTTTACTTACTTTTAGTAGGTAAACTTATGCTATTAGATCCTAAAATTCCAGAAGGAAATCTCGAGAAAAAATGGAGCAACTATCAGTTGAAATCCCAACTGATTAATCCTGCAAACAAGAAAAAACTAAGTGTTATTGTTGTCGGTTCTGGATTAAGTGGTGCTGGTACTGCAGCCACTTTGGCAGAATTAGGCTATGACATTAAATGTTTCTGCTATCAAGATTCTGCCAGACGAGCCCATTCCGTTGCTGCCCAAGGTGGTATTAACGCTGCGAAAAACTATCAGCATGATGGTGACAGTGTATACCGTATGTTTTATGATACTTTAAAAGGTGGTGATTTTAGATCTAGGGAGGCGAATACCTATCGGCTTGCGGAGTTATCTGCACCTCTAATTGATCACTTTGTTCAACAAGGTGTGCCTTTTGCCAGAGAATATGGTGGTACCTTGATAAATCGAAGTTTTGGAGGCGTACAGGTACAACGCACTTTTTATGCGCGCGGCCAAACTGGGCAACAATTGTTACTTGCAGCCTATTCACAACTTTACAAAATGATTCGTGCTAAAAAGGTTGAGATGTTTCCGCGAAGTGAAATGCTAGACCTAGTCGTAATAGATGGTAAAGCCAAGGGTATTATTGTGCGCAATTTAGTTACAGGTAAATTAGAGCGATATGCTGCCGATGCAGTGGTCTTAGCCACTGGTGGGTACTCTAGAGTTTTTCGTTTGTCTACTTTGGCTATTGGCTGTAATGGAAGTGCTATTTGGAAAGCTCATAAAAAAGGAGCCTTCTTTGCAGCACCAAGTTTTACACAAATTCATCCAACAGCATTACCTCAATCCAGTGAAGCTCAGTCTAAATTGACCTTAATGTCAGAATCGTTACGAAATGACGGTCGTATATGGGTACCAAAACAAAAGAACGATACACGAAAACCAAAAGATATTGCAGAGGACGAACGTGATTATTATCTAGAACGACGATATCCTAGTTTTGGGAACCTTGCGCCACGAGATATTGCATCAAGAGCTGCGAAGGAACGTATTGATGCTGGTTTTGGTGTAGGTAGACTTAAAAATGCAGTGTATTTAGACTTTAAACATGCCATTGAAAAGTTTGGCCTCGAAACCATAAAAGATCGTTACGGTAATCTTTTTAAAATGTATAAAAAAATAACAGGTATAGATGCCTATACAACACCAATGTTAATATCACCAGCGGCACATTTTTCGATGGGCGGACTTTGGGTAGATTATGAACTAATGACAACGATACCTGGCTTATATGCAGTTGGTGAATGTAATTTTTCTGATCATGGTGCCAACAGATTAGGTGCCAATTCATTATTACAAGCAAGTGTTGATGGTTATTTTATATTACCAAATACGATAAACAACTATTTGGCAAATGAAATTACAGCGGATCATCCGACAACAGAACATCCAGAGTTTGAAAAGGCAGAAAACAATGCACAAGATCACATTAATAAGATTCTTTCAATAAACGGAATAAAAACGGTTGACCATTTTCACAGGGAACTTGGTAAAATAATGTGGCAAGAATGTGCTATGAGTCGCAATAAGGTTGGTCTTGAAAAGGCCATATCCCAAATCGAATTATTGAAAGAAGAATTTTGGAATGACGTAAAAGTTACTGGCGACCAAAATGAAATGAATACAGAATTAGAAAAAGCGTATCGTTTAGCAGACTTTATTGAATTAGGCATTTTAATGTGTAGAGATGCGCTTCAACGCGAGGAATCATGTGGTGCTCATTTTAGAGAAGAGTTTCAAACTAGTGAAGGTGAAGCACTTCGAGTTGATGACAAATATTCTTTTGTCTCAGCTTGGGAATTTGATAATGGAGATTTTAAATTACATAAAGAACATTTAGAATTTGAATTTGTAAAACCTTCGGTACGAAGCTATAAATAGAAATTTCAATGAAAGTAACATTCAATATATGGAGACAGGATAATCCAAATGTAAAAGGCGGATTTAAATCCTATGAAGTTGAAGGGCTTACAGAAGATATGTCTTTTTTAGAAGCTTTGGATCATTTAAATGAAATGCTTGTTCTAAAGGACGAAAAAGTGATTGCCTATGAATATGACTGTCGCGAGGGAATATGTGGCCAGTGTGGTGTATTTATTAATGGACGTGCCCATGGACCGCATGATCATATGACGACTTGCCAACTACATATGCGGAGTTTTAAGGATGGTGACACTATAATGGTTGAGCCATGGCGCGCATCAGCTTTTCCTATAATTAAAGATCTTGTCGTAGATCGATCGGCTTTTGATCGTATTATTGAAGCTGGAGCCTATATAAGTTCTAAGACTGGTACTGCGCCTGAAGCTAATGCCATTCCAATACCAAAGGAAATAGCCGACAAGGCGATGGATGCGGCAGCATGTATTGGTTGCGGTGCATGCGTTGCTTCATGCAAAAATTCGTCAGCCATGCTTTTTACTTCCGCAAAGATTAACCATTTGAACAGTTTACCACAAGGTAAGGCCGAATCTTCTAAACGCCTTAATCAAATGACCTATCAAATGGATTTGGAAGGCTTTGGAAATTGTACAAATACAGGTGCTTGCGAAGTAGAATGTCCTGAAGGTATTTCAATCAAAAATATTGCTGAGATGAATTCTAGTTGGATGCGAATGAAATTATTCGACTAGTTAGTCCAATTTAGATCTAAACACAAATTGGAATTATTCCTTAAATTAAAAAGCCTGAAGATAAATCTTCAGGCTTTTTGGAACCAAAAAATATTTACATCGTTGTTTTAATAGCTGCTTGTGCAGATACTAACCTTGCGATTGGAACTCTATAAGGTGAACAACTAACGTAATCCATTCCTGTATTATAACAGAACTCAATTGAACTTGGTTCTCCACCGTGCTCACCACAAATACCTACTTTCAAATTAGGCTTTGTAGCTCTACCTCTCTGTGTACCTAATTTTATTAATTGACCAACACCTTCTTGATCAATTACTTCAAAAGGATCCACTTTTAAAATACCTTTTTTAATATAAATTGGTAAGAACTTACCAGCATCATCTCGCGAATAACCATATGTCATTTGTGTTAAATCATTTGTACCAAATGAGAAGAAATCAGCTTTCTCTGCTATAAGATCAGCAATTAATGCGGCTCTTGGCACTTCTATCATCGTACCTACTAGATATTCTATTTTATCATTACGTTCTTCAAAAATTGTATTAGCTGTGCGTCTTACAATCTCATCTTGAACTTCAAATTCTCTAACTGTTCCAACTAAAGGAATCATTATTTCTGGTTTACAAATAATACCTCTTTCCTTTAAATTAAGGGCCGCTTCAATTATGGCTCTAGTTTGCATTTCTGTAATTTCTGGATAGGTATTACCCAATCTACAACCTCTATGACCAAGCATTGGGTTAAATTCTTCCAGTTCGGCTACCTTATTCTTAACCGCTTGAAGTGAGATATGCATATCTTCAGCCAATTCTTTTTGAGTAGCCAATTGGTGTGGTACAAACTCATGTAAAGGTGGATCTAGTAGTCGTATTGTTACGGATTGTCCTTGCATGGCTTCAAAAATCCCTTCGAAATCAGCGCGTTGCATTGGCAGTAAATCTTCTAATGCATGCTTACGACCTTTAATAGTATTGGCTAAAATCATTTCACGCATAGCTTTAATTCTATCAACCTCAAAGAACATATGCTCAGTTCTTGTTAATCCAATACCTTGAGCTCCAAATCCACGTGCAACCTTTGCATCCTTAGGTGTATCTGCATTTGTACGCACTTTAATTTTTCCATATTTAACAGCTAATTCCATTAGTTCTGCGAACTCACCACTAAGCTCTGGCTCCATTGTTGCGACTTTACCTTCAATAATATTACCGGTTGAGCCATTTAATGAAATCCAATCACCATCATGAAATTCATGGTCTCCAACAGTTAAAGTCCTTTTCTTGTAGTTAATATTAAGAGCTCCAGCCCCAGATATACAGCATTTACCCATACCTCTAGCTACAACAGCCGCATGCGATGTCATACCTCCACGTGCAGTTAAAATACCTTTGGCAATATTCATACCTTCTAAATCCTCAGGCGAAGTTTCAATACGCACTAAAATACTATGTTTATACTTGTGGGCTTCATCTGCAAAAAATACGATTTTACCTGTTGCGGCTCCCGGAGATGCAGGTAAACCTTGTGCAATGATGTTAGAACGTTTTAATGCATTTGTATCGAAAATAGGGTGCAATAATTCATCAAGTTTATTAGGCTCAATTAGTAACAATGCCTCTTTTTCGTTAATCATACCTTCTTTAAGCAAATCCATCGCAATTTTAACAGTAGCGGCTCCAGTTCGCTTTCCATTTCTAGTCTGAAGAATCCAAAGCTTACCATCTTGTATGGTGAACTCCATATCTTGCATATCACGATAATGCTTTTCTAAAATATCCTGATATTCGTTTAATTCGTTAAAAATCGATGGCATTAATTCTTCTAGTGAAGGATAATTTTCTAATCGATCTGCTTCTTCTATCTTAGCCAATTCAGCCCAACGTTGAGAACCTAATTTTGTTATTTGTTGAGGTGTACGAACACCAGCAACCACATCTTCTCCTTGTGCATTTATTAAGTATTCACCATTAAATACATTTTCTCCAGTACCAGCATCGCGAGTAAAACATACACCTGTACCAGAATTAGTACCCATATTACCATAAACCATGGCTTGAACATTTACTGCTGTTCCCCAATCTGCAGGATAACCATTCATATTACGATAGTACACTGCTCTATCACCATTCCAACTATTAAAAACAGCCATTATAGCACCCCAAAGTTGATCCCATGGATTAGTTGGGAAATCTTGACCAGTTCTCTTTTTTACAGCATCTTTAAAATCATAGACTAAATCTTGTAAATCTTGAATGGTAAAGTCAGTATCTAATTCAATACCACGTTTATGCTTAAGGTGCTCCATTATTTCTTCAAAAGGATCTATATCATCCTTTGATTCTGGTTTCATACCTAATACAACACCACCATACATTTGTATAAAACGACGATAGGAATCCCATGCAAATTGTTCATTGTTGGTTCGTTTAACTAAACCAAGAACAACCTCATCATTCATACCAAGATTCAATACAGTATCCATCATTCCTGGCATAGATACTCTTGCACCAGATCTAACAGAGATTAAAAGCGGATTCTCTTTATCTCCAAATGTTGTTCCCATTTGGGATTCTATATTCGCTATTGATTGCTCAACTTCTTCCTTTATGAATTCAATTACGGCTTCCCTACCTAATTCATTGTATTCAGTACATACTTCAGTTGTAATTGTAAATCCAGGTGGAACAGGAATTCCGATAGCGCTCATTTCTGCTAAATTTGCACCCTTACCACCCAACAAATTTTTCATTTTACTATTTCCGTCTGCAGTTTTGTTTCCAAATCTGTATACTCGAGTTTTTAACCCTTCTAGTACTTCCATTTTATATATATTTTTTGATTCTTTTTCGTTATTAAAAGATGACATAAAAGTAGTTCTAATGCCCTAAAATTTACATGATAAATATCATCTAATTACAAAAGTTTAATATTGAATATGAGATATTTACGTTAAATCATCTTAACAAATAAATAATGTTTTAATTATGATACCGCAGTAGAACTCTTCATTTTATTATAAGCCTTATTTACAGAGCGTTTCATTAATAATGAGACAATAAATGCAATAACAAATAGACCACTAAACACTTTGAGTGTAATGTCTAACGACCCTGTTGTATTTTTCACAACGTCATATATTGTAGGTCCAATGACACCAGCTAGTCCCCAACCTGCCAACACCATTCCGTGGATCGCTCCTAATTGTTTTGTGCCGAATAAATCACCTAAGAAGGCTGGCAGCGTTGCGAATCCTCCACCATACATTGTTATGACTGTAAATAGAATAATTAGAAAAACGATTTCAATTGTTATTTCCGGTAAGAAATAAAATGCCAAGATTTGGAATATAAAAAATATAATATAAGTATTAGGTCTACCTAAGTAATCTGATAGTCCAGACCAAATTATTCTACCTAAACCATTAAAAACACCTATTAACCCTACAACTGCAGCAGCTTGCATTGGCGTATAACTTAATTTCTCTTGCATCATAGGACTTGCGGCCGCAATTATAGCAATACCACATGTTATATTTATAAACATCATTAACCAGATGTAAATAAAGCGCGATGACTTTAAAGCTTCCTTAGCTGTGACATTAGAAATATCTGCCTTTACCGTTTTGTCTTGACCTACTTTAAATCCTTCTGGCATATAACCTTCTGGTGGTCGTTCAATATATCTTGAAGATGCAAGTATCAGTACCATATAAATTACACCCAATAAAAAGAAAGCATTTGCAACGCCAACAGTTTCAAAAAATGTTTGCATTACCGGCCCGAATATTAATGCTGAAAATCCAAATCCCATTATAGCCATTCCTGTTGCTAATCCTCTTTTATCTGGAAACCACTTTACTAATGTACTTACTGGCGTAATGTAACCCAATCCTAAACCTATACCTCCTATTACACCATAACAGAGGTAAAACAAAAACAAAGACTCCAATTGCACTGCCAAACCAGATCCTAGAATACCTAAACCATAAAAAATACCGGCTGTTGTACCACTAACTTTTGGTCCAACCTTTTCAACCCAAGGACCTAAAAAAGCGGCAGAAAAACCAAGTAATAATATGGCTATTTTAAATGCCCATTTAATTACACTCCCTTCTACATCAAAAATATCTTTTACTGGATTTGTAATTACAGAATAGGCATAAACCGAACCAATTGATATATGAATTCCCACTGCAGAAAGTGCAATTAACCAACGGTTTTTTAATTTTTGAGTATTCATATCTAATTAGTTTTTGTTTAAGTTATAATTATTTTAGTAATCAATTTACTACCACAGTTTTGAAGTAGGGCTTTAAAATTTCAACTGCATTTTCAATTTCTTCTTCTGTATTTTCTCTAGCATTTTTTAATTGATAATCCCAACCTAGAGCATCCCATTTATGAACACCTAGTTTATGGTAAGGTTGAATTTCGAGCTTTTCAATAGTATTATACTTTTTGAAGTAGTTACCCATTGATTCGAGTAATTCTGGCTGATCATTGAATCCTGGTATTAAGACATAGCGCAACCACATAGGTTTTTTAGAGGTTTCTCTATATTTTGAAAATTTAAAAGTGGTGTCTTTATTCTTCCTTCCCGTGATATATTGATAGCCTTCTTCAGTCATATGCTTAATATCAAGCATCACTAAATCCGTATACTCATCCATAAGCTCTTCTGCAAAATGATTTAATATTCTACCATTTGTATCTAAAGCTGTATGGATGCCTTCTTTTTTTAATCTTTTAAATAATGGAATAAGTGCTTTAGCTTGCAACAATGGTTCACCACCAGAGATTGTGACACCTCCATTTTTACCAAAGTATGGTTTCGATTTGAGAATTAAATTAATAAGTTCATCAACGTGGTATGGTTTACCACCTTCCATAGCTATAGTATCTGGATTATGACAATACAAACACTTTAGTTTACAGCCTTGTAGAAAAATGATAAACCGGACACCTGGACCATCATGGGTACCAAAAGACTCAATGGAGTGGACGTTTAATATGTTTTCTCGTGCTTTAATAACTGTTGAATTAAAAAAGCATCTGAAAGGAAATTTTTGATTTCAGATGCTTTTATGAATCTAATTACATCGTTTCATGGAACGATCTCGAAATTAACTCTAACTGTTGTTCTCTTGTTAGCCTAACAAAATTAACGGCATAACCTGAAACTCTGATAGTCAGTTGTGGGTATTCCTCTGGATGTTCCATGGCGTCGAGTAATGTCTCCTTATCTAATACATTAATGTTAACATGTTGCGCATTATTTTCAAAATAACCATCTAAAATTGAAGAAAGGTTTTCAACTCTAGTGTCAATATCTGTACCTAATGATTTTGGTACAATAGAAAATGTATTAGAAATGCCATCTTGTGCATCTTCATAATTAATTTTTGCAACTGAATTTAATGAAGCAGCTGCACCTAATTCATCACGTCCGTGCATTGGATTTGCACCTGGTGCAAATGGTACACCGTGGGCTCTACCATCTGGTGTTGCCCCAGTCTTTTTACCATAAACCACATTTGATGTAATGGTTAAAACAGATAATGTAGGTTCTGCATTTTTATAAACAGGAAACTGTTTTAACTCATGATTAAAATCTGCCACTGCTTGCACTGCCAGACAATCTACTCGGTCATCGTCGTTACCATACTTAGGGAATTCACCTTCAATTTTAAAATCAACAGTTAGGCCTTTTTTATTTCGGACAGGTTTTACCTTAGCGTACTTAATAGCTGATAATGAATCTGCTACAATAGACAAACCTGCAATACCATAGGCAATATTAACATGAGGATTAGTGTCTATTAATGCCATTTGTGCTTTTTCATAATAGTACTTATCGTGCATGTAATGAATAATATTCATGGCATCGCTATAAACTCTGGCGATTTCTTGCATCGCGATTTTGAAATTGGTCATAACCTTATCAAAATCTAAATATTCGTCCTTATCTTCAGGAACACCATCAAAAATTTGAACACCAGTTAACTCACATTTACCGCCGTTTAGTGCTAACAATAATGTTTTAGCTAAGTTCGTTCGAGCCCCAAAAAACTGAATTGCTTTCCCTAAATCTTGATGAGAAACACAGCAAGCAATACCATAATCATCACTGTAGCGTACTTCTCGCATTAATCTATCATTTTCAAACTGTAATGAGGATGTTTCTATAGCAACTTTTGCACAGAATTTTTTAAAGTTTTCCGGTAAATCATCAGACCACAAAACCGTCATATTTGGTTCTGGCGAAGAGCCTAAATTATAAAGTGTATTTAAGAAACGATAAGATGTTTTGGTAACTTTAGTTCTGTGGTCTGAGAACATACCACCTATGGCTTCCGTTACCCAAGTAGGGTCACCAGCAAAAAGTGTATTATAAGCTTTCATTCTTAAATGGCGAACCATTCTCAGTTTCATTACAAACTGATCGATATACTCCTGTGCTTCAACCTCTGAGATTATTCCTTCTTGTAAATCCTTTTCTATATAAATGTCTAAAAATGTAGAAACGTTGCCTAAAGACATTGCTGCGCCATCTTGCTCTTTAACGGCTGCTAAGTAAGCCATATAAGTCCATTGTACGGCTTCTTGTGCATTTTCTGCAGGCCTGCAAAGATTTAAATCGTACTTTTCGCCAAGACGTTTCATTGCGTTTAAAGCCTCTATTTGTTCAGATATTTCCTCGCGTAACCTAATAACCTCATCAGTCATCGGACCTGTAACATTTCTAAGGTCTTCTTTTTTCTTTTCAATCAAGAAATCCAATCCATATAATGCAATACGTCTGTAATCACCAATAATTCTACCTCTAGCATAATTGTCTGGTAATCCTGTTAGGATACCTAAAGAACGATACTTTTTAATCTCATCATTATAAGCATCAAAAACACCATCATTGTGTGTTTTTACATATTTAGAAAAAAGCTCAGTTAATTCTTTATTAGGTTCTAAACCATGTTCAGAAAGTGCCTTTTGTACTACCTTAAATCCACCAAATGGTTTCATAGCACGTTTAAGAAGTTCATCTGTTTGTAGACCAACTATAACTTCTTTGTCTTTATCTATATAACCTGCTTCAAAAGCATCGATTGTAGAAATTGTATTAGTATCTATTTTGCGGACACCATTGTTTGTATGTTCTTCTGACATAGCCTTTTTACATATGTCCCAAAGTTTCTCAGTTTTAGTAGTTGGGCCTTCCAAAAAATCAGCAGTACCATGATAAGGTGTGATGTTATTAAAAACAAAACTTCTCACATTTACTGTTGTTGTCCAAAGCCCACCTAAAAATTGTTTTACTTCCATAATATTATGGTATTTATATCTAAAAAAATTATGTTTTTTTACCACTGCAAAATTAGATATGAAATAAATCTATAATCCTGATTTTTATCATGTTTTATTTTTTAAAACCCTTATAAGTAAAGGGATTATCAGCGAAAACGATTGAAATAAGGGAACTCCAAACAATGATTATTTTGATATTTTTTGATTATTTTTTTGAATAGTAAAATTGAATATGGTTTTTAGTACGAAACGACCAAAAAAATAGGGATTAAGCAAAAATTTGTTAAAAAAAACGACCACAATGTTCATATAGTCATATTTATAGGATAGATTTTCATATTTTCGTAACATTCCAACTAATTATTTGCTTATACAATTATGATTGAAGTTAAACGCCTTTTTGATTTCCCTTATTACCAATTAGAAAATAAACCAAATGATTCTGCATTAGTTACTAAATACGATGGAAAATGGACACCTATGTCTACCAAAGAGTATTTGGACAAAGCCAATGCTGTAAGTAGAGCACTATTGAAATTAGGCGTTCAAAAAAATGATAAAATTGCTGTTATTTCATCCACGAACAGAACAGAATGGAATATCATGGACGTAGGGGTTTTACAAGTTGGTGCACAAAATATTCCTGTTTACCCAACTATAAGTTCTGAGGATTACGAATATGTGTTAAATCATAGTGAATCTATTTATTGTTTTGTTTCTGACAAAGAAGTTTTAGAAA
Source organism: Winogradskyella sp. A2 (assembly GCF_046762865.1). Classification (NCBI taxonomy): domain Bacteria; kingdom Pseudomonadati; phylum Bacteroidota; class Flavobacteriia; order Flavobacteriales; family Flavobacteriaceae; genus Winogradskyella; species Winogradskyella sp. A2. The sequence goes on from NZ_JBKQXM010000003.1 coordinate 233,001, forward strand.
AGGTCAATAAGATTAAAGACAGAACTAGCCTAAAGGAGGTCTATTGCTTTGATCATATTGAAGGCTGTAAGCACTATTCAGATTTATTTGAATTAGGTAAAGATGAAAGTACCCAAAATGAAGTTGAAGCTAGAAAAGATGAAGTTGATCCACAGGATTTGGCGACAATTATATACACATCTGGTACCACAGGAAGACCTAAAGGTGTTATGCTATCACATTGGAATATTACGAGCAATGTATTAGAAAGTTCTCCACGAGTACCACTACCTCCTACTGGAAAAACGCGAGTGTTGAGCTTTTTACCAATTTGTCACATTTTTGAACGCGTACTTATTTACGTATATCAATATGCAGGTACTTCGATATATTTTGCTGAAGGAATTGATAAAATTGGCGATAATGCGAAAGAGATTAAACCTCATTTAATGAGTGTTGTTCCAAGATTACTCGAAAAAGTTTTTGATAAAATAATGCTTAAAGGAGAAGATCTAACTGGTATAAAAAAGGCCTTATTCTTTTGGGCAGTACGTCTTGGTGAAAAGTGGGAACCATATGGTGCAAATGGAAGTTGGTACGAATTTAAATTGAAGATTGCCAATAAACTTATATTTAGTAAATGGCGAGAAGCTTTAGGTGGTGAATTAGGAACAATGGTTTCCGGTAGTGCTGCATTGCAGACAAGATTAGCTAGAGTATTTGGAGCAGCAGGAATGAAAGTAATGGAAGGATATGGTCTAACCGAAACCTCACCTGTTGTTTCAGTTGGAATGCTTGATGATAATCATTATAAAATTGGAACAGTAGGAAAACCTATAGATAATGTAGAAGTTAAAATTGCTGAAGACGGAGAGCTACTTATCAAAGGACCCAATGTGATGTTAGGCTACTATAAAGATCCTGAAAAAACAGCCAGTGTTATGACTAATGATTATTTCCATACAGGAGATAAAGGTGTAATTGATAAGGATGGTTTCTTAAAAATAACAGGACGTAAAAAAGAAATGTTTAAAACATCTGGAGGAAAATATGTTATTCCACCACTCCTAGAAAACGATATGAAACAATCTCTTTTTATAGAACAAATTATGGTGGTAGGTGAAGGAGAAAAAATGCCAGCAGCAATTATACAGCCAAACTTTGAATATATTAAAGATTGGATTGAAGATAATGATTATAAGATTGGATCCTCTAATGCTGAGATAGCCTCATCCTCCATTGTAATAGACCAAATACAAGAAGATATTACCAAGTATAATAAAAAGTTTGGAAAATGGGAACAAATCAAACGATTTGAACTTACACCAGATGTTTGGACTATCGACGATGGACACCTCACTCCTACCATGAAAATGAAACGAAGCGTCATTCGCAAAAAATATGACGATTTATACGAGAAAATCTATAGACCTTAGATAGTTACAAACTTCAAAAAAACATTTTAGACTTTCCCAATTTACTATGCGTGCATAATTTTTTTATTTTACTATGCGTGCATAGTATTTTTTTATTATATTTGAATTCTATCAAATAAATATGAAAGATAAAACTATAGATTATGTACTGAGAACCACGTGGTTAGCAGTCAATAAAATGTATAATGAAGAAGCATCCAAATTTGGTACTTCAATGGCTACAGGGTTTGCCTTGCTCAGTATTGATCCTGAAAAAGGGACACCCTCAACCTCATTAGGTCCAAAAATGGGTATGGAAGCCACTAGCCTTTCGCGTACATTAAAAACTATGGAAGAGAAAGGATTAATAGAACGCAAACCCAATCCAGAAGATGGTCGTGGAGTCTTAATATACTTAACAGAGTTTGGAAGAGAAAAACGAGAATATTCTAAAGAGCGTGTTTTAATATTTAACAATGCAATAAAATCAAATATATCATCAGAAAAACTTGAAAATTTTTATGAAGTAGCTGAGGTGATTAATAATATGATATCCAACAAAAAAATATACACTAAAAAAGAACAGATTATAAATAATGAGTAAACGTAGAATTAAAAAAATAGCCATAATTGGTTCTGGTATTATGGGAAGCGGTATTGCTTGCCATTTTGCGAATATTGGTGTTGATGTTCTATTACTAGACATTGTTCCAAGAGATCTTAATGATAAAGAAAAAGCCAAAGGGCTAACTCTTAGTGATGAAGTTGTAAGAAACAGATTGGTAAATGATGCTTTAATGACATCAATAAAATCTAAACCTGCTCCACTCTATCATGCATCATTTAAAAATAGAATTACTACTGGTAATTTAGAGGATGATATTGCTAAAGTTGCAGATGTTGACTGGATCATGGAGGTTGTTGTAGAGCGTTTAGATATTAAGCAACAAGTTTTTGAAAAACTTGAAAAGCACAGGACTCCTGGTACACTTATTACTTCAAATACCTCGGGCATACCTATTAAGTTTATGAGTGAGGGACGAAGTGAAGATTTCCAAAAACATTTTTGTGGTACCCACTTTTTTAATCCTGCCAGATATTTAAGATTATTCGAAATTATTCCTGGACCAAAAACCGATGCTTCTGTATTGGAGTTTTTAAATGGGTATGGTGAGCAGTTTCTCGGTAAAACATCAGTAGTCGCTAAGGACACACCAGCATTTATCGGTAACCGAATTGGTATTTTCAGTATTATGAATGTCTTCCATGTTGTTCAAGAATTAGGAATGACAATTGAAGAGGTTGACAAGTTATCAGGTCCGGTTATAGGCCGCCCAAAATCAGCAACTTTTAGGACTGTTGATGTAGTTGGTTTAGATACATTGGTTCATGTTGCCAATGGAATAAAGGACAACTGTCCTAATGACGAACGCTTAGAATTATTTACTATACCAGGATTTATCAATACCATGATGGAGAACAAATGGTTGGGTAGTAAAACTGGACAAGGATTCTATAAAAAGAGCGTATCTACAGAAGGAAAAAAAGAAATTCTGTCCTTAGACCTTAACACTTTAGATTACAGATCAAAACAAAGTGCAAAATTTGCAACCCTAGAACTTACTAAATCCATTGATAAGGTAGCTGATAGGTTTAAAGTACTGGTCTCTGGCAAAGATAAAGCTGCAGAGTTTTACAGAAAGCACTTTGCTGCATTATTTGCTTATGTTTCTAATCGTATTCCTGAAATTACTGATGAAATATATAAAATTGATGATGCCATGAAGGCAGGTTTTGGTTGGGAAGATGGACCATTTCAAATTTGGGATGCTATAGGAGTTGAAAAAGGAATTGAAATGATGAAAGCTCAGGGATTAGAACCCAATGCTTGGGTTACTGAAATGCTTGCTTCTGGCAGTAACACTTTTTATTCTGTAAAAGATGGTGCTTCATACTGTTATGATATTCCTAAGAAATCTCAAGAAAAAATACCAGGTCAAGATAGTTTCATCATATTAGACAACATCCGAAAAACGAATGAAGTCTTTAAAAACTCAGGAGTTGTTGTAGAAGATTTAGGTGATGGAATCCTCAACTGCGAATTCCAATCTAAAATGAATACCATAGGTGGTGATGTCCTAGCAGGTTTAAATAAAGCTGTAGATCTTGCTGAAAAGGACTTTGACGGACTGGTAATAGGTAACCAAGGTGCAAACTTTTCAGTTGGTGCCAATATTGGGATGATCTTTATGATGGCTGTAGAGCAGGAATATGACGAATTGAACATGGCTATCAAGTATTTTCAAGATACAATGATGCGTATGCGTTATTCGGCAATTCCAACAGTTGCAGCTCCTCATGGGATGGCACTAGGTGGTGCTTGTGAATTATCAATGCATGCTGATAAAGTTGTTGCGGCGGCTGAAACGTATATTGGTTTAGTAGAATTTGGAGTAGGTGTAATTCCTGGTGGTGCTGGTTCTAAAGAAATGGCTTTAAGGGCTTCAGATACCTTTAACAAAGGTGATGTAGAATTAAATGTACTCCAAGAATATTTCTTAACCATCGGTATGGCCAAAGTAGCAACATCGGCTTATGAAGCTTATGACCTTGGCGTTCTGCAAAAAGGTAAAGATGTGGTTGTGGTTAATAAGGATCGACAAATTGCAACAGCAAAAGCTCATGCAATGCTACTAGCTAATGCTGGTTATACCCAACCAGTTCGTAGAAAAGATGTGAAAGTATTAGGTAAGCAGGCCTTAGGTATGTTCTTAGTAGGAACAGATTCAATGGAGGCAAGCCACTACATCAGTGAACATGATCAAAAAATTGCAAATAAGTTAGCCTATGTTATGGCAGGAGGAGACTTGTCGGAGCCTACATTGGTTACAGAGCAATACTTGCTAGATCTAGAGCGTGAAGCATTTCTTTCCTTATGTACAGAACGTAAAACTTTGGAAAGAATTCAGCACATGCTTAAAACTGGTAAACCTTTAAGAAACTAAGAAAATGAAACAAGTATATATAGTAAAAGGATATAGAACTGCCGTAGGAAAATCTAAAAGAGGTGGTTTCAGATTTAAAAGAGCTGATGAATTAGCTGCAGAAACAATACAATATATGATGGGTAAATTACCAGACTTTGACGTTACTCGAATTGATGATGTCATTGTTGGTAATGCAATGCCAGAAGGCTCTCAGGGTCTTAATATGGCTCGTATCATATCATTAATTGGTTTAAATACAGTTGATGTTCCAGGTGTAACGGTAAATCGTTTTTGTTCCTCAGGCCTAGAAACTATTGCATTGGCAGTTGCAAAAATAAAAGCTGGTATGGCAGATTGTATTATCGCTGGTGGTGCTGAGAGTATGAGTAGTGTTCCAATGACAGGCTTTAAACCAGAATTAAATTACGATATCGTAAATTCTGGACACGAAGATTATTATTGGGGAATGGGTAATACAGCCGAGGCTGTTGCCAACAAATACAATGTATCGAGAGAAGATCAAGATGAATTCGCCTATAATTCACATATGAAGGCTTTAAACGCACTGGCAGAAGACAGATTCCAAGATCAAATTGTACCAATAGATGTAGAAGAAACCTATGTTGATGCCAATGGTAAAAAAGCGAATCGCAAATTCACAATAACTAAAGATGAAGGACCAAGAAAAGGAACTAGTATAGAAGCCTTAGCTAAGCTAAGACCTGTTTTCGCACAAGGTGGAACGGTTACCGCTGGTAACTCTTCTCAAACTAGTGATGGTGCAGCTTTTGTTTTGGTAATGAGTGAAGAATTGGTCAAAGAATTAAATCTTGAGCCAATCGCTAGATTAGTCAGCTACGCAGCAGCAGGTGTTCCTCCACGTATTATGGGTATAGGTCCAGTTGCAGCAATTCCTAAAGCATTGAAACAAGGTGGGCTTTCACAAAATGATGTTGAATTGATAGAATTGAATGAGGCTTTTGCATCTCAGTCTTTGGCTGTTATGCGTGAGTTAGATTTAAATAAAGATATAGTGAATGTAAATGGTGGTGCAATTGCACTTGGTCATCCACTTGGTTGTACTGGCGCAAAACTTTCAGTTCAGTTATTTGATGAAATGCGTAAGAGAAACATGAAGAATAAATACGGTATGGTGACCATGTGCGTAGGTACAGGTCAAGGTGCTGCCGGAATATTTGAATTTTTAAACTAATAAAGAACTTATCAATAATATAACGCAATGGAAACAGTTGAGAAAGAATTATTAAGAGGTGGACAGTTTTTGGTTAAAGAAACCAACTGTGAAGATGTATTTACACCTGAAGATTTTAATGAAGAGCAACAAATGATGAAGGAAGCGGTTATGGAATTTAATGACCGTGAAATCATTGCTCACAGAGAACGTTTTGAAAAGAAAGATTATGCCTTTACAGAAGAATGTATGCGTAAGGCAGGTGAATTAGGCTTTTTAGGTGTTGCTGTACCTGAAGAATATGGTGGATTAGGTATGGGCTTTGTCTCTACCATGCTTGTATGTGATTATATATCTAGTGGTACAGGATCATTTAGTACGGCTTTTGGTGCACATACTGGTATTGGTACAATGCCAATTACACTATATGGAACTGAAGAACAAAAGCAAAAATATGTACCACAATTAGCCACTGGAGAGTGGTTTGGTGCATACTGTTTAACAGAACCTGGTGCAGGTAGTGACGCCAATTCGGGTAAAACAACAGCCGAATTAACTGCAGACGGAAAGCATTATAAAATCAACGGGCAGAAAATGTGGATTTCAAATGCTGGTTTCTGTAAGTTGTTTATTGTTTTTGCAAGAATTGAAGATGATAAAAATATCACCGGATTTATTGTTGAAAACGATCCATCTAATGGAATTACTTTAGGAGAAGAAGAACATAAATTAGGTATTAGAGCAAGTTCTACAAGACAAGTATTTTTCAATGATACTATGGTTCCTGTTGAGAATATGTTGGCAGGACGTGGCGAAGGTTTTAAAATTGCCATGAATGCATTAAACGTTGGTCGAATTAAATTGGCGGCTGCTTGTCTAGATTCTCAAAGAAGAATTACAACTACAGCAGTTCAATATGCTAACGAACGTAAACAATTTAAAACTCCTATTGCAGATTTTGGTGCTATTAAATCTAAAATTGCAGAAATGGCTGCAAGTGCTTATGCTGGTGAATCTGCGTCGTATAGAGCCGCTAAAAAAATTGAAGATCGTATAGCTATTAGACAAGCGTCTGGTAACACGCATCAGGAAGCAGAATTAAAAGGTGTAGAAGAATATGCTATTGAGTGTTCTATTCTAAAGGTTGCCGTTTCAGAAGATGTACAAAACTGTGCTGATGAAGGTATTCAGATATTTGGTGGTATGGGTTTCTCTGAAGAAACACCAATGGAAGCCGCGTGGAGAGATGCACGTATTGCAAGAATTTATGAAGGAACCAACGAGATAAACAGAATGCTTTCTGTTGGTATGTTGGTTAAGAAAGCTATGAAAGGTCATGTTGATTTATTAGGTCCGGCAATGAAAGTTGCTGACGAATTAATGGGTATTCCATCATTTGATGTTCCTGATTTTTCTAAATTATTCTCAGAAGAAAAGGATATAATTGTGCGTCTTAAAAAGGTATTCTTAATGGTCGCAGGATCAGCTGTACAAAAGTTTGGTCCAGATTTAGAAAAGCACCAACAATTATTGCTTAATGCATCAAATATTTTGATAGAAATATATTTGGCAGAATCCGCAATTTTAAGAACTGAAAAGAATGCTAAAAGATACGGTGAAGAGGCACAGAAAGAACAAATTGCCATGGCAAAATTGTATTTGTTTAATGCTGTAGAAATTATTAAGAAAAATGGTATCGAAGGAGTTATTTCTTTCGCTGAAGGAGATGAACAGAAAATGATGCTTATGGGCTTAAAGCGATTTACAAAGTACACCAACTACCCTAACGTTGTTGAGCTTAGAAATACTATCGCAGAAAAAGTAAAGGCTGAAAATAAATACTGTTTCTAATAATCCCCTAAGATTACATTAGAAGCCAAAAAGCCAATTCTTAGTTGAATTGGCTTTCTTTATTTTAGTACCTTTCGTTAGAAAATTATTAATTCATGAAATCTCTTTTATATTCAATTCTCTGTTTATTCTCCTTAATTGGATTTAGCCAGTCAAACACAGAAGTTTTTCTGTTTGATTTAAATACCAATAATGCTCAAATTGAAATTTCAAATGAAAAGAATATTTCCAATAACGAAGGCTATGATAATCAACCTTCGTTCTTAAATGATGATAGGATACTATTTTCGTCCACAAGAAATGGACAAACAGACATTGTACAATTCTTTAGCAATTATAACTCTAAGGTATGGATCAACTTTACGGAAGGTGGTGAATATACTCCGCTAAAAATTCCAAATAGAAATGAAGTCTCAGCAGTAAGATTAGACAAAGATGGCAAACAACGCCTTTACAGATACAATCTTAGCAATGGCGAATCTACAGAACTAATAAAGGACTTGGTAGTAGCTTATTACACATGGTTTGATGATAGCACTATTGTAGCGGCTGTAATTGAAGAGGAACAACTAAATTTGTTTGCTACTAATATTTCAGAAGGAACAAGTAGAAAATATGCAACAAAAGTTGGACGATCATTTCATAAAATACCCAATTCTAACTTGGTGAGTTTTATTTCAAAAGAAAACGAGAATCAATGGCAAATTAAATCTGTAAATCCGGAAACTGGTGAAACGAAGTTAATTGCTAATTCATTAGAAGGTATTGAGGACATCTGCTGGCTTAATAATAAAACCATTCTATCTGCCAAAGGCTCTAAAATGTATAAACTCACATTAAACAAGGACAATAATTGGAAAGAAGTAAGTGATTTATCTTCATACGGAATTTCATCTATAACAAGAATGGCCGTAAACTCTTCCAATAATAAACTTGCAATTGCAGCCGATTTAGCAAATGAAACTCAAAGCAATGAATCAACTAATGAAACTGAACAAGAAGTTTCAGAAACTACTGAAGAAGATACCAACACGACTTCTACGGAAAACACAAACGAAATTTCAGAAGTTGAAGCTATAGTACAACGTAATCTAGATGCTTATAATGCTAGAGATATCGATGCGTTTATGAAAGACTATGCAGATAACATAAAGTTATATGCCTATCCTAATACATTGCAGACTGAGGGAAAAGAAGCCATGAGAAAAGGCTATAAGGATTGGTTTGATCGTGTGCCAGATTTAAGAGCTTTTATTAAAAAACGTATAGTTATTGGAAACAAAGTTATTGACGAAGAGCAGGTTACGGCCAATGGTCAAATCTTTAATGCCGTGGCTATTTATGAAATAGAGGATGGTAAAATATTCAAGGTAACCTTTATTCAAGATTAATTAGACTTTATTAATATCAAGTCCTCTTGAGGTTCGATCAAATATTCTGCTCTATTAGATTTTACAACGGCCATTTCTTCCACCGAAATGGTTTTAATTCCTCCACTCCCCAAATTCCAAGCATGAAATCCATCAAAAGCAAATGTCATTCCCTCTTTTATAATTTTTTCCGATGCTGGTCTTACATGAGATGCCTGAGAACCGCCTAAATTAGGACCAACATCATGAGCAACATACCCAACCGGATGACCTGTACTCCACATAACATACTCTGATCCAGCCTTTTTCATAAGTACACGTTGGGCTTTATCAACATCAACACCTTTTGCCCCTGGTTTCATCGCGTTAAGCGCTGCCCTATTACCAGCTTTACCACTTTCCCAGTAATGCATTATATCTTTCGGTACTTCTTCTTCTCCTTCCATTAGAACATAAGCAAAACGTTGTATATCGCTTACCCATCGATCATAGACTTTAATCCCAAAATCAATTTGTATTACATCTCCTGGCATTATGATTTTATCCGTAGCATGGGAATGTCCTCTATCAGCCCCAGAATTTACATTAGGGTTTTGATCTGGTGCCCAGCCATCAGCCACACCAAATTCAGTCATTTTTTGTTTTAAAAATTTGGCAATATCCGCATCAGTTGATTTTCCTGGAATTACTTGTTTATAGGCTTCAATTTGCCAATCAGCCGTAAGTTGAGCTGCTTTTCTTAAAATCTCTACCTCCTCTGGCAGTTTTATAGATAACCATTCATAAACTACCTCCGTTGACGAGGTTAATCTTTCTGATTTGTCACCCATGAGTTCTTCTATTGATATACGCTGTGTATAAGACAAACCATCAGCCATTGAATTAGTCGCTGAGGAATTCACTGCAATAGTTTTGAAATCTTTTTCTAGAATAAAATCAACAGCCATTTTAATTACAGAAGTCCCTCGCTCTACACTGATAACCTCATCATGTATATCTAAATCATCTAATGCAGTAGCTTCGCCCGAAGGTGAATATACCTTAGAATGAAATCCATCTGAATCATTAAAAAACAGAAATGCCGCAGTTCCGCCAGCATTTTCACCACCAATATGATCAGCAATAGGGTCATTGTTATTTTCCCTGCATATAACCATCCAACAATCGATACCAGCTTCACTCAAAGCATTAGGTAATAATTCATTTATTCTTTGCTTTCTAATTTCGGGCCAAGGACTTTCTCCCCAATACGCATCTGGATCTACTGATTCAATCTTACTATTATCCTCATTACAAGAAAAACAGAGTAAAACGACAAGTAGAATTCTAACAAAATTGTTCATTCTTAAAGTTTATATTATCTTGACGAAAGATAACGATTACACTATACATCCAAAAATATCTATTCATGAAAAATCTTCTTATAATTTGCTTATTAGCAATGTTCACAGCCACTGGTCAAAATTCTCAAATAGAACCCAAACTAGCGAATATCTCTTGGATATCCGGAACATGGCATGGCGAAGCTTTTGGAGGAATTACCGAGGAAATTTGGAGTGAACCATCGGGTGGTTCAATGATGGCTACTTTTAAACTTATCAATGACGGTAAAGTTACTTTTTATGAGATTGAGATTATTAGAGAAATAGAGAACAGCCTAATACTACAACTAAAACATTTTGGACCGGATTTAAAAGGATGGGAAACAAAAGACGAAACTGTAGATTTTCCTTTAAAGGAAATTACAGAAAATAAGGTTGTTTTTGAAGGCATGAGTTTTGAAAGAATAAGTGATTCGGAAATGAATGTTCATGTAGATATTGAGGAAAAAGGAAAAGTAGAAACTGTCACCTTTAATTACAAAAAAGAAATTCAAAGTACCAAACCTATAAAACAGTTAATTGAAGTAAAACATACTAGCAAAAAACCAGTTATTGATGGTGTAGCTGACGAAGCTATATGGGATAATTGCCAATGGCTCCCATTAGACCAACGTTGGCTTGGTGAGGCATATTCAGACGTAGATTTTAAAGGCAATTATAAACTAACTTGGGACGAGGACGCCTTATATTTACTCGCGAAAATTGAAGATGATAAACTCATAGATATTTACGAAGACCCACTAAAATCTTGGTGGGATGATGATTGTTTAGAAGTATTTATAGATGAAGACAATAGTGGTGGTGAACACCAATATAACCACAATGCCTTTGCATACCACATTGCTTTAGATGGAAATGTTGTGGATATGTCTACTAAAAAAGAAGGTAAACTATATAACTCTCACGTTCAGTCTAAATTAAAAACGGAAGGAAATACCTCTATCTGGGAAGTGAAGATTTCACTATACAAGGACACTTATAATGATGACGGTAAAAATATACCTGTAAAATTACATCCTAATAAAAATGTTGGCTTTGCCTTAGCATACTGCGATAATGATAACAGTGAAAATAGAGAGAATTTTATTGGCTCGGTTTATGTAGAAGGTGATAATAAAAATAGAGGCTGGATCGATGCAAATATTTTTGGCACACTTGTGCTAAAATCAACGACTGATTAGGCTTGTATTAACAAATAATTAGATATTCTCTTTTTTCAAAGCATTATTTTTAAGCTTAATATCAAAATAAACACAATGAAAACAACTTTTTTAGCTTTAGCATTACTATTATCTATTACCATAGGAGCTCAAACCGATTCAAAAATTTACGACATAATTGATGCTGTTTCTGAAGACCGTCTCCGTAGTGATGTGAAAACCCTTGCTGATTTTGGTACAAGACATACATTAAGCGATACACTTTCTGAAACTCGTGGTATTGGTGCGGCAAGACGATGGATAAAATCAGAATTTGATAAAATTTCGAAGGAATGTGATAACTGTCTCAAAGTTTTTTATCAAAAGGATTTAGTTGAAAAAGGCACAAACCAGCGCATTGTAAAGGATGTAATGGTAGTTAATGTAGTTGCAATTCAGCGTGGGACAAAATATCCAAACCGCTATATTGTTATGAGCGGTGATATTGACTCTAGGGTTTCAGACCCAACTGATTATACATCAGATTCTCCTGGTGCCAATGATAATGCAACCGGTATGGCTGGTGCTATAGAAGCAGCTCGTGTTTTATCTAAATACAAATTTGAAAATAGTATAATATATGTTGGTCTCTCAGGTGAAGAACAAGGTCTATTTGGTGGGCAAGGTTTAGCAAAATATGCTAAGGCTAATGATTGGGAAATTATTGGTGTCCTTAACAATGATATGATAGGAAATATCACAGGTGTTGATGGTGTTGTTGACAATAGAACATTTAGAATATTTTCTGAGCCAATCACAACGGATATAACTGACCCACAACAATTGGCAAGACAAGCCAGAGGAAGACGCTTTTATGGTGGTGAGGTTGATGGAATTTCAAGACAACTAGCACGTTATGTATATAATACAACAAATACTTATATGCCAGAAATGAATCCAATTATGGTATATCGCTTAGATAGATTTGGGCGTGGTGGTCATCACAGACCTTTTAATGATTTAGGTTTTCCTGGTTTGCGCATAATGGAAGCACATGAAAATTACATCCAACAACATCAAGATATCCGCGAAGAAAATGGCATAAAATATGGTGATACATTTGAACATGTTAATTTCCCATATTGTAAAAAATTGACGGCAGTTAATGCTATTACAATGGCAAGCCTTGCTTCTGCCCCACCTTCTCCTAAAGAAGTTGGGATTGGTGGTATAGTTGAAGCTTCTGCCAAATTAAAATGGTCTCCCGTTGATGGTGCTAAAGGCTATAAAATTTATTGGAGAGATACCACTTCTCCAACATGGGATTATAGCAGATTTGTTGGCGATGTTACTGAGTTTACATTAGAGGGTATTGTAATCGACAACTTTTTATTCGGTGTTGCTGCTGTAGGAGAGAATGGTCATGAAAGTGTTGTTGTATTTCCAAATCAAATAATGAGGTAGATGAGAAAATTGTCTTTGTTCATTTTAGTTTTTTTTTGTTGTTCAATTAGTTTTGCGCAATTACTGCAAGAAAAGCAAAACTTTACTCGTCAAGACTCATTGCGAGGCAGTATAACTCCTGAACGCGAATGGTGGAACCTCACATATTATCACTTAGATGTAGAAGTAAAACCGGATGATAAATTTATTGTTGGAAAGAATACCGTTCAATATAAAGTCCTTAAACCTCATCAAAAACTACAAATAGATTTACAACCACCAATGCAAATCGAAAAGGTTGTTCAAAATGGAAAGGAATTAACATACAAGTCTGAAGGAAACGCCCACTTCATATCACTAGATGCAACTCAAAACATTGGTGATATAAATTCTTTAACTGTATATTATAAAGGATACCCTAGAGAAGCTAAAAGAGCACCTTGGGATGGTGGTTTTTCATGGAAAAAAGATGAAAACGGAAAGCATTTTGTTGCCACTTCTTGTCAAGGTCTTGGTGCAAGTGTATGGTGGCCAAATAAAGACCATATGTACGATGAGCCAGATAGTATGCTCATTAGTGTTACAAATCCTAAAGGTTTAACCAATGTTTCAAATGGCAGACTACGAGAACTGGTTGAAAATAGTAATAATACCGTTACATCTCATTGGTTTGTAAGCAATCCTATCAATAATTATGGTGTAAATATTAATATCGGAGATTATACCAATTTCTCTGAAATATATCAAGGCGAAAAAGGACCATTAGACATGGACTATTGGGTTTTGACTTATAATCTTGAAAAAGCCAAAGAACACTTTAAAGATGCACCAAAGATGATCAAGGCTTTTGAACATTGGTTTGGCCCATATCCATTCTATGAAGATAGCTTTAAACTTGTTGAAGTCCCATATCTAGGTATGGAACACCAAAGTTCTGTTACTTATGGTAATCAATATAAAAAAGGATATTTAGGCAACGACCTATCCCAAACTGGTTGGGGACTTAAATTTGATTTTATAATAATTCATGAAGCTGGTCACGAATGGTTTGCAAATAATATAACTTATAGCGATGCTGCTGATATGTGGATTCATGAAGGGTTTACGGCTTATTCGGAAAACCTATTCCTAGACTACTACTACGGTAAAGAAGCATCAGCAGATTATGTAATAGGTACAAGATCTAATATTCAAAACGACAGGCCTCTAATTGGTCAATACAAGGTTAACAATGAAGGGTCTAGTGACATGTATTACAAAGGTGCCAACATGTTGCATGCCATTAGGCAGATATTTGAAGACGATGAATTATGGCGTAAAATCCTAAGAGGATTAAATGAAAAATATTATCATAAAACAGTATCTACTCTAGAAATCGAATCCTATATTAATAGTTACTCTTGGTTTGACCTCTCTTCAATTTTTGATCAATATTTAAGGACTACAATGATTCCACGTTTTGAATACAAATTCGAAAATGGAATATTTAGTTATAGATGGGCAAATTGTGTAGACGACTTTGACATGCCTATATTAATAACTATAGATAAAGAAACAGTTTGGATGTTTCCTGAAAAAAGCTGGAAAAGTAATGACTCAAATGCCGAACAAATAGAAGTTGATAGAAATTTCCTTGTAACAAGTAAAGAACTTTAATGTCAATTCCAGAGCTATACTTTGAGAGAGATGTCGAATGGTATGATTGGCTTCAACTAAATCATAACAAGCATAAAGCGGTTTATCTTATTTTTTATAAACTTGAAACTGGTATTCCTACAATGCGTTGGGAAGAAGCGGTTAAAGTGGCTTTATGCTTCGGCTGGATCGATTCTACAGTTAAAAGCTTAGGTAACGGTAAACGCAAACAATACTTTTCGTCACGAAATCCAAAAAGTAACTGGAGCGCCTTAAACAAAAGATATATCGCAGAGCTAGAAGAAGTTGGGCTTATTCAAGAACCAGGTTATAAAATGATTGAATTAGCCAAAACAACAGGAACGTGGACGGCTATGGACGATGTAGAAAACGGTGTAATTCCACCTAATTTGCAAAAAGCATTTGATGCTAATCCTAGAGCATTTGAGAACTATCAAAATTTTTCAAAAGGGTATAGAAAAAGTTATTTGTCTTGGCTCAATAGTGCAAAACGAGACGCTACTAAAGAAAAACGTATTACTGAGATTATTAGACTTTGTAATGCTAATATTAAAAGTAGAGAAACTTGGTAATCAGTACATTAGTTTTTTAATGTTATCCATATACCCTCTGCTTACTCGTACCACATCGCCATTCTTCATTGTGACATCATAACTTTTAGTGTACTTATTCAATTCTTTTACCGCGTGCAGATTAATAATAGAAGATCGGTGTACTCTTATAAAAATTGAAGGATTAAGCTTTTCTTCCAAAGTAGAAATACCATAATTACTCACATAGGTTTTCTCGTTCATTATTAATTTTGAGTAATCGCCATAGGCTTCAATTCTAATGACATCCTCAAGTGCCACAGTCACTAATTTATTTTGACTTTGAACTAAAATACGATCTGGTGTTTTGGTAGAATCCATAAGTAAACTCTCTGCCAAAGGTCTAGCCTTATTTTCATTTGTATTTTCTTTAAGACGATCTACAGCAACCTTGAAACGATCTTTTGTGTAAGGCTTTAGAAGGTAGTCTACAGCATGGACTTCAAATGCTTTTAATGCATATTGGTCGTATGCAGTAGAGAAGATAATTTGCGGTAGTTCTTCTAAATGAGTCAATACATCAAAGCCTGTCATACCAGGCATCTGAATATCTAAAAAAACCAAATCTGGTTTAAACTCATTTATAATTTTAACGGCATCTACACCATTATTTGCTTCACCTAACAAAACAAGCTCAGGATAATCTTCTAAGTACTCTTTAATTAATTGTCTGCCGGCTGACTCATCATCTACAATTATTACTTTTCTCATATAGCAAAAGAAATTTTTAAACCTTTAGGTATATTATCTGATAAGTTTAAAGTGCTATGATACATTTTTTCTAATCTCAATTTAGTATTAGTTAGTCCAATTCCTTGGTCAAAAACTGAATCTTTATTCTCTATTCCAATACCTGTATCAGCAATTTCGAAATGCAGTTTATCCTCTTTTTTAAATATTGCAATTGAAATCTTACCGCCATCAATAAGAGAAGCTAAACCATGTTTTATTGAATTTTCTACTAACGGTTGTAATAGCATCGGTGGTACCAATTCATTTCTTAATTTCTCTTCAACATTAATATCTACCTCAAGCCGTTCTTGAAAACGCTCCTTTTCAAGATCTAAATATTTATTGACAAAATCAAGTTCTTCTCCCAATTGAACACGTTCTACTTGAGAAGCCTTCAATTGGTATCTAAATAAATCTGAAAGTTCTGCTATAAGGTGTCTGGTCTTCTCATTCTGAGGAGGTACCGAAGCACTTATGGTATTAAAAATATTATACAGAAAATGCGGGTTGAGTTGGGCTTTTAAAGCTGATAACTCACTTTTTAGAGCTGCTGTTTTTAATTCACCCTCTATTCTAAGTTTTTGTTGGTTTTCTTTGAAGTAATTGTAAGCGAAAAAACAACCAAATTGAAACATTAAAAATAATGTTGGTATATACCAATCCCATATTTCACCTGTTCCACGCAATCTTCCTAATTTTAAATAATCTATAATAATATACCTGCTTTCTCTAACGAAATAAACGACTACCGGAATAAGAATTGCAACTGCAATTATTCTAATTATAGAATTCTTGCGACTAAGAAGTTTAACTCCTAGATACCAAATTAAAATTGATGCCAGAAAATAGAATAAATAGGGCCATCCTCCAACATACCAATAGTCCTTAAAATTAAGCCAACCCCAAATTCCGCCTTCTGCATAGCCACCTCCATTATACCATAATACAACATGGTATAAAAATGAAAAAAACAAATAGAATAGTATAATTAATAAATGATCACGTTTTATAAGCTTATTCATGACTTTAAAATTAAAACCTAAAGATATTTCATCTCTTCACTAAAAATAAGTAAAAAAAGACGAGTTGACCTATAGACCGACGAATTGGCCGGACCATTCATCACCCTATTTCCCAACCTAACGGAATTGACGTGCATAATTAAAGGTTATAAGGCAATTTTGTTTCAGGAATCAAAAAAACACCATAAGTATGAAACCTATTATAACCTTTATTGCTATGTTGATTATGTCAACACTGACTTCTCAAAATACCATTTCTGGTAAGGTCGTATCTGAAAATAAAGCACCTGTGGCTAATGCCATTATATCATTGATATCGAGTTCAGATAACGCTTTCATAAAAGGAGGTCTTACAAACGAAAATGGGTTTTTTAATCTAAAGGAAATTCCGAACGGTGATTATAAGTTGCTCATAACTAGCCTTGGACTGACCGATTATACTTCAGAACCATTCAGTATATCAAACAACAACAAGAATTTTGGTGAAATAACCATGCGTGATAATACTAATGAATTAACGGAGGTTACCATTGTAGCAGAACGCCCAATGATTGAGGTTAAGGCAGATAAAACTGTTTTTAATGTTGCTAATACTGTGAATGCTATTGGTGATTCAGGATTTGAACTTCTAAGAAAAGCTCCAGGAATTATTATTGATAATTCAGACAATATTATTGTAGAAGGCAAAGCTGGTGTTTTGGTATATATTGATGATAGACCTTCTATTCTTAGAGGTCAGGATTTAATCAATTATTTAAAGACTATTCAGGCCAGTGATATTGATTCTATAGAAATTATTACACAACCGTCGTCTCGTTATGAAGCTGAAGGTAATGCAGGTATTATTAACATAAGGTTTAAACGCGACAAATCCTTAGGAACCAATGGATCTGTCGCCTCATCACTTACCATTGGTGATTTTGCAAGAACGAGTAATTCAATTTCATTTAACAACCGTAATAAAAAAACAAGCCTTTATGGTACTTATAGTAATAATTATGGTAGAAGCACTAGTTTTATAAATCTTTATAGAACTCAAAACGGGACCATTTTCGATGCAAGGACAGAAAGTGTTTTTGACAATAGAAGTAACAACCTAAGACTAGGTTTTGATTATTATGTCAATTCAAAATCTACGTTTGGGATTATTGTAACGGGTAATTTTAACAATTCAGATTCTGAAAGTGATTCGAGAACACCTATAATTCCTGATGGTAATAGCTCTCCAACTGAAGTATTGGTTGCTGGAAGCGATTCAAAAAACATAACGTCAAATTTATATACCAACCTCAACTATAGATTTAAAGATACTTTAGGCCATACCATAAATATTGACCTAGACTACGGTAAATACAATAGTGATAGAACAAACCTACAACCTAATACCTATTTTAATGGTGACGAAACCGAAGTTCTAAGTGAAAACATAGTCTTTTTTGATACGCCTATTGATATTTCTATAGTGTCAGCTCAACTCGATTACACACAAAATCTTCTTAAAGGCACCTTAAGCCTTGGTGGTCGTTATTCAAAAGTAAAGACGGATAACAGTTTTGATGCCTTTGATAGAACTAATGGTAATAATAACCTTGATGAGTCACAGTCTAATGATTTTATTTATGACGAGCAGATTAGTGCGTTATACTTCAACTTTAGCAAGAAGGTTGACAAGTTCAATTTTCAGATGGGTCTGCGTATGGAAAATACAATCTCAGATGGTCAACTCACCAGTTTGGATGAAAATCAAAATAACAGGGTAGAAAGAAATTACACCAACTGGTTTCCTAGTGGTGGCATTACTTATCAAATGAATCGAAAGAATAGCTTTGCTCTAATTTATAGCAAGCGTATACAAAGACCAAACTATCAAAGTCTCAATCCATTTCAATATAGAATTGATGAACTATCTTTTAGACAAGGGAATCCGTTTTTACAACCACAGTATACTGATAATGTAAAACTGTCGCACACCTATAATTACCGTTTAACAACCTCCTTAAGTTATAGTTTTATCTCAGACTTTTTTGCACAAGTAACTGAAGCAGTCGGCGATGATCAGAATTTTATTATTCAAAGGAATGTTGCCAACCAAAAAATAATCAATCTAGGTGTATCCTACCCTACTAAATTTAATGATTGGTGGAATATTTACCTTAGCATCAATGCCTA
The DNA here is from genome assembly GCF_046762865.1 of Winogradskyella sp. A2. NCBI lineage: Bacteria > Pseudomonadati > Bacteroidota > Flavobacteriia > Flavobacteriales > Flavobacteriaceae > Winogradskyella > Winogradskyella sp. A2. Next base: position 251,928 of record NZ_JBKQXM010000003.1, read on the forward strand.
CAGAAGCATTTACGAGGCTACAAATCCAGACTTTTTGGCCTTATCACAAAATACGTTAAGTCTATATGCACAAAATACATTTAAGTTACCAAAAGGGATAACAGCCGAAATTTCTGGATGGTACAGCTCTCCCTCAGTTTGGGGCGGAACCTACCAAACAAAAAGCCTAGGATCGCTTAATCTAGCATTTCAAAAGCGCTTTTTCGACAACAAACTAACCGCAAGATTAGGATTTAATGATATCCTCTTTACATCACCTTGGCAAGGGACAACTCAGTTTGGTGATCTTAGAATTGATGGTAATGGTGGAAATGACAGCAGACAGGTCCGCTTCAATCTCACATACAATTTTGGTAGAGATGAGATAAAAAAAGCCCGAAAAAGAGAAACAGGAATCGAAGATGAAAAAAGTAGAATTCAATAATTTAAAACTAACACAATGAAAAATTTAATGATATTATTAATCACGTTTATGTATGCCAATACCATATATGGTCAAGCCACTTATTTAAAAATTACACAAACCAATAACGCCAACGATTATGTAATGTATCCTCCAGGCACTAAGTTTGAATTGAAAACAAAGGAAGGCTACCTAATATTTAAAAACAGTGATGATCCGGGATTTATTGATATTACTGAAAAACACACTTTATATGTTTATCCGACATGGAAAAACACTACTGATGTTTTTGTATTGACAGAGGGTAAGGTCGAAAAACTTCTGTCAGCTCGGTATAAAGAAACTACACATACAAATAATGCAATGGAAAGTAATGGTGTTACAGCCAATTATTCCGTTACTGATTCTGAAGAACGAGTAGGCAAAAAGAACTTAGAATTTAAACTAAGTAATGGTATTACATTTTTATACGAAGATGACAAATATCGTGCATACTTAAATGATCAACACAACTATATACGCATAAAAGGAAAATACCTAATCGAAACTGAACTTGGGACCCTTAAAATTAGTTTTAATCCCAACAACGGTGTGGTTTGGTGGATATTTGAAAAGGTATAATTAAAAATAAAAAAATATGAAAACAATAGTATTAATTCTTAGCCTAGTTGTTCTAGCTCCAAATCAAAACGCTTTGAATTCCTCTGATTTACATGGTGAATGGAAAATTGATTTGAGACCAACACCAGATAGTTCTGATTACTTTCAAATGATGACTGTGTCAAATATTAAAGATAACACGTTTGAAGGGACTTTTTACGGTAGTGGCATTAAGGATGGACTTCTTAATACAAGTTGGGATAAAGTTTATTTTTCGTTTACAACTTCAGATGCTACTAACAACTATTACCATTCTGGTTATATAGAAAACGGAAAACTATATGGCATATCTTATTGCCCAAAACGAGAATTTACAGCACCATGGACTGGAGAAAAGAAGAAGTAAAAGAAAAGGAAGCACAATTACTTCCTTTTAATTTACAAACCACTGATATAACTTCCGTAAGGATCTTGAAATTGTAAGCCTTCTGAATATCTGTATTTACTCAATTTTTTAAATTGTACCAATCCCCAAAGAATAAATTCTTTCTCAAAATATACATCCTGAGGATCAATTTCTGGTTGATAATCTGCTATTAAGCTGTCTAATGGTTTTACCTCATCTAATTTAGATTGGTAAGTTGTATCATTATAATCATCTAAGAGTTCAAAACCGTCACCATTAAAAAACCAAGAAATTAAATCATCATATGGCGTTTCTTCATCTTGTTTCTGCAGTTTCTCAATTTTAGGAAAGTACTTTGGGAAAAGCGTTTTGATTGCATTATCTAGTAGATTTTGAGCTACAAAATCTGCGCCTTCTTGTTCGCCTTCGTAAACTAACTCAACCTTACCTGTAATTGCAGGAATTACACCTATAAAATCCGACAAACGCACTGTGGTTGACTCATCACCCGAAATTAAAGCGCGTCGTTCTGCAGTGCTCAAAAGATTCTCAAAAGCCGTAATACTCATACGAGCACTTACACCACTTTTTACATCTATAAACTCACTCTCACGAGCTTCAAAACTAATTTGTTCAATTAAGTCCTTTGCCAACTCAGGTACATATATTGTTGATTTCTGGCGATCATCTAATCGTGATTCTTGATTTGTAATAACCTTAGCAATTTCGGTAGTATTTGGATAATGTGTTAATATCTGTGAGCCTATCCTATCTTTTAAAGGTGTCACAATACTTCCTCTGTTGGTATAATCTTCAGGATTGGCAGTGAATACAAATTGCATATCCAGTGGTAATCTCAATTTAAATCCGCGGATTTGTATATCACCTTCCTGTAATATATTAAATAAAGCGACTTGAATTCTCGCCTGTAAATCAGGTAACTCATTAATTACAAATATGCATCTGTTTGCACGAGGAATCATACCATAATGAATGACGCGATCATCTGCATAACTCAATTTTAAGTTAGCTGCTTTTATAGGATCTACATCACCAATAATATCTGCTACTGTTACATCTGGTGTTGCCAATTTCTCTGCGAAGCGTTCACTTCTATGAATCCAAGAAATAGGAGTAAGATCACCTTTCTCATTTATTAATTCTATAGCGTAACGCGAAATTGGTCTTAATGGGTCATCGTTAATTTCAGATCCTCCGACATAGGGAATATATTCATCAAGCAGATTTACCATCATGCGCGCTAAACGTGTCTTTGCTTGTCCGCGCAATCCTAATAAATTAATATTATGCTTTGACAAAATTGCACGCTCCAATTCTGGTATAACGGTATGTTCATAACCATGAATACCTTCAAAAGTAGTTCTCTTATCTTTTATACTCTTTATCAAATTATCACGTAACTCGTCCTTTATTGATTTACCCTGATAACCTGCTTTTTTAAGCTGACCTAATGTTTCAATTTTTTCAATATTCATCTTTATCCTTTAATTCTTCTTTTTCTATTGTTTTCGTAATCTTCAAATATCATTTCACCTAAGCCTTTCAACCCAGTGTAGAACGCTTTACCTCTATTGGCTTGTGTAAACTCTCTCACGAATTGCATTAAATAAGGATCTTCTGCAATCATAAATGTAGTTATCGGGATATGTAAGCGTCTTGCTTGTTGCGCCATTGCATAACACTTATTGGTTATATATGGATCTAAACCATTACTATTTTTATAATATTGGCCGTCTGGCATTCGTAAACAACTTGGTTTACCATCCGTAATCATAAAAATCTGCCTATTTGTATTTCGCTTACGTCTCAACATGTCCATGGCTAATTGTAAACCCGCCACTGTATTAGTATGATATGGTCCAACCTTAAGATATGGTAAATCCTTAATTTTTATCGGCCATGCATCATTTCCAAACACTAAAATATCTAACGTATCCTTTGGGTAACGCGTCATTATCAACTCAGATAATGCCATAGCTACTTTTTTTGCAGGTGTAATCCTATCCTCACCATATAATATCATACTATGACTAATGTCTATCATTAGTACTGTACTCATCTGGCTTTTGTGCAGAGTCTCTTCAACTACCAGATCATCTTCTGTGAGATTAAAATCACCTACACCATGATTTATTTGTGCATTACGCAAACTTTCCGTCATGGATACCTTTTCTAAGGCATCACCAAAACGATACGATCTAAATTCGCCGGTATGTTCATCTCCTATTCCAACACCTTTGCTTCGATGGTTACCTGCTCCACTGCGCTTTATTTTGCCAAAAATATGTTCTAACGCTTGCTTTCGGATGGCGCGCTCGGTTTTTTCTGTAATGGTTAATTTTCCTTTACCTTCACCATCGCCTGTGCCATCATCCTCAAACTCTTCACGTATATAACCTCTATTCTTTAAGTCTTCAATAAAATCTTCAATGGTATATTCTGGTGTAGTAAGATTATATTCTTTGTCTAATTGGCGTAACCAATCAATAGCTTCATCAAAATCTCCAGATGTATAAGTTATTAACTCTTTAAAAATTTCAAAAAGTTTATCAAAAGGCGATTGATAAGGTGCTTCGTATTGTTTAAATACAAATCCCGATTTTTTTAATTTCTCCTTCATATCAATGTAAAAATAAGGCTTTTTTGAATCAAAAAATAGGCTTTAAAACACCTTAACAACACATTAAGAAATCTAAAATTTCTTTTCCTTAATTTTAGGCTTCATTTAACTAACCTAATAATAATGAGACGAATTTTATCCTTGCTAATGCTCATATGCATTGCAACACTTTCTGCACAAGAATTTTCAATTGATATGGTAAAGAATATGGCACCAAGAAATATTGGTCCTGGTGGTATGTCTGGTCGTGTTACAGCTATAGATGTTGTAAATAATAATACTGACATAATGTATGTCGGTACCGCTTCTGGTGGACTCTGGAAATCTACTTCTGGTGGCATCAAGTGGGAGCCCATTTTCGACAATGAACTTACAGCATCCATTGGCGCAGTAGAAATTCAGCAATCTAACCCAAGCGTAATTTGGGTTGGTACAGGTGAAGGAAACCCACGTAACTCATTAAACGGTGGCTATGGTGTATATAAATCCTTAGATGGTGGGAAAACATGGACAGCCATGGGCTTAGAGAAAACGCGTCATATCCATAGAATAATTATAGATCCTACAAATCCAGATGTGGTGTATGTTGGTGCCATTGGCTCACCTTGGGGCGAACATCCTGAACGTGGTGTTTTTAAAACGACTGATGGTGGTGAAACATGGAATAAAATTTTATTCGCCAATAATAAAACTGGTGTTGCAGATATGGTAATGGATCCAACTAATCCTAATAAGTTATTTGTAGCGATGTGGGAACATAAACGCGACCCTTGGTTTTTTAATTCTGGAGGTGTTGGTTCAGGATTGCATATGACACATGACGGTGGGAAAACGTGGAAAAAACTTACCGACGAAGATGGTTTGCCCGAGGGTGATTTAGGAAGAATTGGAATTGCCATAGCTCCAGGGAAATCAGACATTGTATATGCTTTAGTTGAAGCCAAGAAAAACGCACTTTACAAAAGTGTAGATGGTGGTTTTAAATGGGAAAAAATTAATGATAAAAATGATATTGGCAATAGACCTTTTTACTATTCTGAAATATATGTAGATCCACAAAATGAGAACAGAGTATTTTCAGTATTCACGTACGTTAATGTATCAGAAGATGGTGGTAAAAACTTCAGCCAATTAATGCCAGCCTATGGCGTCAGCAATGGTGTACACCCTGATCATCACGCGTGGTGGATTCATCCTGAGGACGGCAGTTTTATGATTGATGGTAATGATGGAGGTATGAATATTACTAGAGATGGTGGTAAAACATGGCGTTTTATTGGCAACCTACCAGTCGCCCAGTTTTATCATATTGCTGTGGATAATGAGTATCCTTATAACGTATATGGTGGTATGCAAGATAATGGGTCTTGGAGAGGACCAGCGTATGTTTGGCGCTCACAAGGTATTAGAAATAGTTACTGGCAAGAGATAAGCTTTGGTGATGGTTTCGACGTTGTACCAGATAGAGATGATTCTCGATATGGATGGTCTATGAGTCAACAAGGTTTTGTGAGTCGTTATGATTGGCAAACAGGCAATAACTATTCGGTAAGACCAACACATCCAGATCCTGATGTTAGGCTAAGATTTAACTGGAATTCAGCCATTAATATTGATCCATTTGACAACAGTACGATTTATTTCGGAAGTCAATTTGTTCACAAATCAACAGATAAAGGAGAAACTTGGAGTATTATTTCATCAGATTTATCCACTAATGATCCAGAAAAGCAAAAGCAATCTGAAAGTGGTGGTTTAACCATGGATGCTACAGGTGCAGAAAACCATTGTACCGTTTTGGTTATTGAGCCTTCTCCATTAGAAAAAAACATGCTATGGGCTGGTACTGATGATGGACGCGTACACTATACAACAGATGGTGGAACCAATTGGACAGAGGTTACAAAAAATATTACTGGATTACCAGCCGGAAGCTGGATCGCTCAAATTAAAGCATCTAACAAAAATAAGGGTGAAGCATTATTAATTGCCAATGACTATAGACGCTTCAACTATACGCCTTATGCTTATAAAACTAAAAACTATGGTAAAACATGGCAAAGGATTGTAGATGATAGAGATGTACAGAGTTATACCTTAGCTATAGTTGAAGATATAGAAGAACCAAATTTAATGTTCTTAGGAACAGATGATGGTTTATATGTATCAATTAATGCAGGTGAAAAATGGACTAAATGGACCGAAGGATTCCCTACAACTTCAGTAAAGGATTTGGTTATACAACCACGTGAGCATGATTTGGTTATTGGTACCTTTGGTCGCGCAGCATGGGTTTTAGATGATATTAGACCATTGCGCGAAATGGCTAAAAACTCGTCTGTCTTGTCATCTAATATTAAACTTTTCAATCCTCCAACGGCTTATCAAGCTGCATATCAACAACCAACGGGTAGCCGCTTTGGTGCAGATGCTATTTATCATGGTGAAAATCGTGGTGGTGGTGCAAGATTCAATTATATGTTTAATAAAAAAGAAGCTGTTAAATCTGATATAAAATCAGATTCAAAAAAAGGAGATAAAGCCATAAGTGATAAAAAAGTTGATTTAGAAAAGAAAGCAAAATGGGATTCATTAACTTTAAAAATCTATGATGGTGAAAGACTTATCAGAACTTTAAAACGAAAGGCTCCAGAGGAAAATGGAATCCAAAAATGGACTTGGTACATGGATGAGGCTGGTGTTGCCAGACCATCTCGTAGAATACGAGAATCAACAAGAGAGCCAGGTGGTGTAAGTGTAAAGCCAGGAACTTATAAAGCAGTTTTACACTATGGTGATCAAATGTCTGAAACTGCGACAGAGGTTAAGTCAGATCCAAGATTAAATGTGTCTCAATCAAATATTGATGAAGTGTATGCAGCTGCTAAAGAACTAGAAAAGTTACAAGAGACCTCAGCAGATGCTGTTAAGCAATTAATTGAAAGTAAAAATATAGCAGACGAATTTAAAAAAGATCTCAGCAAGCTTGATAAAGACGGATTTAAAGACCAGATTAAAGAATCAAAAGATATCATTAAGGCTATTGATAGCATAATGGATAAATATCTAGGTAAGGTAGATAAAAGACAAGGTATAACAAGAAATCCTGAGGTAACACCACTTCAGAGATTAGGTACAGCCGCAAATTATGTATATAATAGTCAAACTGGGTTAACTTCAACTGAAACTACACTTATAAAACATGCTAAAGATGCTTTAGACAAATTATTTGGTGAGACCAATAATTTCTTTAATATAGAATGGAAAGCTTATCAAGAGGCAATGAAACAGGTAAAAATGGATCCATTTAAAGAGATTAAACAATTCGGTATAGATTAGAACTTTAATTTCGAAATAAACAGCTGTCCTTAACTCATTAAAAGATGTGTTTCGGACAGTTTTTTTGAAATATAACCAAGGAAAGTCCTTAAGTTATAACTAATTCAAGGCCTTGAGCTCTTGGATATTACTAACACCTAATTGAACCATATTATTCTTTAAATCATCATTGATAATATATGCAACATGATCTGGTCCATACTTACCTAATGCAGCAACACCATAAAGGAATGATCTTCCTAGCATTACAAAATCGGCACCCAAATGTAAGGCACGCATCACATCCAATCCTGTACGAATTCCACTGTCAAATACTATAGATGCGCGATTACCAACAACAGATGCAATACTAGATAACATCTCGATTGCAGCAGGTGCACCATTAAATTGACGTCCTCCATGATTAGAAACCCAGATACCATCCAACCCTATTTCAATAGCCTTTTCTGCATCCTTAGGATGCAGGATTCCTTTTATTACAACGGGTCCATCCCAATATGTCTTCAGTGCTTTACAGTAATCCCAATCAAGAGTTCCGCCTAATCGATTACCAACAAATCCGCTAACAAATCTAAAATCGGTTTGCTCAGCGTAATCTTGAACAGTGCGAAGCCTTGGCAATCCTCTACGTAGTGTATAATACGTCCAAATAGGATGCTTTATTCCATCCCAAATAAGACTAGAAGTTAATTTTGGAGGTATACGCATTCCTGCTCGTTTGATGCGCTCACGACGACTTGCCATAGGAACATCTGCAGTGATTATCAATGTATGAAATCCTGATTGTTTAGCTCTGTCTAGTAATGCATATGCCAGGTCCATAGATTTTGGAGGATATAATTGAAACCACCCTTGAGAACCAACTAAAGGACCAACACGCTCAGGTGTTTCTGTAGCAACCGTACTAAGGCAAAATGGAATTTTGAGTCGATTTGCTGCTTTGGCAAGGATAAGTTCGGCTTCTGGCCATATTAAACCTGTTAATCCTACAGGAGCGATGCCTATAGGACTTGAATAATCCTTATCGAAAAGTGTAATACCTGTATCAGCTTCTAAATGTCCTTTACAAAATTGGGGAGTGAATTGAATATCTTGGAAAGCTTCCCTATTTCGCTTTAATAAGGTCTCGTCTCCAGTCCCAGACTCTAAATATGCCCAAGCCACATTTGGAATTCGTTGCTTTGCTTTTTTAGCCAAATCCTGTATAGCAGGAAATTGATTAGAATACTTAGTTTGATATTTCTGATACTGCATGAAAGCTAATTAAAGACAGATTTATTCTATCCATTTAAGACTGCCATAGTCTTCAATCTTTATTTGCTTTCCTTTTGTAGAAATTAAACCTTCTTTTTTAAACTGTGACAAAATTCTAATAGCCGACTCTGTCGCAGTACCTACGATACTGGCATAATCCTCGCGGGAAATAACAATATTTAAATAGTCATCATCATCTGTCCCGAAATTGTCATGAATATACATTAAGATCTCGGCCATTCTCCGCTTAACAGATTTTTGAGCCATATTAACCAAAGAGACATCAGACTCCTTTAAGTCATTTGCCATTTTCTTTAATACATCCATTGTGAATTTTGGATTCTTTGCAAGATCCATCATAATCTCACTTTTAGGGATAAAACACATTTCCATATCATTAAGAGCAACTGCACTTAAATTGGTTTTTTGCTCGGTAACTAAGGAACGTTTACCTAACAATCCACCTTTAACAACTAGTTTTACAACTTGGTCTTTACCGTTTTCGCTTAGCTTAGTTAATTTACACACACCATCTTTAACGCAGTAAACTCCATTTAAGGTCTCTCCTTCTTCAAAAATAACTTGACCCTTTTTATAGACTTTACCAGTTTTACATGCCGATACTCTCATTAGCTCCTCTCTTGTCAAGGATTTTAAAGAATTAAATTCCTTAACAATACAAGATTCACATTTACTCATACCAATTGATTTTGTGACGATATCAAATATAAGAATTACATGACAAATATCATATTTTAAGTATTATTATAATGCCACTTTTGTTACAGGTATAATTGAGCAAATATTAAATGGGAAATAACACCTGTTTTCATTGTGGTGATGATTGTGGTAATCACCCAATTTCTTTCCAGGACAAATCATTCTGTTGTAACGGTTGTAAAACTGTTTTTGAGATATTCAACGAAAATGAATTGACCTGTTATTATGATCTTCAAAATTCTCCTGGAGCCATTCCAAAAGAAATTGAAGGTAAATACGATTTTCTATCTAAAGAAAATATCATTGAAAAGCTAACTGAATTTAGAAGTGACAATATAGAAATTGCAACACTTTACATTCCACATATTCATTGTAGTTCCTGTATTTGGATTCTTGAAAATCTTAACAAACTCAATAAAGACATTTCAGACTCTAAAGTAAATTTTGGTAAGAAAACTGTACGGGTTACATACAATTCAGAAAAGACAGGTTTAAAAGCAATTGTATTATTGCTTAGCTCTATTGGTTATGAACCTTACATCAGCTTAGATGATTTTAGCTCTGGTGCAAGCTATATTAATAGAACATTAATCTACAAGCTTGGTGTAGCAGGATTTGGTTTTGGAAATATTATGTTTTTATCTTTTCCAGAATACTTTGAAATCAACGAATTCTGGTTAGAGCAGTATAAACATATGTTCCGTTGGTTAATGTTTGCACTTGCAATACCTGTAGTATTTTATTCGGCACAGGATTATTTTATTTCAGCTTTTAAAGGGCTCAAAGCAAAGCTTCTAAATATTGACGTACCCATAGCCTTAGGTATTTCAGTGCTATTTCTAAGGAGTACAATTGAAATAGCTTTCAACATTGGTTCTGGATTTTTTGATAGTCTCGCAGGATTGGTATTCTTTCTATTGATTGGTAAATTTTTCCAACAAAAAACCTATGACTTCCTGTCCTTTGAACGCGATTATAAATCATACTTCCCAATAGCTATAACCTTAATTGATAGAGAAGGAAATGAAGAATCCATTCAAGCTTATGATATTAAAAAAGGTGATAGATTATTAATACGGAATGAAGAACTTATACCAGTTGATGGTATTTTGATAAATGGAAATGCCAAAATCGATTATAGTTTTGTTACGGGCGAATCCCAAACCATAAGTAAGAAGTCAGGTGATAAGTTGTTTGCTGGTGGTAAGCAAACGTCTGGAGTTATTGAACTTGAAGCTATTAAATCTGTTGAACAAAGCTACCTTACTCAACTTTGGAGTAATGATGTCTTTAGTAAAAACAAAGCGCATCAATTTACCAATATAACGAATACCATTAGTAAACATTTTACCATTACAATTCTTTCTATTGCAGTTATTTCAACAAGTTTTTGGTTGTTTACAGATGCAAGTAAGGCTATGAATGTCTTTACTGCAGTACTCATCATTGCATGTCCTTGTGCTATTGCACTTTCCGCACCATTTACATTTGGTAACCTATTGAGAATTTTCGGAAAGCTTAAATTTTATATTAAAAATGCCAGTGTCATTGAGCAATTAGCTAAAATCAACACGATAATTTTTGATAAAACCGGTACCATTACCTCAAATAAAAGTAGTAACGCTGTTTATGAGGGATTATCACTTTCAGAAAGCGAAAATCTGGTTTTAAAGAATTCTCTAAGAGGGTCAAATCATCCATTGAGTAGAACTTTGTATAATATCCTCGATGAACACAACATTCTAACATTAGATAGTTTTGAAGAACACATAGGCAAAGGAATTGAAGCAAAGTACCAAGGAGTTAATTTAAAAATAGGATCTGCGAGTTTTGTTGATAACGCAGATAATACTTCAACGTTAAATACTGCAGTACACATAAGTAGTAATAATGCATATAAGGGAAAATATACATTTTACAATAGCTACCGTAAAGGCGTCTCAAAATTATTCAATCAGTTAAAAACTGAATTTGATTTGGTAATCCTATCTGGTGATAATGAAGGTGAGCGTGAGAATTTAAAAAAACTATTACCCGCCAAAACAAAATTAATCTTTAACCAGAAACCAGATGACAAATTAGATTTTATAAAATATCATCAGGGAGAAGGTTCTAAAGTACTTATGATTGGAGATGGTTTAAATGATGCTGGTGCATTAGCACAGAGTAACGTAGGCATAGCAATTTCTGAGGATGTCAATGTATTTTCCCCAGCTTGTGATGCCATTTTAGATGCTTCTAAGTTGAATAATTTACATGCATACATCAAAGCATCTAAAGCAGGGATAAAAATCATTAAATGGAGTTTTGTCCTCTCATTTATATACAATGTTATAGGCTTATACTTTGCGGTTACAGGTCAATTAGAACCTGTTGTTGCAGCTATTCTAATGCCATTGAGTTCTATTAGTATTGTGGTGTTTACAACAGTATGCACCAATTTGTTGGGAAAAAAATTAAATTAAATTACTTGATATGATAAATATCATGTTTTTAAATAAAGTATGAAATTATTTTTGAACTGTAACTTCAAATAGGTATGAGTGTTATATATATTGTTTTAACAGTAAGCGTCATTGTTGGCATTGCCTTCTTTGTCGTTTTTTTATTGGCTGTAAAATCAGGCCAATATGATGATAGTTACACACCTTCAGTACGGATGCTGTTTGAAGATGAACTCGTAACAGAAAAATCAAAAGAATCAATAAAATCAGAAACTGACTAATTTATTTAATATGGAAATGCAACAATTTTACTACGATAACAAAATCGTTAAAAAATTCCTTTACGCCACCATACTTTGGGGAGTTGTTGGGATGCTTGTTGGCCTAATTCTGGCCTTTATGTTTTTATTCCCAAATATGACCGATGGTATTTCTTGGCTAAGTTTTGGGCGTTTAAGACCATTACATACCAATGCTGTAATTTTCGCATTTGTTGGTAATGCCATTTTTGCCGGTGTTTACTATTCATTGCAACGCTTGCTTAAAGCTAGAATGTTTAGCGACCTTTTAAGTAATTTTAATTTCTGGGCTTGGCAGTTACTAATTGTTGGCGCAGCCATTACATTACCATTAGGCATCACAACATCAAAAGAATATGCTGAATTAGAATGGCCATTTGATATTGCCATTGCCTTAATTTGGGTTGCATTTGGTGTAAACATGATCGGTACAATTTTAAAACGTCGCCAACGCCATTTATACGTTGCGATTTGGTTTTATTTAGCCACGTTCGTTACCGTTGCAGTACTTCATATTTTCAATAGTTTAGAATTACCTGTTAGTGCATTAAAGAGTTATTCAGTATATGCTGGTGTGCAAGATGCCTTAGTACAATGGTGGTATGGACATAATGCAGTTGCATTTTTCTTAACAACACCATTCCTTGGCTTAATGTATTATTTTGTACCAAAAGCCGCGAACAGACCTGTTTATTCTTATAGATTATCCATTGTTCACTTCTGGTCATTAATTTTTATATATATCTGGGCAGGACCTCACCATTTACTTTATACAGCTTTACCAGAATGGGCACAGCATTTAGGTGTTGCATTTTCAATAATGCTTATTGCACCTTCTTGGGGTGGTATGATAAATGGTCTTTTAACACTTAGAGGTGCATGGGACAAGGTACGTACAGACCCTGTTCTGAAATTTATGGTCGTTGCTATTACAGGATATGGTATGGCAACATTTGAAGGACCTATGCTTTCGCTTAAAAATGTAAATGCCATTGCTCACTTTACCGATTGGATTATCGCTCACGTACACGTTGGTGCACTTGCATGGAATGGTTTCTTGGCATTTGGTATGATATATTGGTTAATACCACGATTATTTAAAACCAAACTGCATTCTGTTGGATTAGCAAATCTGCATTTCTGGATTGGAACATTAGGTATTATACTTTATGCATTACCAATGTATGTTGCTGGATTCACCCAAGCAAGTATGTGGAAACAGTTTAATCCAGATGGGACTTTAGTATATGGTAACTTCCTAGAAACTGTTACTGAAATTATGCCAATGTATTGGATGCGTGCCATTGGTGGTACATTATATATTACAGGTATGTTAATCCTAGTATACAATGTAATTATAACAGTTGTTAGATCTGGTAATAAGGTAACTGACGAACTTGCAGAAGCGCCAGCTCTTAAACGTGTATCTAAAGGACGCGTTGCTGGTGAAGGATGGCATACGTGGTTAGAGCGTAAACCAGTACTACTTACTATTTATGCTACTGTAGCCATATTAATAGGTGGAATTGTGCAGATTGTTCCAACGATTGTTGTGAAGTCTAATATCCCAACAATTAGCAGTGTTAAACCATATTCTCCATTAGAATTAGAGGGTAGAGATTTATATATCAGAGAAGGGTGTGTTGGTTGTCATTCGCAAATGGTAAGACCATTTAGAAGTGAGGTTGAACGTTACGGTGGCGAATATTCTAAGGCTGGTGAATTTGTTTACGATCATCCATTCCTTTGGGGTAGTAAACGTACCGGACCAGACTTACATAGAGTTGGTGGCAAATATTCAGATAATTGGCACTTCAACCATATGTACGATCCACAAAGTACATCAAGTGGATCTATAATGCCTGCATATCAGTGGCTCATAAGAAATGAGCTCGATAAATCCATGACCGAGAAAAAAATGGAGGTAATGGTAAGTCTAGGTGTTCCTTACACTGAAGAAGAAATTGCCAGCGCACAACAGGCAATGTTAGAACAAGGAACTGAAATTGAGAAAAACTTATATGCTGACCCAGACTTTGTTAAAGCCTACGAAGCAGATAAAGCATCAGCTGGCGAAGGATTTGTAGAAATGCGTAATAGAGAAATTGTAGCATTGATTGCTTATCTACAGCGCTTAGGAACTGACATTAAAGTCAAAGATGTTATTAACCAAACCGCTCAAAACTAAACGATCATGCTGAAATTTGTAAAAAACCATATGGAAAGTATAGCTGGTATTGAAATATACCCAATTATATCGCTCCTTATATTCTTTATTTTCTTTGTAGTATTATTCTATTGGGTATTCACTGCAAAAAAAGAATACATAAAAACCGTAAGTAATTTACCTTTAGAAAACCATCAAAACGATACAATATTATGAGACATTTAATTCCATCATACATTAGGGTTCCTGTAGTATTTTTAATCATTGCAGGACTCGTAGAATACTTTGTAGATTCTGGAGACCAACCAGCGTTTATGGAACAACCTATAATAATGCTATTCTTATTATTAGTACTTCTTATACTTTTAGCAATTGAAGGTATAGTTGGTTCAATGGACAATATCTTGTATCAGAGTTTAGATGAAGAAGCAAAAGCACGTTACGATGCAAAACGTGCAGAACCATCCAAACTAGTAGCATGGGTAAAAGACACCTACATAAAATTACTTGGTTCTAAACCAATTGAAGAGGAAGGTGAAATTATATTAGATCATAATTACGATGGTATAAAAGAGCTCGACAACAATTTACCACCTTGGTGGATATACGGTTTCTATGCTACCATAGTTTTTGGTGTGATTTATATGGTACGCTATCATGTTTTAAATGCTGATGACCAATTTGCTGAATATGAGATCGAATATGCCGAAGCGCAACGCGCTATTGAAGAATACAAAAAAACAGCAAAAAACCTTGTTGATATAAATACGGTTGAATTATTAACCGAAGCTTCTGATTTAAATGCAGGTCAGAAAATATTTGAGGTAAATTGTGTTGTTTGCCACATGGCAGATGGCGGAGGTGGTATTGGACCTAATCTTACTGACGAATATTGGATTCTTGGTGGTGGTATTAAAAATGTGTTTAAAACCGTTTCAGAAGGTGGTAGAGATGGTAAAGGGATGGTAGCTTGGAAAGCCAGCTTAAAACCTCTTGAAATAGCTCAGGTATCAAGTTATTTGTTAAAGTTTCAAGGTACAACACCTGCTAATCCAAAAGATTCAGAAGGTGAAATCTGGATAGATGAATCAGCAGCAGATGAAACAGACCCGGAAGTTCAAGAATCAACTGGTGAAGAGGCCACTGAAGGAGTCACTGAAACTGCTGAAACAACAACCGTAGTTTCAAATAATTAGAAACTCGCAAAGTATATTTAAGATGGAAACACCATCAAATGAAGTTTTTAGGGATTCTATTGCAACGATAAACGAAGAAGGTAAACGTAGCTGGATATTCCCTAAAAAACCTTCTGGTCCATTATACGATAAGCGTAAAATAGTAAGTTACTTTTTATTAGCATTTTTATTTGCTTCGCCTTTCATAAAAATAAATGGCAATCAATTTCTAATGTTTAATGTATTAGAAAGACGATTTAATATTTTCGGATTTCCATTTTGGCCACAAGACTTTCATTTGTTTGTTATATCCATGATAATTGGTGTAATATTCATTACACTTTTCACTGTAGGTTTTGGTCGTATTTTCTGTGGATGGATTTGTCCTCAAACCATTTTCATGGAAATGGTATTCAGAAGGATAGAATATTGGATTGATGGAGATCGCAATAAACAAATGCGTTTAAATCGTCAAAAATGGGACGCCGAAAAAATCAAAAAGCGATTGTTTAAATGGTTTATATTTTTGATTATTTCATTTCTAATTTCAAATATATTCTTAGCCTACTTAATTGGGAGCGATAAGCTTCTAACATATGTAACAGAAGGGCCAAAAGAGCATATGGGAACACTAGTACCGCTCTTAATATTTACTGGTGTATTCTATTTTGTTTTTGCTTGGTTCAGAGAACAGGTTTGTATTATTGCTTGTCCATATGGACGATTACAAGGTGTATTACTGGATACAAAATCTATTGTAGTTGCTTATGATCATAAACGTGGTGAAGGATCAAATGGCAGAAAGAAATTTAGAAAAAATGAAGATCGTGAAGCAATGGGTCATGGTGATTGTATTGATTGTTTTCAATGTGTGCATGTGTGTCCTACTGGTATAGATATTCGTAATGGCACACAATTAGAATGTGTTAATTGTACCGCATGTATCGATGAGTGTGATACAATTATGGAAAAGATTAACTTACCAAAAGGTCTTATCAGGTATGCTAGTGAGGAAAATATAGAAAAGAAAACACCTTTTAAGCTTACAGCACGTATGAAAGGTTACATTGCTGTATTAGTAATACTCATTGGTGTATTATTAGGAATGTTAGCCCTGAGAAATGATGTAGAAGCAAGAGTATTAAGACTACCAGGTCAACTTTATGAGCATAAAGAGAATAATATTATAAGTAATGTTTTTACCTATAAACTGGTAAATAAAACCAGTGAAACTATTGAAAACGTTAGTTTTAGATTAAGAGGACAAGCCGGTAACATAAAAATGGTTTCAACATTAGAAAGTATCACAATAGAGGAACAAGGTATTGCAGAAGGCACTATGTTTATTGAGCTTAAACAAAGTGATATTGGAGGCGACAAAAAGAAATTAAGAATTGATGTGTATAGTGGAGAGAAACTAATAGAAACTACAGATGTTAGTTTCTTAGGACCTCGAAGCTTTAATTAAGATAAATTATGAAATTAAACTGGGGAACTGCAATAGTAATAGCATTTATTTGCTTCATTAGTTTTATTATGTACTTCGTTATAAATATGAGTACAGACAATAAATACAACCATGATTTAGTGGTTGAAGATTATTACAAACAAGAATTAGAGTTCCAAACAGATATTGACAAGGAAAAAAATGCTAAGGACTTAACTACAAATGTCACTTGGAAAAAAACTAATGATGGTATTGTCATTTCGTTTCCAGAAAACTTAAAAATCGAAAATATTAAAGGTAAAGTGTTCCTATATAGACCATCTAATAAACAACTAGATTTTGAAACACCGATTTCATTATCTGACCACAATTTGCTCATACCTGACAAGCGTTTGTTAGATGGTCGTTGGAACATTAAAGTAGATTGGACTTATAATAATAAGGACTACCTCTTTAAAAAAGAAATAAATTACTAATATGCTTTTATCTGGTTTAATATTAGGGCTTTTAGGTAGTTTGCACTGTGTTGGCATGTGTGGCCCAATTGCCTTTATGCTACCTGTAGACCGATCAAATTCATTTAAAAAAGTAAGTCAAATTAGTGTGTACCATTTTGGTCGATTAATAGCCTATAGTATCATTGGCCTTATATTTGGTTTGGTAGGTAAAAGCTTGTATATCTTTGGGATACAACAACAGTTGTCTATTGCCATTGGTGTAATAATGATTATTGTAGTTCTTATTCCTTACAAAACATTTAGTAAATACAACTTATCTAAACCGCTTCATAAAGTCATCTCAAAAGTTAAATCTAGTTTAGGACAGGCATTAAAGAAGAAAACTTCAGATACTTTTTTAACCATCGGATTTCTCAATGGCTTTTTACCATGTGGATTAGTTTATATGGCAGTTTTTGGTTCTATAGCTACAGGCAGTTTATTAGAAGGTGCTTTATATATGGTTTTGTTTGGCTTAGGCACTATACCATTAATGACCTCAGCAATTTACCTTGGTAAATTTCTCAATAGTACCATAAAGCAACGCATACAAAAAGCTATTCCTGTTTTTGTTGTTATTATTGGAGCTTTATTTATTCTGCGCGGACTTGGTCTTGGTATACCTTACCTATCTCCTGCTCCAGTTGTAGAAATGGCAACTAGCGCGATGGAATGCCATTAATGTTTTTTTAGCTAACTTAATTATAATTTGATATTCCTTAAAACCAAAAACGCCAGAGAATTTCTTCTCTGGCGTTTAACTTGACATTTTTATAAACAATACTAACTAATAAACATCAAGAAACTATATTTTAAATGTCATCACAGGTAATGTACTATGGTTGGCTATATCCTCTGATATACTTCCCTCAAAGAAATGTGCTAATCCTTTTCTACCATGTGTTGCTACTGCAATTAAATCTGCACCTATGATACTAGCAAAATTTAGTATACCCTTTTCAATTGAATAATCTGAAACAATATTTACATTGCTAATATTTGACAAATCACCATCTGCTTTTTTCAAGAATAGTGAAACTTTTTTGTCAATTTCAGCAGAACTTCTAAAATTACCATCTGGTGAATTTACATAGACAAGATGCATCTTTGCACCAAGCTTATCAAATGTTACTTTTGCATTTAAATACGGTTTTATCGCATCATCTGAAAAATCACTTGCAAATACAGCGTTTTCAAAATCTAATAAAATTGGATTGTGCTTAATTACCAATACAGGAATATCTGAGTTTCTAACTACTTTTTCTGTATTAGATCCTATCAATACTTCCTTTACACCACTAGCACCATGAGAACCCATAACTATTAGGTTGGCTTGGTGTTCATTTGCAACTTCATTAACCTCACTAAATACTTTAAAATGCTTTACTATTCGTGTTACCTTAATACCCTCTAAATAAGGTTTATCTAAAAAGGTATCAAATTTTTGTTCTGCTAGTTTTAAATAAAAAACGGCCTCATCATTAATAGTAGTTCCATTTGTAGTAAGTATGGCATTAGATAACTCTAACATATGCAATACTATAAGTTCAGAACCATATTTTTGAGCTAAATTGGCCGCAGCTTCTAAAGCAAATTCTGATTGCTCTGAAAAATCTATAGGTACTATTATTCGTTTCATTTTTACTGTTTTATATGGTCATTGAAAATAATTGAGTATCTGGCTTTTTTCGTTGTAAAAGCAAATCAAAAGCCATACATATATTTCTAATAAAAGGTTTACCCTTTTCAGTTACGGATACTTGTTTTCTTTCAAACTCGAGTAATCCGTCCAATTCAAATTCTTTAAGTTTTATAAGTACTTCTGGCAACTCACTAAATGCCTTTTTTGGATCTAACCAAGATGTTTTAAAATGACACATTAGGTTCAGAATATGCCTTCTAATAATTAAGTCTTCAGTATTCAAAATGTGTCCTCTGTAAACTGGTAAAATACCCTTATCAATCAATTGATAATAGTCTTCAATAGATTTTACATTTTGGGCAAAACCGTACCAACTATCACTTATGGACGAAACCCCTAAACCTATCATAGCTTTTGTTTTAGAAGCTGTATAGCCCATAAAGTTTCTATGCAGGGTTTCGTGTTGCATAGCTTTAAATAGTGAATCGGTCCTAAGTGCAAAATGATCCATACCAATTTCTGCATAGCCAACTTTTTCTAATAAATATTTACCAGTTTCATATTGCTGACGCTTAGAGTCTGCACTTGGTAAATCCTCATCGTTAAATCCTCGTTGCCCATTACCCTTAATCCAAGGTACATGTGCGTAGCTATAAAAAGCAATACGATCTGGCATTAAGGATTGTGTTTTATTAATGGTTTCTACAACATCTTCTTCTGTTTGAAATGGTAGACCAAAAATGATATCATGCCCTATGGATGTATATCCTTTTTCTCTTGCCATCTCAGTAGCACGTTTTACATTTTCAAATGGTTGTACACGATTAATTGCTTTTTGAATTTTTGGATTATAATCTTGTACACCATAACTTACTCGTCTAAATCCTAAATCATACATTACTTGTAAGTGCTCTCGAGTAGTGTTGTTTGGATGGCCCTCAAAACTAAACTCGTAGTCTTGTGCCACCTCTGAAACTTTTAGGATTTCTGTAATTAAGTAGTTTAAATTTTCTGGTGAAAAAAAAGTCGGTGTACCACCTCCAAGATGTAGTTCCTTAATTTTAGGTTTGTTTTCTAAAAGGCCAGAATACAAATGCCATTCCTTTAACAATGCCTCAATGTATGGTGCTTCAAACTCGTGTTGTTTTGTAATTCGTTTATGACATCCACAAAACGTGCAAAGGCTTTCACAGAATGGTAAATGAATGTACAAGCTAATTCCTTCTAGTTCATTACTTTCATCAAAGGACCGCTTCAAAGATTGCTCCCAACCATTTACCGAAAATGTATTGATATCCCAATAAGGAACCGTTGGGTAACTTGTATATCGTGGTCCTGCCACATTGTATTTATTTACTAAGGATATGCACATTTCAAATCATTCTTACTCAAATTTACTGGTAAGGCTTGTTAAAAAATATGATATTTGTCATGTAGATTCCTAATATATAGGCAGATGCTTAATTCTCAACCTTTTGAAGTTTCACTTACAGATAAACAATGTATTATTTTGTTTTGAAGCAGTCAGTTGCTTAACTTTACTAACGTCTAAATAATATATCTAAAATGAAACATTTAAAACTAATTGCACTAGCACTTACTCTAATTTTTGCTACAGCATGTAAAAAAGAGAAAAAAGAAGTAGAGCAGGTTATCAAAACAGAAGTTGAGGAAGTTGTAGAAGATACAAAAACCGAAAAAACAATTACTGTAACAATGACTCCCAAAAGTGATAGTAACGTTACAGGTACTGTGGTATTTACCGATAAGGAGGGTCAAGTAACAATGAAAGGTAAATTCTCTGGACTTACTGAAGGTGTACATGCCATTCATTTGCATGAAAAAGCAGATTGCTCATCACCAGACGGAAAATCATCTGGTGGCCATTGGAATCCTACAGCCCAACCTCATGGCGCTTGGGGAGCAGAATCTGGTTTCCACAAAGGTGATATTGGTAATATGACTGCCAATGCAGAAGGTAATGCTGAAATATCGCTTACCACAGATCAATGGTGCATAGGATGTGGTGATGACACGAAAAATATAATGGGTAAAGCTGTAATTGTTCACCAAGGTGAAGATGATTTAACCTCACAACCATCAGGTGCTGCAGGCGCCAGAGTAAGTTGTGCCGGGATTATTGAGTAATTTAGCACTTACCGGTCATAAAAAAAGCCATCAATAATGATGGCTTTTTTTATTAACTTAGAGAGGTTATAGAATCGTACATAACATGAAACACCAGGTATTAAATTTTTTACTAATTTTTCTAGCAATCATTGTTTCTTGTAAATCAGAAAAAACTAATCCAGACAATCTTTCAAAAAAGAATTTAATTTTTGATAAAATTAATTATTACAAGTATCCAGTCTCTCAAAATGACAAGCCTATCAAATATAGACTCTCCTACAATTATGATAACCAAAAACCATATCGTTGGTTGGAGTTAGATTCGGCCGGAAAGGTTATGACAGACTACATTTACAACTACAATGAAAATTGGAATAAGGTTGGTGCACTGTATAGAGAAGATGGTACAACAGATTTTTCTATAGAAAAAGTATCATATAAAAATGACACTACTATGGTTACGGAATGGCTAGATTCCATTGGGAATGTTTATTACTCTATGGTTGATAATCTTAATAAATCCAATAAGACCTATCGAGCAGAATTTATTGGAGACAAGACTCATGGCTTTGATTCCACGTTTTATACAAAGGAAGGGTTTGAAAAACGCATTTTCTTTACTAATACTAAAGGAAAAGTTTATAATGATAGACAATTTGAATACGATTCTATTAACTCAAACAATGATTGGGTTATACGTAGAAAAATTATGGACGATACCATTAGGGAAACACAAGTGAGAGAAATTCATTATGAGGATAACTATATCGCCGAAAATGACAAATTTTATGAGGGATTTATCTCTACTGCTGAATGGTCGGAGAATGTCTTTAGTTTTACTGAGGACAAATCACTGTTGTTTTTCACGAGAACATCCGACTGGATAAACCAAATCCCATATATCTCCCAATTAAAAAATGGAGTTTATACGGAACCTAAGCAATTAACAGAGCTCGGAATCATTTACAATGGGACCATTTCACCTTCGGGAAATAAGATAATTTTTTGTAAAAGATCAGACGACGACTTAACAATTTTTCTAGCTACCAAAAAAGATGATCAGTGGACAGAAATTGTTGATTTAACCAGAACTTCAGGTATAAGTGGCGGTTACTTTCATTGGATCAATGAAACTCAACTTTGTTTTCAGTCTCTTGAAAATAATGGAGATCTCATTCTCGCTGAATTGAAAGAAAACAAATTAGTTATTACAAATGAATTAGAGGCACTTAATACAGATAGGGCTACTGAGTTTAGTCCATTTGTAGCGCCCAATAAAGACTATATCATTTTTACAAGATATCTAGAAGATGATGATAACAACCAAGGTTTTTTTGTGAGCTATAATGATGGAAGTTATGACAATCCAAAGTGGCGTAAACCGTTTAAATTAGAAAAATTACCATATGGATGGAATCCATCCGTAAATGCGTCTGGTAAGATTTTTATGTATACAGATGGTAATGATATTTATAAGATTAAATCAAAAAGGATAAATCTCGTAACAATTTTTAACTAAAATTAAAATGGTACCAAAATTCTATCTCTTACTTTTTCTGTTATCAATGGTATGTGACGAAGGTTCCTCAAATGATCATTTATACTTCAATTACAATATGATAAAAATAAAGGGAGGAACTTTTACTATGGGACAAAATTCAGGTGAAGGTGATGAAAAACCTGAGCATGAGGTGACAATTTCTGATTTTTACATTAGTAAGTATGAGGTAACTGTTGCAGAATTTCGCCAATTCTGCATTGCAACAGATAGAGAAATGCCTAAACAACCTGAATGGGGTTGGATTGACAATCATCCAATTATTAATACGTCGTGGTATGATGCTCAAGACTATATTGATTGGTTGAATAGTACAATGTCAGAACAATATCGATTACCAACAGAGGCTGAGTTTGAATATGTTATTAGAAATGGTGGACAATCAGGCGTCTATCCATGGAGTGATGATAATTCTATAAATGAAAATTTAGCAGATATTACCTTTGGTCTTACCAATAATAGTACTAGAATTTGGAAAAATTATAATGACGGATTTGCCTTTACGTCTCCAGTAGGTTCTTTTGAACCAAATCAGCTAGGAGTTTATGATATTAATGGAAATATCTGGGAATGGTGTCACGATTCCTATTCTCATTACACTAATGATGCAAAAAATAATCCAAAAGGAGTTGAAAATGGTGAGGAAAAAGTTGGTCGTGGCGGAAGCTATACTGCAGATCCTTGGCATTCGAGATCTGCAAGTAGATCATATGTAAAACCTACGTTTGAACGCCCTGGTTTTAGATTGGCTAAAAATCTGTAATACTAATACTTATGAAGATTAAAGCGATAAAAATACTTATCATACTGCTATCCACTTACTACTTACATGCACAGGAAACTGTTAATACAATTTTTAATGACATTGAAGGTCATTGGGAAGGTGGATTTATTAAGAGTAATAGCTTACAAAAGTTTGAGCTCAGGTTTTATAAAGATGAGGATGGCATAAAATCACTACAGATCATTGAAGAATGGCATCCTCAGTTTGGAGAATTTGTAATACCAGTTGAAATAGACTCACTTAATCACATTAAATTCAATACTGGCTTAGGTAAGGCCATATTAAAACTAGATGAAAAGTCACTTGAGCTTAATGGTAGTATTATAAATAGTACTCCTTCTGTCTATGTTCATCTTAAAAAAATCCCCACGCCTCCTGCTCCGAACTATACTGTTGAAGAAATTACCATTCAAAATAACGATGTTTCTCTTTATGGTCATCTACATCAACCAAAGGATAAGAGTAATAAAACGGCCATTATCATTGTTGGTGGTAGAAGTTGCTATGCTGGTAGCACCAAATACGACCTCTATGCGAAGCTTTTAAGACAATATAGTATTTCTGTATTGGTATTCAATAAACGTGGCACTGGGAAATCTACTGGTGATTGCTCAATCGCCACAATAGACGATCTTGCTAATGATGTCGTTGCTTGCAGAAACTATTTGGCTGAACATCCCAACAACTATGAAAATATTGGTGTTATTGGCAGCAGTGCTGGTGGTTGGGTCATTGCTAAGGCAGAAGAAACTACTGATTTTGATTTTATGATTAGTATCGTTGGGCCTTCAACTTCTGTTTACCAGCAACAAATGCAATCCATGGAATATGGATTCAATGTGTATAAATTGCCAGAATCTGCTAAAGTAGATCTTATAGACTACACCAATATGATGTTTAAAGCTAAGGCAACAAAAACCAATTTTGACCGATTTAAAGCCTTACTTGCGAACGCCAAAAAAGATGGATGGAATGAACTGTTAGATGACACAGATATACCACCTGATGTTGCCGGTATAGACAACTTATGGGTTAGACGTCATAATTACGACCCTAACATATCGCTTTCCTCATTTGATAAACCCTTTTTAGCTATTTATGGAGAAATCGACTGGATTGTACCTTTCAAGGAAAATATAGAAAGACTCACTCAACAGTTCAAGGGTGATAGGCTAAAATTATTAAATATCACTATTGCACACGATGCTGAACATGGCACAGAAACAAAAGGTAAGTACATAAACATAAATGAAAAACATTCATATTGGCGTTTTTTCAGAATTTCACCAAGTGTTCAAGTGTCAATAATTGATTTTTTAATGAAGTATAAATTCATAGACAAATGAATTTTAAAAGACTAATAAATTCACCTTTCCCAAGACCAAAAAGAAGCAAGGGTAATTTCCTTAAAATTCTTGGTATTGGATTTGTATGTAGTTTATTCGTCATTTTCTTCAAACCCTTCGGCATTGAGAACACTTCTGGTGTCTGGTACTATAATGTTTATATTATTAGTATTGGTGTGCTTTTAAGTTTATCAATCATTTTTACTGAATGGGTAATTCCCCTTGCTTTACCTAAATTATTTAGAAACTGGACTTTTGGCAAAAGCCTTATCTGGTATACATTTGTAATATTAATTATTGGCGCAATTGTATTCATTTATAAAAGCTATTTAGGCGGTTATAGTGACTTCACAATTCAGGAATATTTCTTTGTACTTGGACGGACATTACTAATTGCCTTAACCGTTTCCTTTTTTATCGTTGGATTTTACCAGTTTATAAATCGAAGAGCCCTTGCAGGAATTTCAACAAATGAAGATTACTTAGTAACCTCTCAAAATGGCAAACCACTAAAACTAAAACTTAGGGATATTTTGTTTGTTAGTAGTGATGATAATTACGTAAATATTCATTTTAAAAATGAACAAGGACGACAAAAATTACTCTTCCGCTCTAGTCTAAAAAATATAGAATCCCAATTAGTCAATCCTATTTCGCCAATGCATCGTTGCCATAGAAAATATATCATCAATATTAAGTACTTCGAAATAGACAAAATTACGAGTAGAAGTATGACCGTTAAACTAAAAACCGAAGATGAAGTAATTCCTGTTTCATCCCAATATATAGAGACCATTAAGTCCTTGTTGTAAATTCACCACATTTTCTTGCAAATTCTCCACAAAGCCTATTATATATAGGTTTTATTGTTGTTTTCATTTGTTCATTTGTATCAGTATTAATTCGTGATGTATATCTTTTATCAATCAAACTACATTACTCTAAAACAGTAAAAAATGAAAACTTTTAAAATTAAATCACTTTTATTTTTGGTTTTAATCACATTGCCTACAATTAAAGCTCAAGAAAACAAATTGAGTGCAGAAGAGATTATCAAATCTTATGTTGAGGATTACAAAAATGATCAGCATGCACAACATCCAATGACCTTTGGGATTAACATTGTTGACAAGGGACAATGGACGGTAAATGTTTCTGGCGAAAAAGTTGAAAATCTATGGGATGTCAGTATTACTAGCGGTTTGCCTAACAACCCAACTTTTATCTATGTCATTGAGCATGAAACCTTACAAGCAATACACAATGGTGAATTAAATGCTCTTACTGCACAAGGAAAAGCTTTTGTAGGAGATTATACGCCAATGAGCGTAAAGGAAATGGAAGGCTTTAAAACTTCGGAAGATATTGATAGCGAAATCAACAAATTCTCATTCCATTTTTGGACAAAAGGCTTCCCTGAAGTTGTTCCATTTGGTGAAGGGCTAACACGACGAGCTCATGGTTCTAACTTTGTGGTGTTTTATTATCAGAAAGGTTTGAGAACAGCTTGGTATAGGGTTCTACCTAACGAAATTGTACGAGACGACCCCAGAGAGCAAGTGATGCCTTTTCCGATCATGATTGTAGCTATAAAAGGTACAACTGAAGGCGAAGTTGGTGGGAAACGTGTTTCTCTTACTGAAGGAAATACATTATTTGTACCACCATATACAACCCATAAATGGTGGAATGAAACAAAAGAAGCCACGGAAGCTGTTTTAATAATGTTTGGTGAAGGTGCTTAATAAAATATAATCATTTTATCAAACACTTAAAACAAGTTTTTTTAGTTTGAATACGCTAAAATAAATAGGCTTTCGTATTTTAGAGCCTTAGTCAGGTAAAAAATATATGATAGATTTAGATCGTCTTGTTGAGCAATTTAAAAACAAGGACCAATCTGCTTTTGAAAAACTATATACCATGTATGGTCAGAGCATACATGGTGTTGTTTATAATATTGTTAAAGATGGTGCAATTGCAGATGAACTAATGCAAGACGTGTTTATTAAAGCTTGGCATAAATCCCACACCTACTCCTCACAAAAAGGACGGTTTTTTACTTGGATTCTGAATATTGCCCGAAACGCGGCTATTGATAAAGTAAGATCTAAAACTTACAAACAATCAAAACAAAACCTCGATGTAGATTATTTCGTAGATATAATAAAGAGCAATGAAAATCTCAATGAACGTACCGACGCCATTGGAATTAAAAAATTTGTAACCAAATTGGGTGAAAAATGCAAAGCGGTTATTGAGCTATTATATTTTAAGGGATATACCCAAAAAGAGGCTTCGGAAACTTTGCAAACACCTATTGGAACTATAAAAACGAGAAACAGAAACTGTATCAAGCAATTGCGAGATATGGTATTATTACATGGAAATTAAAGCATACATAGAATCTGGTATTTTAGAGCTATACGTAGCTGGTAAACTTTCTGAAAAAGAAAATCAGGAGGTCTATGAGCTGATGCAAAAACATCCCGAGATTTTGCAAGAGGTTTTAGAAATTGAAGCTGCAATTGTAAAATTGACGTCTGCTGTTTCACCACATGCCATAGATTTTGATTCATTTAAGGATAAACTTGAAGATACAAAAGTCATAGATCTTAAGCCTTCTAAACCAAATTGGATTTCTTACACGGGCTGGGCAGCTTCAATTTTATTGGCTGGTGGTTTATTATGGACTCTTTCCAAAAACAATAATTTAGAAGAACAACTCCAAACTGTTGAAACAGAAAAACAATATCTTGAAATTCAGATTGAAGATGCCAGAGAAAA
Source organism: Winogradskyella sp. A2 (assembly GCF_046762865.1). Classification (NCBI taxonomy): domain Bacteria; kingdom Pseudomonadati; phylum Bacteroidota; class Flavobacteriia; order Flavobacteriales; family Flavobacteriaceae; genus Winogradskyella; species Winogradskyella sp. A2. The sequence continues at coordinate 279,567 of NZ_JBKQXM010000003.1, forward strand.
CCTTGCCAACACCAAAAATCTATTAGAAAGTATTCGTGACAAGAATATTATTGCAGTTCCATTAGGCGGACAAGGTGATTTTGCATCCTCTTATGCCAAGGTCTATTGGAACAAATCAGATAATACCATTTATCTAGATGCTGAAGGCTTACCAAATGCACCAGAAGGTAAAGTCTGGCAGGTTTGGTCCTTAACCCTTAACCCGCTAACACCGACCAGTCTGGGTACCATAGACAATTTCAATACAGACGATAATAAAATTTTCCCAATTGCCAATGCCAATGAAAGTCAGGCATTTGGTATAACACTCGAGCCAGAAGGTGGTAGTGATTCTCCCACAATGGAGCAATTATATACGCTGGGTGTAGTACCAACAACACCGTAGTAAAACAAACTATTTATACAATTTTTTTATCATAATCTCATCTTCTGGAGATTACTTCACATTTATTAACAAATAGTTTTAAATCTTTCCCAACGCCTTAAAATACAAGGTTTCCGCGACTTATTATTCGTATCTTTAAGAAAAACGTTAAACTAAATTTTAAAAACATGAAAAAAATTATCTACAAGTGGTATCCAATTATCCTTGCATTTATCTGTTTACTTTATTCGGTAGGCTTAGGCCTTTTAGGTATGGATCAAGAAGCTGAATATTCAGCACACTGGCCAGGAACAATATTATTGTTTGCAATAGCAATAAGACAAAGACGTACAACATGAATAAGGGATTTTTATTTTTTGGTGCGGTTATATTTGCAGTATACATTTACTTTACTTACTGGAATATTTACGTATCACACAGAAAACAGAAAGAAAATCACTATCCTGAGCTAACTAAGGATGAAATTTTCGAAGAGTACGAAGAAGCCAATAGCGATGAAACTGCTGAAAAGTAATCTAAAGTTGCATTGCGTTATTACTACGTTTTACCAACCAAGTAAAATTAAATCTTATGAAATATAGACTATTAATAATGGTATTGGTTTACCATGCTTTCCTAATTGGGCAAAACCAGAACGCCATGAGCGATGTAGAGTTAAAACGTGAAGTTTCCATGGCAGACGTTGATGGAAAACGTACTGATGGTATCTATCGGTACTATGCCAAGGGCGAAACTAAACCCTACACAGGGATATTATTTTCAAAACATGAAAATGGTCAGATAGCATCTTGGCAAGAGTTTGAAAATGGAATTGGCCAAGGCCAGTGGATAAATTATTATCCCAACGGTAATTTCAAAGAAGTTGGTAACTACAACGAAAACCGTGTTGAAGGTCCTATTAAAAAATTCTATGAAGATGGGACCCTAAAAGCATCTGGCAATTATAAAGATTGGCGTATTAGAATTAGTGTTTGGAATTATTATAACCAGAAAGGTCAATTAAAAACCACAGAAGATTATGGTGAAAAAGGCAATATTAGTGAAGTAACGGAATATTACGAAAGAGGTGAGATTTCCTATACTTGGTATTCCAATATTCTTAAAAAGAACGGATTCAAATTATAAATAATATTAAAGTCAACTTATGAAACAACTATTACAATGCTGTATTTGTCTTCTTGTTATTACCTCTTGCACAAACAAGCCTGAGAACAAAACCGCTGTGGAGAAAGATTTCTCTAAAATTAAGATAGAGCGTTATGCCATAAAAGAGGGCAATGCAGACAGCAGTTCTTTAGCGAGTTATATTATAAAGGAGTTTAATGACGAAGGCCTTGAGGCCAAGTCAATATATTATACTGCAGACGACCAAATGATGATGCAATTTGTCAATCAGTTTACCAATGGAAACAAAACCAAAATCGATTGGGTAAATGGCGAAGACAAAAAAGTCAAATACGTTAAGATGTCCTATAATGAAAAAGATGAGCTTATTAAAAGCGAATCATTTAATCCAAACAACGAATTTGTATCAGGCTTTATCCATCAGTGGAAGGATAATGGACGTACTGAAGAGAAAGGACCAATTGAAGAAGGTAAACCATTTAAACCCAATTCCATTTATAAGTATAACGATCAAAACGAATTTGTCTCGTTGGTAGAATATGATGAGAATGATAGCTTATATGGCAAATTTACTTGGGACTATTTAAAATTTGATGATCAAGATGAATGGTTAGAGCGTCAAATGTTCTTCAATGATACACTTGTAAGAATAGAAAAAAGAATAATCGATTACCAAAAAATCAACTAAAGCCCAGATAAATTAAAAAACACCCACTCAAGTGAGTGGGTGTTCAACTAACAAAAAAACTCAAAAAACTATCATGAACATTCATGATGCTGATTAGCTTCACCCCTAACCACAAAGCCAATCTATTTTGCTAGCTACCAATCAATCTAACTAAATTACTTCCCTAGATCTTTAATTAGGTGTGACTATTTAAAACCTGTAAGACACCACACCCTTTAGAAAGAATGGCGTGCCCGGTGTAAAGTGAATTTCTTCTACAGACTGGGCTTCATTTTGCAGTCTAGATTCTGTCGCGAATTGCGTTTCGTTCCAGTCTACATCAAAAAGATTATTTATACTTAGCCCTATAGTTATATCATTGATTTCGTAGTTGATATTAAAGTCTGTAACAAAGTAACCCTCTGCTACAATACTATTATCTTCATTTGCTGGTCTATCATCCAAATATCTAAATCGTAATCCTCCTGAAAATCCTTTATAATTATTTACTGACAATCCTCCTGCCAATGTAAAATCTGGAGCCAATGGAATAAAGTCACTACCTTCAGGTTCGTTTACACTTCTTGCTTTAGTATAGGTGGCATCGCCATCTAAAAACAACCAATCGTTTAATTGGTAACGCAAACCAAAATCTAAACCATATCTTTCTGTTTCTCCACTAGGTTCTACGATACCAGCGTCGCCAACATAAACAAACTCTTGTTCAAGAAATAAATACCATAGTGCCGATTTTAAGATGAGGTCTGGTGATGGTTTCCAAACACCTCCTAAATCTGCATTGTAAGATCTTGGTAGAATATTATCTGCTTCATTGGCAAGCACAACTCTTGTATCGTTGGAATGAAAACCTGTTCCGGATTTTAAATACAGTTGAAGATTATCATCAACATCAAAATAAAAGTTAAGTTTTGGACTTAAAATCGATTTGGTTTGCGATTGTGTTTCGTAATTGGTCTGTAATTTATCATTGTAAAGGAATTTAAAGTAATCTAATCTTAGACCTGGATCTACACGTAACTTACCAAATTCAAAACTTGTATTTATAAATGCAGACACATTAGTTTGGTTGACGTCTCCTAATTGAATATTCTCTAAAGTGGTGATTCGGTTTAATGTTCTAGAAAGCTCAACATCATTAATTATATCATGTCTAAAACTTAGACCACTATTAAGATTAAATTCTGTTTTACCTAAAAATTTAGTGTACTCAAAATTAGAATTCAAGCCTAGAATAGAACGATCCTCCTTTTGTCTAATTTGGTCACCATTTACGGGATCTTCAAGAAAAAAGGTAAAGTTAGAATAGAGTTCAAAGGCATAATGGGAATAAAATGCATTTGTATTAAATCGTGTATTATCATTGATATACTTATTAAATTCTACATTGATATTTGATCGCTCTGTAAATCCACCCTCTGTGTCATCTATAGCACCAAATCTTGTGATATTACCATTATCGACTTCTCTTTGTGGAATTTGACCAGAAGCATCCCAACGGCTTGTAAAGTGCGATGCTGATAATGTAATTTTGTCGTCCTCTGGTGTATACAATACATATTTACCCATTAGGTTCAGACGTGTAAAATTCTGAGATGATTCGAAAGGTCCGTCAGTTTCAAGATATTCAACAGCTATATAGGCATTCTTATTTCTTACATTTTCCATTAGGTCAAATAATCCAACCGTTCTTAGGGTATTGAATTGTCCCAACGAAAAGGATACACTGCTTTCATTCAAATAATCTTTAGTTGAAAAATCTACATATCCTGCAGTATTAAAATCGCCCTTATTCGCATAGTAACTTCCTTTACCAAAATCTATTTTGTTAATAGTTTCTGGTATAATAAAGTGCAAATCACTGTACCCTTGTCCATGTGCATGAGAAACCATGTTTATCGGTATTCCGTCTACAGAAATACTAACATCTGTTCCGTGGTCCACATCAAAACCTCGAAGAAATAATTGCTCAGCTTTACCACCACCAGCGTGTTGACCAATAATTAGACCTGGGACAAGTTGTAGTATTTCTTGTGAAGAATTTACTGGATTGATACTTAAATCTAATCTTGATATAGTGCTAACTGTGTTCAGTTCTTCGGTTAAAACCATCTCATCTAATTGAAAGGTTTTTTCTTCAAGAACAATGTTCAATTTCTGATCAGAAGTAACCGTAACAATTCTTGTTTTATAACCCAATAGACCAACTTGTAAACTATCACCAATTTTAGTCTGTTCTATGATAAAACGCCCATTTTCACTAGAATGCGCATGTTTTTCTGAATTAGTATTGAAAACATAAGTGCCTTCCAAGGGCTGATCTAGTTCATTAAATATCTTACCAGAAACACTTTGTGCATTGATCCAAAGGCCTATAACACTGAATACGAAAATCAAAAAATAATGTTTCATGACTATAGATTTTTAATTTTATCCTTCATGGTAGGACCCAATTCGTAAAGGCTAGCAAGCAATTCAGATTTTAATGGCTTTACCGACTCCAAATCACCGCTTGCTTTTTGGATTTCTGCGATATGGTAGAGCACATCTGGTTCTGATGTTTTACCAACAACATATGTATCAATAATTTGTTTTGCTTTTGTAGGATGGCCACTCTTAAAATAGCTCCAAGCCAGTAAATCATAGGACTCTGGAGTAGGTCTATTTTGCACTTCTTCTTCAGCAATTTTCACGGCTAATTCTGGTAAATACAATTCATCAGTATATACCAAAACATTGTACTTATTGTACATCGTACCATAAGCCTCATTTCTTACAGCTTCTTGGTATTTTAATAATTTTTGTTCTTTGGTTTTCAGGTCACCTTTATAACTTGCTATGTCCGCAATAAGTAAATCATAATCTGGTGCGCTGTAGTACGTCGAAATGTGATCTAATAGTTTTAGTGCCTCTTCTGGATTATTTTCATGAGAATATAATATCCATGCGATACCCTTTTTAGCATATGCATCATTAGGATCTAATTCTAAAGCTTTCAAATAGTAATTATATGATTTTTCTATTTCTCCTGCATGTCCATAAAAATCTGCAATATTGGTATAAGACCATTGCTTTATTTCTTTAAGGTTTGAGGCTTCTGCGATTTGCATCGCCTTTTCCATATTTATTATAGCAACATCGAGATTTCCTTGATGATCTTCCCATTTTGCAAGTCTAATCCTGTAATCAAAATCAGATGGATTTTTTATTTCGACTAAATAGGCCTTAGCTTCTATATAGTTACCTAATTCCATGTGTACATCAAAAAGCATTTTTTTAGTGCTCAACATTTGGTCACCAATTGCTTTCGCTTTATTAAGTAATTGCAATGCTTCTCTAAAGCGGTGCTGCGAAATATAATTTGATGCTAAGCTTCTGAGATATGATGCATTCTGCTCCTTTGTTACAGCATTGGCTTCAACCAAATCTTCTTCTGCCTTGATTAGGTAAGAGATATCACCTGTTTTACTGAATAGCGTTGTATAGACATTTGCACGCTTTACTAAGTATGGGTATTGGTTTGGATTATTTTCTAATTTCTTTGTCCAAAAATCTATTGTTGCAAAGAATTCATTCTTATTTACACTGTCATTGAGGTAAGTCACATATTCTTTTTTTTCTGTTACCGAAGTATTGCAATTGATTAAAAGACTAAATAGTATTAGGGGAAATATTTTAAAAAGTTTCATGTGTTTTGTTTTTTGAGTTTTATAATAAATCTGAAGTGAGATAAATTATCTCACTTCAGATTTTAACAACAGATTACCATGGTGTTGCCAAGTAGGGGAACGAGCTTAAAAACACTTTATCGTTGGCATCTACATTATCATCAGAAAGCGCAGGATTTTCAGTGAAATCCTCGCCACCAAAAATCAATAGCAATTCAACAGTAATTACATCGTCTGTCAATGCTCTACCTGTTAATACATTAGTACCATCAAAAAATGTTGTTGTACCATCTAAAGAAACATTAAGTACATCTGTGGCTAACAAACCTGTGAAACTTGCAGCATCTAAGCCCAAAGCATTTGTATCACTTGCGTCATTATATGCAGGACTTAAAGCTTCTAAATTAGTTTGAAACATGGATTGAAACGAGGCGCTTTGTTGGGACGGTATAGTTGTATTAAAATTGTCTTTCGTTCCTGGAGAGACAAATACTGTATTTACAGCTGGTCTACCCATTTGATCTTCCTGTACATAGGTTCCTGAAAAATCAGGTCCCATTGGTTGCTGGCTAATATTGTCATCATCATCGTTACAATTAACAGCACTAAATGCTACTAAAAGCGCAATGGTATATAATTTAATATATCTAAAATTCATATTTTCTAAGTTTTAAGATTATTGTTTTCTTTTTGTTTCTACCCACGTATTTATGGTCCCCGAACCTCCAATAGTTGATTTAGGTACCTCTACTACTACCGACATTACATTGGTTCCTGCAAAAGTGTCACTACCTGGATTGTTAAATCCTGTCGCGTTACCAGCTATAATTTGTCCATATTGGGCAAAATCCATAAAAAATGGATCGTCTCTTGGACCTGCAAAAGCCATAATTCCACCAGAAGATTCCACAATAGCATCTTGTCCGTATGGTGTAATATCTACGGCTAACTGACTGATGGCATTAGATAAAACTGTACTATTAAGTCCAGTTTGTCCAGGAACTGATGGACCAAATACATACATTTTACCGTCTTTAGCAACCGCCTGAATAACGAGGTCTTCAACATTATCACCAGTAGTGTCAATGTTAAATTCAATCATAACATTTTCATCAAATGATGCATTCGCAGTAGCATCGCCTGGGCTTAAAAGCCCTTGAACGTTTGCAACAAATACAATGTTTGATGAGTTTTCACCTTGAAAGGCAAAATAGTCTGTGATATCACTTGTACCACCTTGAACAGCAGGAGCATCAATGTGATCTGCTGCAATTGCAACAAAAGTGGCTATAGCCAATACTGCTGATGCAATTAAAATTTTTGTTTTTTTCATAATTTGAGATTTTGTTAATTATTTGTGTCTCTGTTCTACCTACGAGAAAATCAAAGGGGCGGTTTTATAATTTTTAAAAAAAATTAAACTGCTTTATTTTTGGAGATAAAAAGTATCTTTATCTTGTAAATAAAAATCTATGAATCCATCAGCTCACGGCTGGATTAAAAAATTAATTAAGGAAGTTTCTGAAACCATGTATTCAGATACTGAATTAACTGAGTTTTACAATAAACTTAAGCAAACAGGTTTCATTTACGGAAGCAATATCAAAGTTGTCTTAGATATTGTAAAACCATTTGATTTAACTGAGGAAGAACGTTGTAAAATAAACCTTTTACTCACCTATTATTTTATAAATAAAAAAGCGAATACCAGTCAAGATTTTATTGAAAGCTTAATTGATTATTACAAAGCTATTAGTGAAAAAAAACGATCGTTTTTTGAGGAGTTGTTTAGTGACAATTCTTCTGATAGTTTATTGGAGAAAATGATACATAAACGTATCCATGTTGATGATAATTTTATTACAAAGAGCTTCAATTACTTTTTGATAAATGCTCTTTTATTTGTGGACGTTTTGGGCTACCAGCGCTTTTTAATTGACAATAAAAGTATAAAGACCTACGTAAATAATCTCGAAGCATCCTTAGAGACAATCATTTTTTCGGTAATGGAGAAAAAAGTCAACAAATCCCATTACGACCAAAACCTTATTAAGTTATTTGAAGGTTCCATTAGACACAAAAAATCACAGGCACCATCCTATCATGATGCAATATCATTAATCACTACACCTTTAGAAAAACTTTATGTTGTAGATCTTGTTTGTATGGCATCATGGACTGACAAGATAATTGATAAGGCAGAACGTAAGTTTTTGAGCGAATTAAAGTCGAGTTTAGCATTAGATAATACTGTAATTACACAGTCTGTTGATGATATTAACACATTCTACAACGAACATAAGGAAGATGTGGCTTTTTTAAGCTCTAAAAATCTGGCTCAAAGTTTTTATGATAATAGCAGTAAGGTAGTTACCAGACTTATAAAAAGAAATAGTAAACGGCTGATTAGAGAACTGTCTGAAAGCAAAGAAGCCATGTCATTATTAGCGCAATCTACACAACGACATCTTACTGATGATGAGCAAAAGAAGATTCAGACCCAATTATTAGATATTTTTAAATCCATCCCTAGTTTGGCTATTTTTATGTTGCCAGGAGGTATGCTTCTACTTCCACTTTTTGTGAAGTTTATTCCAAAGTTATTGCCGTCTGCTTTTGATGACAATAGAATCGAGGACGGTTAAAATGTTAGACTTATTCTAACCAATTTTTAAAATCCTTTACACGTTCTCTTGCCACAATAACATCTTGTTCGTTAAAATGGTTAAGCTTTATCTGAAGCCTTGAATTGGTATAGCTAATAATATCTTTAATGGCATTAATATTTACATAGAACTTACGGCTAACTCTATAAAACATGTGAGGTTCTAAGTCATCTTCCAATTGATCTAAAGTTAAATCTAAAAGATAATTTCTGCCTTGGTTGGTATGTGCATAAGTACCCTTATTTTCACTGTAGATACATTCAATATCTTCAATATTAATCAACTTTAAATGCTGGCCAACCTTTACAGAGAAACGCTTTTTGTACTCACGCTCAATTGGGTTTACCAAGAGTTTCTTAATATCATTAAAATCTAATGTAACTGACTTTTGTTGTGACGTCGTACTTTTATATTGTTCTATGGCCGCTTGTAATTCGTCTTCATCAATTGGCTTTAGCAAATAATCTATACTATTGAGTTTAAAGGCTTGTAGGGCATATTCATCGTAAGCCGTAGTGAATATAACAGCAGAATTAATTTCGAGTGTTTCAAAGATCTCAAACGAAAGCCCATCACTAAGTTGAATGTCTAAAAAAATAAGATCTGGGTGTTCATTATTCTGAAACCATTCTATGGATTCTTCCACAGAGTGTAGCATTGTCTCAGCTTCTATCCCAATAGTACTTAGCATACGCTGTAAACGTCTTGCAGAGGGTTTTTCGTCTTCAATAATTATTACATTCATTACTTAAAATTCAGTTTTTTTGCTTCTTTATTAATAATTCTTGCACCAATAAAGGCCGTGACAAAGGTAGCAAGAGCAACCATCCACCAAAAGTCCTTCATGTTATTTACAAATCGTGTTCCTACTTCAGACCAAAGGGCACAGTACAAACCAACCACAGACCAGCTCATAAAATAAAAATGTTTGACCAACCAATTTTTACCTCTTCGAAATGCTGGTATCATGCCACCAAAAATAGTAATCAAACTCGCAATGGCGAAAAAATGAAAGAGGCTAAATCCACCAAAATTTACAATAAAAAACGAACTGATATTAAGCATTAACATCGAAGCGACATAAATATAACCTGTGCGTTTATGAAAAAGCGTTCCTTTTTTGTTGAGCAAGACAATAGTACCAGCAATTAACGCCAATACTGAAGTGATAAAGTGAAACCAACCTACCCAGTCTTCTATGATTTGATTGAGATAATCCATCATTCCCACATAGTTGTTTCTTCCTCTGTATTTTTATCAAGGTACTCTTTAATCTTGCGATCTTCCCATTCTTTCTTAAACAAGAATCTACCTTTAAACGTTCGCCACCAATGGATGATTATAAAAATAGTCCAACCGACTAAGGTACTGGTATTAACCCATGTAATGGCCTTTTTGTGTGGACCATCATCCATAATATAAAAATTAAACAGAATCAGACTAACTACCACAAGGTAACCTACCAAATGCAGATAAAAAATCTGTATCTGTTTAACCTTTTTCTTTGCTCTAATGAGGCTTTCTTGTTCATTGAATTCTGTCATGGCTACTCCCAATTTTTTCGTTCCTCATCCATAAACTCTTTCATTTTACGTTTCTCCCAATTCTTCCCAAAGAAAAAATCAGGTCCAAATACACCAAAGAAGTGAAAGAATAAACCAATGCCCCAAAATACGGCTGTTGCATATGGTCCAAATCCATGAAATCCAGCATTTACACCTATGAGTATAATTAGGAATAGGTTAACTACAATATATACGGCCAGGTGCCAATAAAATCCTAATAATGATTCTACTTTCTTTTTTGCTCTTATATAGGCTTCTTCCTTTCTGTAGTCCGAAACATCTTCCTTATTATCATAAGGTTCTATACTATACTTTTCCATAATATCTTTTATTTTTTCGAATTATTAGATAATTCGTCGTTCATAAATTGTTCTATTTTGCGCTCTTCCCACGCTTGTCCGTACTTAACCGATAAAAAATGTAGCACTACAAATATGCCCCAAATTACCCAAGTACTCAATACATTAATACTTATAATCTCATTGATAAAATCATCCCAGTTGTTTAAATCTCCCCAAACTTTAAATCCGGTCAGTACAAGATTCACAACCAAGTATATACCAAGGTGATTATAAAAGCCTTTGAGTCTTTCAACCCTGTTTTTGGCTTTTGTATAACTTAAATTTGAATTCTTTCCTTTCATGACAATTGCTATTAATTCCAACGCTTCTTTTGTTCCTCTTCCTTCATATACTCCTGTATCTTACGCTCTTCCCATTTAGCACCAAAGGCACCTTGATCTACAAATACACGATACGCATTAAATACTAATCCTAGTCCCCAAAATACAAGTGGAAACCAAAACCACTGAATGGTAAACGGCGTAAAATTGTACCAAATAAAATATAAAAATGGTATAACTACACAGTAAGAAATTAAGCTGTAGTAAAATCCTTTTAGTTCATCTACGCGTTTACGAGCTCTTACATACTCGTCGCTAAGTCGGTCTTTTGATTGTTGTGTTGTTCTCATGATTGATACTTGTTTTGTGAGCATTGGAATTGCTACTGCAAAATCCTTCTCTCGTTGATTGATGTAAACTTTTCTCTCAGTAAGAAGCGCATAACGTTGCTTAATATTCTCTAATCCAACACCACTACCCTTCTTTACGATTTGTTTTGGTTGAAGATTGTTCATCACCACTAGGTGATTGCCATCTTCGTATATTTTTATATGCAATGGTTTACTAGATGTAACCATATTGTGCTTTACGGCATTTTCTAAAAGTAGCTGTAATGACAAAGGCACTACTTTATTTTCTGGGTTTGAAGACTTATCAGGAATTTCAAAAATGATACTGTCTTCAAATCGCATTTTTAATAACGACATATAGGTCTTAGCAAATTTAAGCTCCTCATCTACAGTGACCAGTTCCTTATTCTTTTGCTCTAATACATAGCGATAGACCTTAGATAAAGACGTTGTAAACTTCTGTGCACTATCCGGATTCTCCTCAATTAAACTCGTTAACACATTTAAGCTGTTAAACAAAAAGTGCGGATCTAATTGATTCTTTAAAGCATCAAACTTGGCACTCGCGGCACCAGCTATTACTTTTTGTTCCTTAACCTTATTTTTCTGATAACGGTTGTAGAAAAAAGTAATATAAAATATTGATAAAATGCTCAGCGTAATCCACAGGCCAAATGCATAGCCACTCCATCCATCGTTTTGAAAAAATGTTTTAAAGGACTGACCGTACAGAAAGACCAATATCATAATTCTCAAAAAGAATATTGTTGCCAAGGTTATTACCGTTGCTCCAGAAATACCGTAGATAATGCGCTTTAGCACATCATAATTTCTGATTTTTAATTTTTGGACAAAATCAAAATATAAGGTGTTGACGTAACTTAAAGCAAACGTGTACAACTGCGTTATGCCAAAATCAATTAGGTATAAGTTGATGTTATCATAGTTAACCTCATTAACTACCATGAAAAATCTAATAGCATATATGCCACATCCAATAATAAAAACAACGAGAATACTCTTAACTGATTTAAACATTTCTTATCTAGTTTTTTTACTCTTTACAATTAGTGGCAATATCACCCTCTGCTCTGTCTTTTCCCCATTTTGGGTGAAATTCACTCTCTCCCTTAAAGGTATCAAAAAGTTCTATCGTCGCTTCAATAGATGCACAGAAAGGTTTAGTATCCTGTCCAAAATATCGTGAACTACCCATAGCCCAACTTGCCTTGCAATAAGCCACTCTTGGATTTTCCGGAGCTATCTCATAAGCCTTAGCATAGAGCTCGCTTACCTTACCAGAGTATTTCATACCATAGGTCATACCATCATAGGCAATCCAATTGGTTAATACTTGTGCTTGCAGTACCATAAGCTCTGGGTTGTTTTCACTTTTTACCATAGCAATATCCAAATGCTCTTGTGCTTTATCTAATTGTGCTTTTAAAACCGCTTCGTCTTTTACATTCCAGCTTTTTAAACTGTTCATAAAAGCAACATAGTAATTTGGCAACCACTCTTTTTCTTCTGCATTTGAAATACGTACAAATAAGTTCTCAGCTTCATCCCATTGATCAGCTTCCCATAACTGAAAGGCCTTAGACATCCCTTTTTCGTAATTTGTCTGTGCCTGTGTCATTCCTGTAACGACTAATAAGGCCATGATGAGTAATTTTTTCATTTGTTGATTGATTTTAAAGTGTTATTGTTATTGATTTGTCTGCTTTTATTTCAAATTTGGCATCTTTCCATTTAGGAGGTCCCATAAAACCCTTAGCATTATTAGAGCATCCATAATCTTCTTTTGGGATACCAATAAAATTACTATCTAATTTATCGTTCTTGTTTTCATCATGAAAAATTGAAACCGCATAAGTCCCTTCTGGTATATTTTCAAATGTCACCACACAACCATAATTACTAATCTCACTAGTGGTACCTTTAAAGGTTTTCTCCAAAAAGTCTGATGCATTATCATATAGCGCAATCATCATTTGGCCATCATTACTGCTTGCCTCCTCAATATTCACAGTAAGGTTAAATACCTTCTGTGCATTAGACATATAAGATACGAGACTCAATATGATGATAATTGCAATTTTTGCTAACACGTTCATGACTTACTTTTTTATTTGATACAAATATCCGACACATTTGTAGTTTTTTAAAACCCATATTACCGAATTGTAAAATTTTAGAGACGAATTGTAATTTTTCTAAAATTAGTCCTAAAAATCAGTAACTTGTTATGGTCATTTGCTACTTATAGCATGTATAATTAACTATAAACCAATCAAAATATGAAACGCAATTTCATCCTATTTGTCTTTTCCTTATGTATAACCTTCGCTTTCGCACAGACCGACAAGCGTTTAAAGGGTATAGAAAAACAATTCAATTCTATATTAGAAACCAGCAAGGCACCAAGTTTTGCAGTGGCTATTGTAGAAGGCGATAAAATTGTCTATGCCAAGGGTTTTGGTTACAAGGACTATGAAAAGCAACAACCTGCAGATGCCAATACCTTATACGCTATTGGATCCTCTACTAAAGCTTTTACCTCAGCTTTATTAGGATTATTACGTGAGGATGGCAAACTGGATTTTGACGACAGCCCAATGCAGCATGTCCCAGGTTTGGAGTTTTATAATGGTGATATGAACAACAATATTATCATTAAAGACCTGATGCGCCATAGTACAGGCTTACCACGACACGATGGTGCTTGGTACTTTTTCCCAAATAAAGACAAGGATACCTTAGTAGCACGTATGAAATATCACGAACCCTTTACAGGTGTACGCCAGCGTTGGTATTACAATAATTTTGGTTTTTTACTACAAGGTGTTATCACGGAGAAACTTACAGGTAAATCTTGGGAACGTAATATTGAAGAAGAATTCTTTAAGCCTTTAGGTATGGACCGCTCTAAAACCAACCTGGCAGGTTGGAAAAGCTCTAGCAATATTGCCGTGGGTTACCGACTAGATGAGGATAGAATGGTAAAGAAAATGGACTATTACGATATCTCAGGTATGTCTCCAGCAGGTAGCATTAACAGTAGCGTTAATGATATGAGCAAATGGATGATGCTATGGCTCAATAAAGGAAAACTTGGTGAAGAGCAGATTTTACCCGAAGATTATATCCAAGAAGCCATGAGCTCACAAATGGTTGCCGCTGCAGGTTTCCCTTCTGAAGAATTACCAGACGTACAATATGCCAATTACGGTTATGGTTGGTTTTTACACTCTTATAAAGGGCATTATTTGGTAGAGCATGGTGGTAATATAGACGGCTTCTCAGCAAGCGTAGCATTATACCCAATGGATAATTTAGGTATTGTGGTACTGACCAACCAAAACGGCTCTGCCGTACCACGATTAGTACGCAGTATTGCCGCAGACCATATGCTTAAGGTTGAAAAAACCGAATGGGCAGAGGAGTATAAAAAGGATGTAGACAAAGCCATTGAAGCACAGGCCAAGGCAGAAGATGGTGGCAAAGAAGATGCTAATGTTAAAGGCACCAAACCATCACATATTTTATTAGACTATACAGGTACATACGAACATAAAGGCTATGGTAAATTTGATGTGGTTGTAGAAAACGACGCCATGTACGCCGAATTGGATAACAACAGACAGTATCTGCACCATTACCACTACGACACCTTTGAACTCATCGATGTTAACGAGGGCGTCATAGACAGCACACAATTTGGTGGTGCACTAAAAGTAACTTTTACCACCAATGTGGCTGGTGATATTGATTATTTAAAGGCCAATATAGAACCTATGACAGATCCTATTGCCTTTAAGCGTACACCAAATACCATAGATGTAGATGCTGGGACCTTAGAGCAGTATGTAGGGCTTTATGATTTAATGGGTACCGAAATTAAAACCTATATCAAGGACGAGAATGTGCTCTATGTCTTTGTACCAGGCCAACCCGAATATCCTCTGGTACCCACGGCCGAACATAAATTTAACTTTAAGACATTGGAAGACTTTAAAGTAGAGTTTATAGAAGAAGATAACAGCATCATTGAAATTAAGTTTATACAGCCTAACGGCACTTTTATTGGGACGCGTAAAAAAGAGTAAAATACGTAAGGTTACGTATTTAAAATCTTACATTTTAATTTAACTTAGAAGGATAAAACATAGTGGGAATGAAAAAAACTATATTCTTAATTGGAATATTTCTATTAATTGGACTTAAAATCAATGCGCAGGATTTGACTTGCAAAGATTTTAAAAAAGGAACATTTAATACAACTGTTTTGGACCCAGTAAAACTCAACTGGAAAATAGTTCGTAAAGGAAATGAGCAAACTGAAACGATTAAAGAAATACCTGATGAATACAAAGATTTAGGTTATCCAACTGACCCTCAGTATGTGAAAATTGAATGGATTAATGATTGCTCATATCGAGCAAAATATGATGACTCGAAGTCTGAATTGACCGAAAGCCAAAAATTTATAAATAGTGTAGGAGGAATTACAACTGAGTTAATAAAAATTGAAGGAACTTGCTTTTACTATAAGTCCACTTTAAAAGTTGGAGAAGAAGAGCAAATTATAGAAGGAAAAATGTGTAAAGAATAAAAAATACTATGCACAACAATGGCTATAAGTAATTGCTTGTTCTCGCCTACTTCTGAAAATCCTCGCGGATTTTCAGTTTGGAGTGTACTTGCAAAGTTAAGTGCTAAACCGCGCAACTACTCATAGCCGAGACCGTTAGCACAAATTTGATAATGAACCCAAAAGTCAATCCATTTAAAAATTTTATTCAAGTCTTTTATGACAAAATAAAAGGTGTGAAATACGGAAAAAAAACCGTTGTTGAATTGGAATTGAATAAGGAAACTTCTATCGAGCGAATAAAAACCATCATTGCCGAAATTGATAAACGTTGTGTTTTAAATTTTTATGATGCCTTTTATGAATTACAACCGAATCAAAAACCCACAACTCGTGGAAACTCTGGTGCGTTTACAGAAGTTAGGAAATACGGAACTGATTATAAAGCAAGATTAGGAAATCATGGAGGTTATAAGCTCAATGGAAAATGGATAAAATTATCGGAACAGGAATTAATTAACCGAATTTATAAAAGCAGAATGTACAATTCTGGAAAAATGACCTTGGAATCACGACCTATCCGAAAACAATGGAGAAAAGTAGAAAACGGAAAAGCACTTTATGAATTTCATCACGATATATCTGATAAGAAAAACTTGTGCTAACAACGGCTATAGTTCATTAGGCTGAAATTCCTAATCGGAATTTCAAGCCTTTTTGCTAAATTTATGAATCAAGTATAAGAATGATACACCATAATTTTCAATTTAAAGAAGCAACAGATAAAGAAAGATCTCTTTATCTTTTTTTAGGTGAAGCTTTATGCGCAGTACAAATCTTAGAAGATGCATTGAGTCATTCAATGGTAATTAAGAAAAAAGACCCACATCAAAAGGAAGAAGCTATTGAACTTTTAAAAAAACAACAGCGTTATACGTTTGGTAAAGGAATAAATATTGCCAAAAAAGAGTCATTATTACCTAAATCTTTGGAAAATAAATTGTTAAAAATTCTAGATGAAAGAAATTGGCTTATCCATGAAAGTGTGATCGGTGATAAAGAAAATTTTAAATCAAATTCTTATTTCAAGAACATAATAAATAGATCAAAGACACTGTCAGATAATGCTAAAGCCTTGCAAATTTCTATTGAACTAGATTTAATTGAATATTGCAAGAATAAAGGAAAAGATATGTCTATGGTCAAAAATGAAATGAAAAAGAACTTAAGATAACAGAAATGTCCTGAAAAAAATTAAATATAATCTATGAAAAAACCACTCGTATCACTCCTTATCCTACTAAGCTCTATTAGCTTATTTTCTCAAAACAAAAAATTTAGCATTGAAGCCAATTATCCTATACCTGTAGACAATAATTTTCTGGGAGATGAAGCTTATGGCATTGTAGATCTTGGCGTAAAATACAGGTTTACAGAGGTATATCCAGTAAAAATTGGAGTGAGCTTAAATGGTGGTGTGCTTGTAGATAACTCCAACCAAAACAATGGTGCACAAGACTTTTTAGTGACCACATATATGGTACAACCCAAAATCTTTGCGGAGCTCCATGCGCCATCCTTAGAAAAACTGCATCCTTTTATAGGTTTGGGATATACGTTTATGAATTTTCAAGTATCAGGTTCGCTTAACGGCATGGATGTGTCTGATGAATCTGATAACTTAAGTGGGTTTGGATTCAATGTTGGCGTGGCCTACGACATAAGTAATAAAGTTTTTATTCAGATTCAATATGATTTTACCAAAGTAAGTGTAGATGATGATGTACCAGATATAACATTTAATACCAATGTTAATTTACTTAAAATTGGAATCGGTCTTAACTTTTAAAACCACTTGCAAAAATTTATAACCTGTGCAAAACCGAAAAAGTCAATTGAATCAAAAAAATGAATGATCAAAAAATTACAATAAAATATATTCTGGCGGGACTATTATCTGTGATTTTTACGTGGATTATTCACGAATTTGCGCATTGGATGACGAGCGAATTATTTGGATATGATACAATTATGAGATTAAACGGAACATCGCCTATTGATGGTGAATATCCAACCAAATTGCATATGGCTATTATTTCTATATCTGCACCAATTATTACGGTTTTACAAGGACTCTTCGTTTTTATCATTCTAAAAACACGAAATTGGAATAAATACCTTTACCCTTTTTTATTCACAGCTTTTTACATGAGACTTTTAGCAGGACTTATGAATTTCATAAACGTGAATGATGAGGGACGTGTAAGTCAGTATCTCGGAATTGGAACTTTTACCCTATCGATAATAGTAAGTGGGCTTTTATTTTATATGGTCTATAGAACTTCAAAAAAGTATGCCCTGAACTCGAAATTTCAATTGGGAACCTATTTAATCATAATGATTATAAGTTCTGTTTTAATAATTGCTGACATGTTTTATGAAATAAGATTAATATAAAGCCTAAGTATAACAATCCTTGCCTAGTTAGAAAATTCCTTCGGAATTTTCTCGCACTAACTTTTGTTTACTAAATTAGATGCTGAAACACGCCGCGAAATCATACACAAAACCGTTGTGCTTCATTTTGACCAACCAATAACCAATGATAAAATTCTTTAGAAAAATTAGACAAAACTTACTTTCGGAAGGAAAAACTGGAAAGTATTTTAAATATGCAATAGGCGAAATTGTACTTGTCGTTATTGGAATTTTGATTGCTTTACAGATTAATAATTGGAATGAAAACCGCATTAGATCAAATGAGGAGACACACATATTAAAAGCCATAAAAATTGGCCTGGAAGCTGATCTTTCAGATTTAAAATTTAACGAAAAAAGCATCCAATCGAGTATCGCTTCAGCAAATATGGTTATATATAGTTTAGAGCATAATATGCCTTATGAAGATTCTATACCTTATCATATTGGACATATGATGTTCCCTGTAATGTTTGTGCATTCTACTAGTGCTTTTGAGACGCTTAAATCTAAAGGAATAAATTTGATTAAAAACGATACTTTAAGAGACGAAATCGTTAATGTCTACTATTCTCAATATAGTTTTTTCTTAAAAAATGAATCTCAAATTGTTTTGGAAGTAGCTGAACGTGCGCTTCGTGAATTATTTTCGACCAGATTTGAGGAGTCCTATGTTTATGATTTTAATGCACCCAAATATAACCCGCGAATTACGCCTATAAACTATGAAGCATTAAAAACGGATCAAGAGTTTAAGTATTTTTTAAAATCCTTTAAGAATAGACTTAATCTATTTTTAGAATTTCATTATAGAAGTAGGTTGATAAAACAGGTAGAAGCGCTAATTCTTTCTATTGATGGTGAATTAAATACTAAAAATTAAATATCGAATGTACAACATTCGCTATAAGTAATGTGCCGTTCTAACAGTTTCAGCGAAACTTTGTAACTTAGAGGGTATCATAAAAATTCACTTCGTGAAGATTTAAAGATATTCTATGGCAAGGAGGAAATACTACAAACACGCACATTTATATTTAACTCTTGGATTAATTGTCGTTCTATTAGGGTTTAGTACCACTTACTTCAGTAGATTAGGTGATTTTACGCTTCCGTATCATATCCATGGTATAAGTGCTACCTTATGGATGGTTTTACTCATAGTACAACCTTATTTGTTTCAAAAGGGCAAACTTAAATGGCATAGGTATTTAGGTTGGTCGTCTTTACTATTGGTTCCCACACTAGTAATCTGTGGCGTGATTATGATGAGAATGATGATACAAGGACAGGCAAACTACCCTCCTAATTTGGTTTATCAACTTGCATTTATTGATGCCTGCACCTTGTTAAGTTTTGCCTTGTTATACGTATTGGCTTTGTATTACCGCAAGAAACTGATGCTACACTCCAGGTTTATGGTCGCTACCATATTTGGTCCATTATTACCTGCATTGGCAAGGATGTTCTTATTTACATTTGGCATTGCTTCTAACTTTGACCAAGCCCTCACTTACTCTTACCTGGCCATAGAACTTACGCTCTTAATTATTATTTGGAAAGAAAGACTTATTAAAGAAGTAAAGCTTACTTATATCCCTTTTCTTGTGTTTATCGTTATTCAGCACGCACTTATGTATAGTTCTGATGAGTGGGTCTGGTGGCAAACACTAATGGATAGTTTTGCGAGCTAAAATATATTCAACGAATAAAAATGGGAAATAAGCGCAATATTAAACTTCTGAAACGAAACTTATTATGGATCTTATTTATTGGTTTCTCACTTTATGCCATCTGGCAAAGAGAAGATGAATTTATTTTTGTGAGTCAGAGTCAATATGCCCTAGGTAAATACATTGTATGGACCATATTCTTTTGCTTTTTGGCGTATTCAATTTATGCGAGCACAAAAGAAAACTTTTTTAAAACGCTAAGTCTGTTTAGCAAGAAGTTTTGGGGTTGGCAAATAGGTATTGACTTGTACATAGGACTCCTATTGCCTCTAGTTCTAATTTCTTTGCACGGTGGGATTCTGGTTTTTTTGATATGGCTTATTCCTGTATTAATTTATGCAAATTTGGCAACCCTACTATACCTAGCATTAAATTATGACAGCTTAGTAAGTCATTTTATAATTTGATATTACCTGAGGTTAATAGCACACAATTTGTTATCTTGTTAATGAATATGAAAATCATATTGGTTCTCCCCAAATAGCCTTATGCTAACATGTTGCAATCTTTAAAGCAACTCAAATATTTACAGAAATGGCTAAAAACAAAACAACCGAAACATCAGTAGATGTCTCAGATTTTATAGAATATTATGTAGAGAAGGATCAAAAAAAAGCTGATAGTTATAAATTAATAGAATTAATGACTGAATGGTCAGGATTTAAACCGAGAATGTGGGGACCGACAATAATTGGTTTTGGGAGCTATCACTATAAATATGCCAGTGGTCATGAAGGAGATGCACCTATGTTGGGTTTCTCACCTCGAAAAGCACAATTTTCACTCTATGTCTATTCCAAAACAGAAAAAAGTGATGAACTTTTAAAGGATTTGGGCAAATTTAAAATGGGTAAAGCCTGTATTTATTTTAAGAAACTAGATGACATAAACATCCCAATTGTAGAACAATTGAGTATGGAAACCATTGCATATCTCAATGAACACCATGAATGTGCCTGCAGACAATAATGACTAACCCATATGGTCTTTAATATATTTTCTAGAACTTATCGTAAAAAAGTAATATCTCAACAGTACTAGCATATAAAAAAAGAAGGCGTTTAAAACGCCTTCTTTTGTTTGTCAAATTAAATATGTAATAGGTGTTAATTTCTTTTACTGTTTTCGTCTACCATCCAATACACTAAGTAAAATGGTAACATCAACACCGCAAAGAGTAAGAACTGCGGTCTTACTGCGCTTAGTTTACTATTCAACTTTTTCATTTTTTCTAATTTTAGTTAATAATCAATTTGAAACCTTTTCAAACCAACTATTAGATTATACGAGCAATTAGTCGAAAAAGATGTTTTTATCTTACTTTACAAATTTTTAGTGACTTACAATTGCGAAAGCTTCTTAATTGATTCAGCTGGATATGATGGAGAATTTGAAACAGAAGATGATATTAAAGCAAAATAAGATGATAAAAGGGCTTTACGAAATTTGAGTCCGACAGTAGTTCAGGTAATGAAGATACATAGAGTATGAAAAATTTAAATCGTTCAGGATAATTTTTCTTTTAGATTTGTAAATCACAAGTCCATATTACAAAAAACGAAATCTACATAATGAAATATATTTTATTGCTTAGTTGTCTTGTTAAATTGAATTGTACTGATAAAGTTAAGTCTACAGAAAATGTCAAAAGCACTGAAGATACCGTAAATCTCATAGCAGTTCTTGATACTATATGGATAAAAGAACAACAACCGATTAGATTAAGAGACTCATTTATGAAGAAGTATGGTGCAGAATCAGAATTAGTCCTGGAACAACAAAAAATCTATGAACAAAATCATATTGCCAACGAAAAAAAAGTTAAGGATATACTAGATACTTATGGATGGCCAAGCCATGAAATGATTGGTGATCAAGGTAATTGGACAATATGTAATGTTATTCAGCATTCTGATAATGAAATTCGTATTATGTATCTTCCATTAATGCGACAAGCTGTAAAAGATAAAAAATTAGAACCTCGGTTCTTAGTTAGAGCTGAGGATAGAATAGCAACCGAAAAAGGAGAACCACAGATTTATGGTGGCCAAATGAAATATTATCCCGAAACCAAAAGTTTTAATGTTTGGCCTGTATTTGACCCTAAAAATATAGATAAAAGACGGGCAGAAATCGGACTTGAACCAATTGCGGTGTTCCTTAAGAATAGATTTGATTTTGATTGGGATCTCGAAGAGCAAATTAAACGCACCGAGGAGTTTGAAAGAACAAGGGACAAACAAAGAAATCAAAATTAGTAGCATTGCTTAAAATTGAAGTAACTTTTCTAAATAGTGAATATTAAATTATAATGAAAATTACCGCACTAACCTCCTTATGTGTTGATATATATCCAGAATTAAATGAAGTTTATGTAGGTGGCAACTCCTTAAATTTTGCAACACAATGCAAACTTTCAGGTATTAATGATGTATCTATTATCGGTGCTGTTGGAAATGATTCCTTTGGTAATCTTATTAAAGCGCATTTGGATAAATTGCAAATCAATAGTTCCAAATTATATAGACTTAAAGAACAAACGGCATCAAATAAGATTTTTATTGACGATAATGGCGATAGGTATTTTAAGCCAGATAGCTGGAATGGTGGTGCCTTTGATGCTTTTAGGTTGTCTGAACACGATTGGCTGTCTTTATCGGACAGTACAATTATAGCCATGCCTGGTGGAGATCCCAATCTTAAAGCACTATTAAAACGAAGACAGGAAAATCAAATAGTTATTATAGATTTTCTAGATTATCTAGGTATTGAATTTATCAGAGAGCATATAGACCATATTGATATTGTATTTTTAAGTGGCAAAGAAGAGCAATTTGATGCACTACAAAAATTGTCCACAGAAAAAGGTAAAATGATAGTTGCTACTTTAGGAGCTAAGGGAAGCATTGCGTTCTATGATAACATAACCTATGTTCAAGATGCCATTGAAACAGATACAATAATTGACACTACTGGTTGTGGTGATGCCTTTCAGGCGGCATTTGTAATTGAGTGGCATAAGAATAGAAATATAAAAGAAGCCTTGTATCAAGGAGCTTTGGCTGCAAAAAATGTATTAGGCTTTGTCGGAGGTGTTGAATAGCAAAAAATTTAACATGAAAATGAATATCATATCCATCAGAAAACATCCGGAATATATTGACGAAGCCTATCATATTTTCAAGAAAAACGGCCAAGTGTTCTTCCCATTATTTACGAGGATTGTATAAAACACAGTATTAACGCCAAAAACAGTTTGCCACAATGGTACTTATTAAAAAAGGAAGACGAAACAATCGGTTGTGCTGGTCTAATTACTAATGATTTTATTAGCAGAGGCGATTTATATCCTTGGATTAATATCTTATTAATTAATGAAAAGTATGGATTTAGCTATATTGGAAATGGTTAGATTATATTGTATATTAATTGGACCTGGAATAAGTAATATAAAATGCGTAAAATAACAATGCTTGTTTTATTATTTGCAGTGACTATATGTTTTGGTCAATCAAACATTGATCAAAAAAAGAAGGTTTCCATTTTGTTTATTGGCAATAGCCTAACTTATTATAATAATCTCCCAGAACTGGTAAAACAAAATGCAAAGGAATATGGTGTGAGAGTAAATTATGATATGGTAGCCAAACCCAATTATGCCATTGTAGATCATTGGGCAGAGGGTAAAGTGCAAAAGCTAATTTCAAAGGGTAAATACGACTACGTGATCTTACAGCAAGGACCATCATCTCAAAATGAGGGTAGACAAATGCTCATTGAATCTGGCAAAGACTATAAGCGACTCTGCGAGGAATATAACACGCAGCTTTGCTATTACATGGTTTGGCCTTCTAGAACGTATTACCATACCTATAATGGTGTAATTAAAAACCATAAAGACGCAGCTACTATAAACGAGGCTATCCTCCTACCAGTTGGTGAAGTTTGGAAAGATTATTTTGATCGTACAAATGATTTTCAATATTATGGACCAGACGGTTTTCATCCTTCCTTAGCTGGCAGTAAAAGAGCTTCTAAAGTCATTGTAAAACGCCTATTGGAGAATTAATAAGACTTGAGAGATTGATAAATTTATGAAACATAATGAAAATGCATTAATGTAATTACTTTCCATACTCATTTACAATAAAAAAAGACCAACGTTTCCGCTGGTCTTTAATTTTTATATAATGTTATGCTTAAAACATCTCTCTACCAGAGAAGTGAAATGCGCCTTCAATAGCTGCATTATCATCACTATCGCTTCCATGCACAGCATTCTCACCAATTGATGCTGCATACAATTTTCTAATAGTACCTTCTGCAGCTTCAGCAGGATTAGTAGCACCAATTAAAGTTCTAAAATCCTCAACAGCATTATCTTTTTCTAATATGGCCGCTACGATTGGTCCACGAGTCATATACTCCACTAATTCTGGGAAGAATGGACGTTCTTTGTGAATTGCATAAAATTCTTCCGCATCTGCAGCAGTCATTTGTGTAAGCTTCATTGCTACGATTCTAAATCCTGAAGCCGTAATTTTCTCTAATATTGCACCAATGTGTCCTTTTTCAACAGCATCAGGCTTTAACATTGTAAATGTTCTGTTAGTTGCCATGTATCTTTTTTTAATGTGGTGCAAAAGTAATGTAATTCTTTAATTTATCAAGTCCCTAATTTTAATAAATCTTTATCATTACAAAATCTAAAAATCAGTACTGAAATTATAAAAAATTGTATCTTCGCCAACTATGATTAAAGCGCATATCTCAGAAATAAAATCACTTTTAAAAACACCTAAAAATGTGGTCATTGTGCCACATAAAAGTCCAGATGGTGATGCCATGGGTTCTACACTTGGTCTCTACCACTATTTGAAAATGTATAATCATAATGCTAAAGTGATTGCACCTAATGATTATCCTGAGTTTTTAAAATGGTTACCCGGTGACGAGAAAGTTTTAATATTTGAAACCCAAGCTGAAGAATGCACAGAACTAATTGAACAAGCAGATCTTATCTTCACCTTGGATTTTAATGCGTTGCACAGAGCTGGCAACGACTATGGTAAAGTTCTAGAATTAGCAACTGGCACAAAAATAATGATAGACCATCATCAGCAACCAGATGATTACGCTAAATATACCTACTCAGACGTAAGCATGTCTTCTACGTCCGAAATGGTTTTTAATTTCATAGAAATGCTCGGTGATGGCGAAAAAATAGATACTACCATTGCTACATGTTTATATGTTGGTATAATGACTGATACTGGTTCTTTCCGTTTTTTATCTACAACAAGTAGAACACACCAAGTAATTGCAACACTTATTGATAAAGGTGCTAACAATTCTGAAATTCATAATAACGTATACGATACCAACAGCTATGGTCGTTTGCAATTATTAGGTAAAGCCTTGCAAAACCTACAAGTTATCCCGGAAATGAGAACCGCATACATTACACTTTCTCAGGCCGAATTAGATGAGTTTAACTTTAAGAAAGGGGATACCGAAGGTTTTGTCAATTATGCTTTATCCTTAAAAGGGATCATATTCGCAGGAATATTTATTGAGAACACAGTAGAAAGCATCATAAAAATTTCATTACGTAGTAAAGGAGCCTTTTCAGTAAATGAGTTTTCAAGAAAACATTTTAATGGAGGTGGGCATACCAACGCAGCCGGCGGACGTAGCCATACCAGCCTAAAAAGCACCATTGATAATTTTATTAGTATATTACCACAATATAAAGAACAATTGTCCCAAACATGAAATCTAAAATCCACAAACACGATAAGGTAAATGTATGTGTGGTGCGTAAAAACCTATACTTCATATTACTAGTTTTAATTACTTTTAGTTGTAAGTCTCCCGAAGCTAGAATGCCAGAGTCCGTGCAATCTGGTTCTTTCTTAAAAGAATCTGCAGAACGGAATAAAAAACTCAATGCTTTAGAACAAAAAATGATTGAGTCCATCATGCAAAGTAATCCTGACAAAGATTACATAGCCTCAGAAAATGGATTTTGGTATTATTATACTAATAAAATCGAATCAGACACCTTAACACCTATGTTTGGCGATGTTATTGATTTTGACTTCAGTGTATCAAATCTTGAGGGTTCAGAAATTTATGCATCTGAAAGCAAGACTTATATCATGGATAAGGAAGAGCTATTTACGGGTTTGCGTGAAGGCTTAAAACTAATGAAACCCTCAGAAAGTGTAACCTTTATTTTTCCATCTCAAATAGCATATGGTTATTATGGTGATGAAAATAAAATAGGGACTAATGTCCCATTGATTTGTGAAGTAACATTAAATAATATAAATAAAAACAATGATTAGAAAAGCGCTTACAGCATTTGTTGTATTACTCGTTTTGGCAAATATTTCTTGCCAAGAACGTTATCCTGATTTAGAAGATGGACTTTATGCCGAGATTATAACTACAAAAGGAACAATGATCGCGAAATTGCATTATGATAAGGTCCCAGTAACTGTAGCTAATTTTGTGGCTCTGGCTGAAGGAAACCATCCTATGGCTGAAGAAAAATATCAAGGAAAACCATTCTATGACAGTCTTATATTTCATAGAGTAATGAATAATTTTATGATTCAAGGTGGTGATCCCTTAGGTGTTGGAACTGGTACTCCTGGATATCAGTTTGCAGCTGATTTTAGCCCAGACTTAAAACATGATAAACCAGGAATTTTATCTATGGCAAATGCTGGTGGTATTAATACTAATGGGAGTCAGTTTTTTATAACTGAAAGACCATACCCAAGAGGAGATATTTATGATGCTAATGGTAATTTAAAACCATGTGATCAACCTGGTATAAGTTGCCATTCTGTTTTTGGAGAACTAGTAATGGGATTAGAGGTGCAGGACTCCATTTCTAACGTTAAGGTAGGAGCTAGAAATAAGCCAGAAGTAGATGTCGTAATTGAGAAGATAAATATTGTTAGAAAAGGAAGTGATGCTAAGTTCTTTGATGCGCCTAAAGTTTTTGAAGAAGAAATGCCAAAGGTTGAAGCTAAATTTATGTCAATCAGGTCAGAAGCTAAGAAGAAATCTGAAGAATTAGCGAGAACGGCTAAAGAGGATTGGTTGAAGAAAAACGAAGCCTTAGACGGTCGTAGAATTGACTCACCAACAGGTATGGCAATGATTTTTACACACGAAAGTAATGGTGTTAAACCATCAGCTACACAAAGTGTAAATATTGATTGTGCAGGGTATTTTGAAGATGGCACCTTATTTTGGACAACTTGGAAAGATGTTGCCGAAAAGAATGGCAAGTATGATGAGCGTCAAGACAAAGCAGGTTACTATGAGCCTTTTGCGATGCCTTATAACGAAACAGCAAGTTTGGTTGCAGGTTTCAGAGAAGCAATGCTTAACATGAAAATAGGAGATAAAGCAAGAGTTTTTATACCTTACTATTTAGGCTATGGTGATGCAGGAAGAGCTCCTGTAATACCAGGTGGCACTAACCTTGTATTTGATATTGAATTGGTAAGTATTAAAGAATAATTTCCGAAAAAATAGAAATAAAAAAAGCAGCGAAATCGCTGCTTTTTTTATTATGGCTTTTAGTTAACTGGCTTTGGGTATATTCTTTAATATCTCTAAAACAAACTTCCAATACTTCAGGGCAGATGAAATCTGTGCGCGCTCGTCTGGTGAATGTGCGCCTTTAATATTTGGGCCGAAACTAATCATATCCATATTCGGATAGTTTGTTCCAAGAATACCACATTCTAATCCTGCATGGCATGCGGCAACATGTGGCTTCTCACCATTATTTATGCGCTCATAAATTGGAACCATTACCTTTAAAATGTCTGAATCCATATTAGGTGCCCAACCAGGATAATCACCAGATAATTCAACTTTGCATCCTGCTAGTTCAAAAGTAGAAGTCAGCGCATTTGCTAAATCTGCTTTTGAACTCTCCACAGAACTTCTAGTTAAACACCCTATTTTAATTTTACCATCCTTTACAATTACTCTTGCTATATTATTAGAAGTCTCTACCAAATCTGGTATATCCGGGCTCATACGATAAACGCCATTATGTGCAGCATAAATTGCCTTAATTAGATTTTGACTCAAATCCTGATTAACCATTTTTAATGGCATTTCAATTGTGTTAAAATTGATTTCTAAGTCAGGCTCTTTAGTCTTTAATTCCATTTTAATTCTTTCAACTATTTCGAGTAAACTGGACTCAATAAACCTATCATTATTCTTATGAGATACTACAATAGCTGAGCTTTCTCTTGGAATGGCGTTACGTAAACTACCTCCATCAATTTCAGTAATTTGGATGGCATTAATGACAGAATACAACAGTCTATTCATAATCTTATTCGCATTACCCAGTCCCTCATGGATTTGCATACCAGAATGACCACCTTGTAAACCCTTAACTTCAATGTTATAAGCAATAAAGTCCTGAGGGACGTTTTCTTCCTCATAGGTTTTTGTAGCTGTTACATCTACACCACCAGCACAACCTACACCAATCTCATCATCTTCTTCGGTATCTAAATTCAGTAGAATTTCACCTCTTAGAATTCCACCTTTAAGACCTTTAGCACCTGTCATACCAGTTTCTTCATCAATTGTAAATAAGGCTTCTAAATCAGGATGCACAATAGTATCACTTTCCAATACTGCCATTATGGTAGCCACTCCTAGCCCATTATCTGCGCCTAAAGTTGTTCCTTTGGCCTTTACCCAATCCCCTTCTACAAACATTTCAATGCCCTGAGTGTCAAAATCAAAAACAGTGTCGTTATTTTTTTGATGAACCATATCTAAATGCGATTGCATTACAATTGCTTTTCTATTTTCCATACCTGGTGATGCAGGTTTACGGATAATCACATTGCCTACCTCATCTTCAATGGTCTCTAAACCTAATTTCGCACCAAAATCTTTCATAAACTGAATAACACGTTCTTCTTTTTTAGAAGGTCGTGGTACATCATTTAAATCGGCAAATTTATTCCATAATTCCTTTGGTTCTAATGCTCTTATTTCTGCACTCATATCTCTCAATTTTTAGAAATACAAAATTACAAAACAAGATGCATTTGTATGGATTTACTAGACCATTAGTTTTGCTTATTTTTGAGTCATGCTAAAAAACAAAAGACTTGTTTTATCCATACTCCTCGGTATACAAATTATCTTGAATAATGTATTAAAACATTATCCCGAATTTGTTGAGCAATATTACAGCCATGGTTTATATGTTTTCCTTTCTAAATTAATGCGCTATGCCTTTGGTTGGCTTCCTTTTTCTATTGGAGATGTATTTTATACTATTGCCTCAATTTACATTATAAGATGGATCATTCTTAATCGTAAGCGAATTGTGAATGATACACTAAATTGGATATTAGATATTGTAGCGACATTAGCAATAACTTTCATTTCTTTCCATATTCTTTGGGCATTTAATTACTACAGACAACCACTTTACAAGTCTTTAGATATTAAAGCTGAATATACAACCAATGCTCTTGTTGATTTTACTGAACGTTTAATTGAAAAATCGAATAGCTTCCATAAAAAATTAAGTCCAGAAGATGATTCATTAAAAGTTGAAATACCATACTCAAAACCTGAAATATTTAATATGGTTATTGATGGTTATGATGAACTTGCCAAAACCTTTCCACATTTAAAGTACAATCCAACTAGTATTAAAAAGTCTTTTTATAGCCTACCCTTAACTTATATGGGGTTTTCGGGCTACCTCAACCCTTTTACCAATGAAGCACAAGTAGATGGATTAATCCCTACTTATAAATTCCCAACGACCTCATGCCACGAAGTTGCACATCAATTAGGATATGCTGCGGAGAATGAAGCCAATTTTATAGGTAGTTTAGCAGCTATTCATAATAAAGATGACTATTTTAAATATGCTGGTTATACTTTCGCGTTAAGATATTGCCTAGCCGAATTGTTTAGAAGAGATTCAGAAATTTATTATAATATTCTCCCGAAGGTGAATTATGGTATCATTAGAAATTATCAAGAAATACAAACTTTTTGGATGGATTATGAAAATCCTCTTGAGCCATTATTTGAAAAAACATTTGACAGTTTTTTAAAGGTAAATAATCAGGCCAATGGCATGAAAAGTTATAATTACGTTGTCGCTTTGTTGGTCAACTATTTTGAAGATAGACCGCTATAATTTGGTGAATTCATATTTAAACACTGCTCTTAAACGTTAAAAATTCTTAACAAAAAGTAGAGACTGGTCTTATATTCCTATCTTTAAAAATCTTATTTAACTAACCATTTTTTTATGATAAAAATTTATTTACGGCTGCTCATCTTCATGTGCAGTTTTTCGTTATTAGCGCAAGATTACTTTCCTAGCAACTCTGGAGTAATTGCCAATAACACTAATTACATGGCATTCACAAATGCCAAAATTCATGTATCACCAACAGAAGTAATTGACAGTGGTACACTTTTAATAAAAGAAGGCAAAGTAATTAGTGTTGGGAAAACAGTATCAATTCCAAATAATACAACAATCATCGATCTCGACGGGAAAGAAATTTACCCTTCATTCATTGATATCTACACCTCATTTGGTGTAAAAAAACCTAAAAGAGCTACAGGTAATTTACCACAATATGAAGCCAGTAGAAGTGGTTTTTACTGGAATGATCATATTATGCCAGAACAAGATGTTATGGCAAGTTTTAAATACGACGACAAGTCTGCAACAGAAATGCACAAACTTGGATTTGGTGTTGTAAATACACACATGCCAGATGGTATCGTTAGAGGAACTGGTGCCTTGATTGCGCTTAACAACAATGCAGACAATTCTATGCGTGTTGTTGATGGTGAAACATCACAGCATTTGTCATTTAGTAAAAGTTTAGCATCTCGTCAATCTTATCCTTCTTCTTTAATGGGAAGCATGGCATTATTAAGACAGATGTACAATGATGCAAAATGGTATGCTAATGGAAATGTCGACACAAGAGATCTATCTCTAGAAGCCTTAAACGGTAATAAAAACTTACTACAAATTTTTGAAGCGAATAGTAGAGCTAATATAATGCGCGCTGATAAAGTCGGAGATCAATTTAATATTCAATATACCATTGTTGGTGGTGGTGACGAGTATGAGCGCATCGATGAAATCAAAACCACAAATGCAACACTGATTCTTCCTCTAGACTTTCAGTTGGCTTATGATGTTGATAATGCCTTCTTAGCAAAGACTTTATCACTAAGTGATATGCGCGCATGGAACCAAGAACCTCATAACCCAAGATTATTAGCTGAGAATGGTGTGAACTTCGCCTTAACAACACACGGTTTAAAATCTAAAAAAACCTTCAAGGATAATTTAATGAAGGCAATTGAAAGTGGTTTATCAAAACAAAAAGCACTTGAGGCCCTTACTACCGTTCCTGCAGGACTTTTAGGAAAATCTAACGAGTTAGGGACATTAAAAGCTGGTAGCTATGCCAACTTTTTAATTACTAGTGGTGATATCTTCGACAAGAAAACAAAACTCTATGAAAATTGGGTACAGGGTACACCTCATATTATAGCAGATATGACCATCAGAGATATTGATGGTGATTTTAACTTTAAACTTGCAGGTAATATTTATCAACTTAATATTTCTGGAAGTGCATCCAAACCTAAAGCTAAATTGGTGAGTAGTGATAAAGAACTAGGCACTAAAATGAGTTACAAAGATGATTGGGTAACCATGACCTTTAAAACAGCCGACAGTACCAAGAAAGAATTCATAAGAATTGTTGCCAACGCAGCAAGTGGTAATAGCCTTAATGGTAAAGCTACCATGCCAAATGGCAATGAACTGTCATTTTACGCAAGTAAGGAAGTTAAAAATGCCAAAACGGAAACGGACAAGGAAATGAAAGAGAAGAAGGAAGATGTTTCTAAAGACCCTTACATGAGTCCTGTTACTTACCCTAACTTGGCATACGGATTTACAGAAAAACCACAGTCAGAGACTTTATTATTTAAAAACGCTACTATTTGGACGAACGAAGCTGATGGAGTTTTAGAAAATATGGATCTTTTAATTAAGGGCGGAAAAATAGAGAAAGTTGGTAAAGACCTAAATTCTAGAAATGCCAAAGTGATTGATGCTACTGGCAAACATATAACTGCAGGTATTATTGATGAACATTCACATATCGCAGCAGCTTCAATTAACGAGGGTGGTCACAACTCTTCGGCAGAAGTTACCATAGAAGATGTACTTGATGATGAGGATATTGATATCTACCGTAACCTAGCTGGTGGTGTTACCTCTATTCAAATTTTACATGGTAGTGCCAATCCAATTGGAGGACGCTCAGCTATCATAAAATTAAAATGGGGTGAATCGGCTGATGATTTGATATATGACAACTCACCGAAGTTTATAAAGTTTGCTTTAGGTGAAAATGTTAAACAATCACGTAGTAGATTTAATGTGCGTTTCCCGCAGTCTAGAATGGGTGTAGAACAGGTTTATATGGACTACTTCAGCAGAGCAAAAGCCTATGACGAATTAAAGAAAAGCGGAAAACCTTACCGCAAGGATACCGAAATGGAGGTATTGGCAGAAATCTTAAATAAAGAACGCTTTATTTCTTGTCATTCTTATGTTCAAAGTGAAATTAACATGTTAATGAAAGTGGCTGAGAAATTTGATTTTAACATTAATACATTCACACACATTCTTGAAGGTTATAAAGTAGCTGATAAAATGAAAGCACATGGCGTGGGAGGTTCTACTTTCAGTGACTGGTGGGCTTACAAATACGAAGTAAACGATGCTATTCCATACAATGCTGCAATTATGCATAAAGCTGGTGTGGTTACAGCAATAAATAGTGACGATGCTGAAATGTCTCGTCGATTAAATCAAGAAGCCGCAAAATCGGTAAAATATGGAGGTGTTAGTGAAGAGGATGCGCTTAAGTTTGTAACTCTCAATCCTGCTAAACTTTTGCATTTAGATGAACGTGTGGGTAGTATTAAGGTGGGCAAGGATGCTGATGTTGTGTTATGGTCTAACCATCCATTGTCTATTTATGCAAAAGCAGAAAAAACAATTATAGAAGGTATTACTTATTTTGATATAGCCAAAGACAAGCAAATGCGTGAAGCTATGAAAAAAGAAAAAAGCACATTGGTAAATATGATGCTTCAAGATAAAAACAAGGGGCTAAAAACACAGCCAGTTAAGAAAAAGGAAAAAGTGTTGTTACACTGTGACTCAATGGATTTTAACACAACTGAAAAAAAGTAAAACGATGAAAACCTTAAAACATATAAACCTCGTATTAATGCTGTTGTGTTTCTCATTTTGTATAGCACAACAAACTCCAGCTCCAGAGCAAACCAAAGATATTGCTATAGTTGGTGCTACAGCACATGTTGGTAATGGTACTGTTATAGAAAACAGTTTAATCATTTTAAGTAATGGTAAAATTTCTAGAGTATTAGATAACAGCCAACCAAATGCTGTAACCTTACAAGCAATGGATGTTATGGATGCTAAAGGCAAGCACGTATATCCAGGTTTTATTGTAGCCAATGGCACCTTAGGATTAGTTGAAGTAGATGCAGTAAAGGCATCAAATGATTTGTCTGAACTTGGAACTTACAATCCTCATATTAGAAGTATTATAGCATATAATGCAGAATCTAAGATTGTAGAATCCATGAGACCAAATGGTGTGCTTTTAGGACAAGTAGTTCCTAGAGGTGGACGTATTACCGGAACCTCTTCTGTAGTTCAGTACGATGCATGGAACTGGGAAGATGCTTCAATAAAAATGGATAATGGCCTGCACATTAACTGGCCAAATAGTTTTAGTAGAGGACGTTGGTGGTTAGGTGAAGATCCAGGTCTAAAACCAAATAAAAATTATGCCAAGCAGGTCAAAGAATTAGAGAATTACTTTAAGGAAGCGAAAAGCTACAATAACGGAACAAAAAAAGAGGTGCATTTACCTTTTGAAGGTATGGCAGGAGTATTTGATGGCACTAAGCGACTATATATCAATGCAAATGATGAAAAAGGAATTACAGATGCTGTGAACTTTGCTAAAGCTCAAGGTGTCGAACAAATTACCATAGTTGGTGCATATGAAGCTGGCAATATGACAAGTTTCTTGAAGCAGAACAATGTTTCTGTATTTTTAAGACGAGTACATACTAGACCAAATGCAGAAGATGATGACTATGATTTACCTTTTAAGCTTGCAAAACAATTGGTTGATGGAGGTGTTTTAGTTGCCTTAGAGCCTAGCGGACAAATGGAACGTATGAATTCCCGTAATCTTCCGTTCTATGCAGGTACAACGGTTGCTTATGGCTTAACAAAAGAACAAGCACTGCAGCTCATCACAGAAAACCCAGCTAAGATATTAGGTATTGATGATATGTATGGTACCTTAGAAGAAGGTAAAAGTGCTACACTTTTTATAAGTGAAGGTGATGCTTTAGATATGAGATCAAATATTATACATCATGCTTTTATTAACGGTAGAAAACTAAGTTTAGAATCACATCAAACTGAACTCTGGCAACGCTACGCCAAGAAGTATGGCATTGAAGATTAAAACTAAAAAAGCGAGCTTAATAGCTCGCTTTTTTAGTTTTATTATTTATTCTTCTACTCTATAGCATAAGCGCCTTCAGGCATTGTAAACAAACTTGAATCTGGAGCTTTCTCGCTCACTACAATGTCTATAAACTCAATTGTATTTCTTTTTTCAGTTGGTAAGTTGTTTTCATATTTATACCAATCAATACTTTTAGGTAATACCAATCCATTTACTGTTTGCCAGTTGTTATAACGGATAAAATAAAAGTCTTTACTCTTACCATCTTTTCCAAAAGTTACAGTATAACCTAACCACTGCATTTGCCCTGTTTCTTCATCAAAATATACAAGGTATTGATCATCTGGCGATTCTCCGATACCAGCTTCGTAAGAAATTAAAATCCCAGGATAAATCTTCCCTTCAAAAGTTAACGGTTCAGTGTCTTCATAAATAATACCACTATCACCAAGTATAAATGGCATCGCATAGAAGTACATCATTAGACCTTTATAAAATTTAGCATTGCCTTTATACTCATTTCCATCTTTTTCAATAACCCACAAAACATTACCATCAAATCCCATAGTATAGGTTGGCGTATCAATATGTTCTGCCCTATTTCTTATATGTGTTGTAGTAACTTCTTTGCCGTTTGGCTTATTCATCGTAAAAGACAAAGTTTGCATTTTATTCCATTGGTCAATACCACCATGCGCATTGAATACTTTTGTTATAGCCTCAGGATAAATACTTGTGGTTATGTCTTCTTTATTTATTTCTTGAATTTCAGTTGTCTCAATCTTTGATTCATTTTTACAAGCAACTAAGATTGTAGCAATTAGAAATATTCTTAGAATGTTTTTCACGTCTTAATTTTTGGTTTGGTGTATTTGACGTTAACCAAACTCTAAAATTACATTACTTTTGCTGTAATTATGATAAAAGCGATTACAAGCACTCAAAATCCTTTAATAAAACAATTAGTTCTATTAAAAGATAAAGGGCGTGAACGAAAGAAAAAAGGGCAATTTCTTATTGAAGGTAAGCGTGAGCTCTCATTAGCAATTAAAGGTGGTTATAAAATTGAAACGCTATTGTTTTATCCTGATTTGTTTTCTGAAAGTGAGGCAAGAGCCATGTCTCAATATGGGATTGATATTATTGAAATCTCCAAGGACGTTTTTCAAAAATTAGCACATAGAGATACAACTGAAGGGGTTGTAGCTATTGTACATGCAAAACCACATACCTTAGAAGAATTAAAACTCACCTCTAAGAATCCTTTAATAATTGTTGCTGAAGCTCCTGAAAAACCAGGAAATATTGGTGCATTGCTTCGAACTGCCGATGCTGCCAATGTTGATGCTGTGATTATTGCCAATCCTAAGTCTGATCTTTACAATCCAAATGTCATTAGGTCTAGTGTCGGTTGTGTTTTCACTACAGAAATCGCTATGGCTAGTAACAATGATGCCATTGAATATTTAAACAAATACAACTTCAATATATTTTCTGCAATATTACAAGAATCAGAGCCCTACCACACTCAAGATTACACATTACCTACGGCAATAGTTGTAGGTACTGAAGCTACGGGTTTAACTCAAGATTGGCGAGATGCAGCTAAAGTTAAAATTAGAATACCAATGCAAGGAATTATAGACTCTATGAACGTGTCAGTTGCTGCAGGAATCCTTATTTTTGAAGCCAAAAGACAACGCGATTTTAAATAATATGACTGCAGATATACTCTTCTACATAATCATAGGTATCATTACCATCAATTTTATAAAAGATAAAATTCTCGATTCACTTAATGCAAAGCACTATAATGATCCAATACCCGAAGAGTTACGTGATGTTTATGATGAAGACGATTATGCAAAATCACAAGCATACAAAGCCACCAATTACGGATTTAACCTTTGGACATCATTATTCTCATTTGCACTTACACTTACATTCTTACTTTTAGATGGTTTTGAATATGTAGACAATTTGGCCAGAAGTGTTTCAGATAATCCTATCATAATCGGATTATTATTCTTTGGTATTATTATGATTGCCAGTGATGTTATTACTGCACCATTCGCTTATTACAAGACTTTTGTAATAGAAGAAAAATTCGGTTTCAATAAAACCACAAAAAAGACCTTTGTTTTAGATAAGCTTAAAGGTCTAATTATGATGGCTATATTAGGAGGTGGCATCTTAGCTACTGTTATTTGGTTTTATCAAATAACTGGAAATCAATTTTGGCTTTATGCTTGGGGAATAGTTACTGTATTTACAGTGTTTATGAATATGTTCTATTCAAAACTCATTGTACCAATGTTCAATAAACAGCAACCTTTGGAGGAGGGAGAATTGCGACAAAAAATATCTGATTACGCCAAGTCCGTAGGATTTAGCCTAAATAAAATATTTGTGATAGATGGTTCTAAACGAAGTACAAAAGCCAATGCCTATTTCTCTGGTTTCGGTAGTGAAAAAAGAGTCACACTTTACGATACATTGATTAATGATTTAGATGATGAAGAAATAGTTGCTGTATTAGCTCATGAGGTTGGTCATTATAAACGTAAACATATCATTTTTAACTTAACATCCTCAATCTTACTAACTGGTTTAACACTGTATATTCTCTCCATTTTTATTTCAAACCCATTGTTATCTAATGCCATAGGTGTAGAAACACCAAGTTTTCATGTTGGGCTGATTACCTTTGGTCTACTCTACTCACCTATTTCAGAACTTACAGGTTTGATAATGAATTATGTATCACGTGTATTTGAGTATCAAGCAGACGATTATGCTAAAACTACTTATAAGGCTGAACCACTGATTACCTCCTTAAAAAAACTCTCCAAAAATAGCCTAAGCAATTTAACACCTCATAAGGCTTATGTGTTTATGCACTACTCGCATCCAACGCTTTTTGATCGCGTAAAAAATTTGAGGAAATAAAGTGTAGCTAATTAAATAAACAAATAAAACCATCTCATACCAAAAGTTAAAATTCATAACATTTGATTATATTTAAAATAAGCTATCAAAACATAGCTGACGCATCATAACAAAATCATACACAAACACCACATTATAATAATATCAATTTCATGAACATTATCTATAAGTTCTTAATATGCACATTACTAATGGCGGGTGCCACGAGTCCCTTATATAGTCAGAATCAAAAAATTATGACATATAA
The DNA here is from genome assembly GCF_046762865.1 of Winogradskyella sp. A2. Lineage (NCBI taxonomy): Bacteria > Pseudomonadati > Bacteroidota > Flavobacteriia > Flavobacteriales > Flavobacteriaceae > Winogradskyella > Winogradskyella sp. A2. The sequence goes on from NZ_JBKQXM010000003.1 coordinate 317,288, forward strand.
TATTAGATTTGATAATGAACAAGATGGATTGAATAAATGGGAAAATAGAAAACAAGGTATAGTAAATTTAATTGAATACTATGAACCAAGAATATTAGGGGTCCAGGAAGCTATGGAACATCAATTAAACTATCTTGATGACAATCTTACAAATTATTCAAGAATCGGAGTAGGAAGAGATGATGGAAAAGCAAAAGGAGAGTTTTGTGCTATCTATTACGATAACAATCAATTGTCACTGGTAAATGAGTCCACTTTCTGGCTTTCACAAAGAGATAACAGGGTTTCAGTTGGTTGGGATGCTTCAATGGAACGTATTTGTACTTATGGCTTGTTTCAAGATAAAATCAATAATAATAAAATCCTGATATTTAATACACATTATGATCATATAGGTAAAATAGCTAGGGAAAAATCTTCCGAATTAATACTGAATAAAATAAAAGAAATAAACAAAAATGGTTTTCCAGTAATCCTCTTGGGAGATTTTAATTCAGAACCAAATAGTAAACCCATAAAATTGATAACTAAAGAATTGGAAGATGGGGCGAAAAAGGCTAAAAATGGTATTTATGGACCAATTGGTACTTTTACAGGGTTTAAGATAAACACCAAAGCACAAAGGAGAATAGACTATATTTTTATAAAAAATCTAAAGGTTAATACTTACAGACATATTGATGATAAGATGAAGGACAATAATTACCTGTCAGATCATTTACCGGTGTTAATAGAATTAGAATATTTGAATTAAAATTCAAAAGAAATACGGCACTTAAAAAGCGTATTATAGTTTACACTAACCTTATCAAAACTCATGAAAATCAATACCATAATATTAATATCTTTTATTGCTCTACTATCCTGTAAAACAGAGTCTAATAAAAATGATTTAAATGAGAATTCTATTTTACAAGAAAAAGGTGCATTCGTCAATATTTCACGAGATAAATATAAAGATCAGTTATATGGTTTTTGGTTGGGACAATGCATAGCGAACTGGACAGGTCTTGTGACCGAGATGGATAAAATAGGCAACATCGGTGAAATTAAAACCGGTGATTTCTATACCAGAGCAGACTGGGGTAAACCTGATCAACCTAGCATTTGGGGAGAAGGAATCCCTAGTGACCTCTCTCCTAACATAGATTTTGTATTTAAAGACATTGATGAAGTTTGGGGTGCAGATGACGATACGGATATTGAATATATTTATCAGCATCTTCTTTATACTAATAAGACTAGTTTACTATCCCCTGAGCAAATACGAAATGGTTGGTTAAAATATATAAAATCAGAAGAAGAAAACTATCTATGGGTATCCAATCAAAAGGCATTTGATTTAATGCAAGATGGTATTTATCCTCCGGAAACAGGAAACCCTGAAAAGAATGAGCATTTCGCTATGATAGATGCTCAATTAACAACTGAAATTTTTGGTTTTTTTTCACCTGCTAGACCCGATATCGCAACTAAAATTGCTCATTTACCCATTCAAACTACTGCACGAAAAGAATCCGAAGATATTTCAAAATTTTATGTTACCATGTATGCTTTAGCCTCTCTGGAAACTGACAAAACCATGAAGGAAAGAATTAATTGGATGGCTAATAAAGCTAGACAAATCCTTATTGACAGTTCTTATCCAGCCAAAATGTTTGACTATACACTAAAATTATACAAATCAGGACTCCCTTGGGAACAAACAAGAGATTCAATTTATTACAAGTATCAAGTAAATGAAGAAGATGGTTATAACATTACTTCTCAAAACTTATATTGTAATGGTTGCTTTGCTGCTGGTATTAACTTTGCTGCTAGCTTAGTTAGTTTATTTTACGGAGAAGGTGATTTAAAAAACACTATAAAAATTGGAACACTTGCGGGATGGGACTCTGACAATCCAACGGCAACATGGGGAGGTTTAATTGGTTTTATGATTGGAAAAGATGGAATAGAAAGTACTTTCAAAAGAAAATTTTCTAATCGATTTAATATTCATAGGACGAGGCAAAACTTCCCTAATAATGGGATGGACACATTTGAAAATATGGCCCATAAAGGCTTAATTATAACAGATATGGTCATTTTAGAAGAAATTGGAGGTGTATTTAACTCTGAAAAAAACATATGGATTATCCCAGTGGATAAAGAAATAAATTTAAATCTTAAATAAATAATCAATTACTTTATTCCATAATTTTAAATACTTATTCTGTATCTTCAAAAAGTTATTAATTATTGCTTTCACTTAATGAAAATTAAAAACTATTTCTTTATAATTTTAATTTTAGTTTTTGGTTGTAAAAAAGAATCCTATTTAACAGTCCAAACGGATTTTTGCTCAAGTATTCACAGAAACGACTCAACGACTCTTGCTAATGAACTTGAAGATGTCGCTACAAAGATGAAAACTCAAACAGGAGTTTATGTATTGGAGGATGGAAGTGGTTCTATGGTAGCTAGAGCTTGGCTAAGTGAGTATGCAGAAAAAACCATTGATATTCAATATTTTATATTCTCAACTGATAATGTAGGTTTAATTGCTTGCGACTATTTGATAAGAGCGGCAGACCGAGGTGTTAAAGTACGTATTCTTGTTGACGATATTATGGTCGATGCTGATGCAGAAGATATATTAGTGTTTAATTCACACGAAAATATATCAGTAAAAATATACAATCCGGGAGTTAACTTAGGAAAGAACATTTTTCAAAAAATAGAGAAATTTACAACAGAGTTCAGATCGGCTAATCAACGTATGCATAATAAAACCTTTATTGTAGACGGTAAGGTAGTTATTACAGGAGGTCGCAATATTGCAGATGAATATTTTGATTATGACCATCAATACAACTTTAGAGATAGAGATATTTTATTACTTGGTAGAGCATCAAATAAGGTGGAGGCATCCTTTAATGAATTTTGGAATAATGAGTTAAGTAAAGACGTTACTGAGGTTATCAATGATAAGCCTGAGAACTTAACGGCAGATAATAGATTTGAAAACTTACATGAATATGCATGTAATCCTGAGAATTTTTGGCCTCAAGTTAGAGAACGTATCAAAACCCTCCCAGAAGCTTTTAAAGCTATTGAATCATCGGGTAATTTAGTTTGGTTGGAAGACGTAGACTTTGTTTCTGATAAACCAGGAAAGAATGATGGTAATATGGGCTTAGGTGGTGGCGGAGCATCTACTGACAAACTTATAGAGCTTGTGAGAAACGCAAAATCATCTATTGACATACAGACGCCTTACCTTATTACTACAGAACTTAGTCAATCCTTGTTTAAAGAAGCCATAGAACGTGGTGTTAAAATACGTATACTCACCAATAGTCTAGCAAGTACAGACAACGTAGAAGCATTTAGTGGTTATCAATCTGGCCGAGAAGACCTTCTAAATACAGGTGTTAGAATCTTTGAATTCCGACCTGATGCGCAAATTAGAAATGATATTATGACAGGTGAATTACAAGATGTATTAGTTGATAAACCAATTTTTGGATTGCATGCTAAAACCATGGTAATTGATAATGAAATTACTGTGATTGGCACGTTTAATCTAGATCCAAGGAGTGCAAACCTTAATACTGAATGTTTAGTTGTTGTAAACTCTAAAGACATTGCAAAAGGTGTAATTGAGGGTATGGAAATTGAGTTTAAGCCAGAAAATGCTTGGGAAACGACATTAACATATAATCCTGATGGTGAAGTAGAAAAATTCAAGAGACTTAAAACCTGGACTCGAAAACTTATACCTAAGGAAATACTATAAAGGTTTTTACAGGTTAGTATTTAGTCTGCCCTGTTTAAAAAGTTTCCGACCTTTTAAGTTTTAAAGAGAAATTTATATCTTTAAAATGAAAATAATTTATTGCCATTTGTCTCAAGCTAACAGCTAATGAAATTCGATAGAACAGGTATTATTCTATACACAATAAACTATAGAAAATGTGTGACGTTTTATGAGAAGATTCTAGGTTTAACCAAAATGTTTGAAACAAAAAGTTTGACCTGTTTCGAATTTGGAAGTTCTTATTTAATGGTAGAGAATGATAATGAATCCATAGGTTCATCTGCACAGACAGAGCGTGTAGAAACCTGCTTAAGAATGAATGTGCCAGATGTAAAATCTATGGCAGATATATTAATAACAAAAGGCATTAAAGTAGATTACCAAGAACATAATTGGGGAACAGTTGCGAAATTCTATGATCCAGATGGTAATCTCTGTGCATTTAAGGACAGTTTAAAATTTGAAGAACAAATACACAATTACAAACCATAAAAAATGAAACGAATTCCAACCATTATAATACTTACACTTTTGCTTACAGTATATAGTTGTAAAGATGAAAACAAAACGAATAAAACAATGCAAGAAACGACCGACACATGGGAAATAGATTTCCTGGATGAATTTGAAACCTTTAATCCAGATAATTGGCAAGACCAACGTATTTGGGTTAATAATGAAAATCATTGCTATGTTCCTGATGGAGAATATGGGACTAGAGAAGTAAGTGACGGTACATTAAAAATAAAGGTTGTAAAAATTGATGAAAAACGACCTTGTGATAATTTAGACAAGCATGGTAAACAACATCCTGACACAGAATATGTGGCTGGCCGTATTTGCTCAAAAAACCGCAAGGAGTTTATAAAGGGCAAATGGACAGCTCGCCTTAAACTATCGAGTAATGGAGAAGCAAGTATGTTTCCGGCATGGTGGTTATTAGGTGCACAGAATAACGAATCTCCAGTACAAGAAGAAGATGAGAATATTTGCTGGCCATTAACTGGCTCTGGTGAGATAGATATTTTTGAACATCATGGAGATCACATGAAAGATGAATTTACAACTGGTGCTATTGTTAGTTTGGGCGAATGTGATAAAGGAGACTGGCAAAGTAAACGCAGAAATTTCCCAGCTACACTAAATGAGTTTCATGAGTATTCTGTAGAGTGGGAAGGCAAAGACTTAGTATACCGTTTAGATGGTAAAGAAGTTTATCGTAATGAAGGTGAAGGCGATAAATACCCGGAACCAATGTTTGCAATTCTAAATTTCGCTAAGATTACTGACTCACCAATGGAAGGCGAATGGGTTATGGAAGTTGATTGGGTAAAGCATGAGTATAGAAAATCTTAGATTATATGAAAACTCCTTTCAGTTTATTATTTGTTTTTTTATTTCTAGGAGAAATAGTTTCACAGTCTAATTCAAATTTGTTTGAATACGAAAAGGATAAACAAAAGCTAGGAGTTGTAGTTCAAAGTCAAAAATTAGATTCTGTAACAGTTTTTGAGAAAGTAGTTTTAGAAGGTTTCGACTCCAAAATTCCATTTTATCATTATATAAATAAAAGAAGTAAAAAAGACAGCTACGTTATTTTATTGCATGGTTTAGGAGACTCCAAAAAAGATTGGGTATATCCTTCAGAACCATACTTAGAATGGAGTAAAAATATAACCTCAATTAAAGATTCTCTTTTAACCTTAGGTTATAGTTTATTAATCCCAGATGCTAAATTTCATGGAGAACGGAATTATGAATTAGATTTTAGACCACCTGAATCTTTACCTCCAATATTATCTAGAAACGAAAAAGACACAAAACTTTTTGAAACCTTAGTGACATCTACTGTAAAGGATTTAAGAATAATGATGGATTATATTCAGCAACGTAAAAAAAACACCAATCAGTCATTTGGCGTTATTGGATATAGTATGGGTGGTAATCTCGCAATATTACTTAGTAACTATGACGATCGCATAATGTCCGTTGTTGCTTGTGTTCCTCCAATTAACCTTCCTGCAAAAGGATTAGAAGCATTTAATTGGCCAGATGATTTAATACAAGGACAATTAGACATTACACCAATGAAATACGCTGTAAATCAAAAAAATCCAATACTGCTTTTGATGGGCAAAAACGACTATTTTACACCTGTTGAAGATGCCAATAGTTTTTTCAATAATGTCTCTATTAACGAAAAAGAAATAAAGTTTTTTGATTCAGGACATATACTTCCAAATGAATACAAGATTGATGCTATCAGATGGATATCTCTCTACAATAAATTTTAATATATATTATGAAAAAAAAATCAGCGGCATATATCTCAATAATAGCAATCTTAATGTTATTACTATATCTTGTTTTAAATATAAACAGTTCTGCACAAAACGATTATTCTAATAATATAGCTAAATACCCATCTGGCAACTTTGAAAAATTAGTTTGGTCAGACGAGTTTGATGGAAATGGAAAATTAAATTCAGAGAAGTGGTTTCACCAAACACAGCTACCACCTGGAGGCAATTGGTGGGGAGGAATTATACAGCACTATACCAATAGAGAAGGCAATACTTATATAGAAAATGGGCACTTAAATCTTGTTGCAAAAAAGGAAACATTAACAGATCAAGGAGAAACAAAGCATTATACTTCAGCAAGATTAAATTCCAAATTCGCATTTACCTATGGCAAGGTAGAAGTTAGAGCTAAGCTGCCTAAAGGTGTTGGTACTTGGCCAGCAATTTGGATGCTAAACACAAATATTGACGAAGATGGTGCTTATTGGGATAATAAAGGATTTGGCACTGTTAAGTGGCCAAATTGTGGTGAAATTGATATTCTCGAGCATTGGGGGAAAAACCAAGATTATGTATCTAGTGCAGTACATAACGGATCAAGTTATGGCTACAATGTAAAAAATGTTGGAGGTCAGCAAATAAAAAATGCTTCGGATGATTTCCATATTTATACATTGGAATGGACTGTGGATAAATTAATTTTTAGTGTTGATGGTGAGGAACATTTTCAATATAACCCATTAGTGAAAGATACTAAGACCTGGCCATACGACTCTGATTACTATCTAATTTTAAATATAGCCATAGAACGAGATATAAATCCTGATTTTGTTGAAAGTCCTATGGTTGTGGATTATATAAGGATATATCAGTAAATTACTAAGCCTTTATGAAAATGCTATTTAAACTTATATTTGCTTCATTCCTTCTCATGGGCTGTAGCGAAAAAGAAACCACCAATTTGAGTTACTTAGCAGATGAAAGCCCTAATATTTCCGGTAAAAAAGAATACCTACAATCGCCTTATGTCACAGCAGGTAATAGAGTTTACATGGTCGGTCATCAAAATGGATCCTTCCCTGATATAGGCTGGCACATAAAAGGTGAAATGGGTGGTATATGGAATCACCCAATAAAACTAATGGATGGTTTTGATATTCAAATTTATGATGCTACTGACACATTACATCTGGATAAGGCTGACAGCTTCACTAACTATCCAATGGCGAGCAAGTTCACCTATTTTTGGAAAGAAAAGAATATTGAAATTGAACGATGGCAATATGTACCAGATAATAAGCAAGGTGCCGTTATACAACTTGTCATAAAAAACCTTGGAAATGAGCAAAAACTAAAACTAAAGTTTACAGGTACCTCAGACCTAAGACCTACTTGGCTAGGTGAACGGACTGATATGATAGATGGAAAGGATCAGGCTATATATATTAAAGATCACCAAGCATGGAAAATTAAAGATAGTCTTAATCAATGGTATACTGTTTTTGGATCGCAACTAGAGTTTGAGCAAGATTCTGAAGTCAACTCCTATCATACTCCAGATAATACCTCAATGAACAGTGTTGAGGATACACTCTTCTTATTTTCAGGTAAAACGCATATTATCAATTACGTCGTGGCAGGTTCATATACTTCTGAGAAAGATGCCTTCGATACTTTTGACGCAATAAAAAACAACATTAACTCTAATTTCTCCTCTAAACAGAATCGCTATACAGAATTAGCTAATCAATCTAAACTTACCATACCAGATAAAGATATTGAAAAAGCATTCGAATGGTTAAAATACAATTGCGATTGGTTAGTAAGAACAGTTCCTGAAATTGGAACTGGTATAACTGCAGGTATACCGGATTACCCATGGTGGTTTGGTGTTGATAGTGAATATGCTCTAAAAGGATATATGGCCATAGGACAAACCGAGGCAGTTTATAATACCATTAGATTACTAGATAGCTTATCTGAAACTACAAATGGCAATGGAAGAATTGTTCATGAAGTGTCTACTAACGGTGCAGTTTTTAATAAAGGGAATATTAACGAAACACCTCAGTATGTCTCTTTAATTTGGGAAGTTTATCAATGGAATGGAGATAAAACCTTTTTAAAAAAATATTTTCCTAGCATAAAAAAAGGACTAAAATGGTTAATGACCGAAAAGGATGCTGACCAAAACTTATTTCCTGATGGTTATGGTATGATGGAGATTCATGGCATGGACAGTGAAATGATTGATGTTGCAGCATATACACAACGCGCTTTTGATGATGCCTCAAAAATTGCTACTGAATTGGGTGAAAATGAATTAGTGAAACAATATAGAATTACAGCCAAGGCCATTAAAGATAAAATCAATTCAGAATTTTGGTCAGAAGAATTTAACTCTTATGCAGATTTTATAGGTACGGATGAACAAGCGCTTCACCTTATTGAAGATGCTATAAAAAGGGCTAAGTCATTAAATAAACCATGGGCTGTAGAAGAACTTAAAACTACAAAAGCATCAATATTAGAAAATCCTTCTACAAAACCTAGGCCATTTGTATTGCACCATAATTGGGTGGTAAACACACCTATGGAAATGAATATTGCTGATGAAGAAAAAGCAAACAAAGCATTAAAAACTGCAGAAAAATTTGTGAATCCATTTGGTGTTTTTGTAACAGGAATTGATAGAGACGAATCTGCAGGTTCGGACGATGGCTCTTTCAAAGGCACTAAAGTATTCTCTTATACAGGTGCTGTAATGACCCTACCAACTAGTGTACAAGCAGTGGCAGAAAATAATTATGGTAATCCTGACAAAGCATTGAATTATATTCAACGTATGACTCGGACCTTCAGTTATGCCTTTCCAGGAAGTATTTATGAAGTTTCACCAGACTATGGAATGATTACACAAGCATGGAATATTTATGGTTATGCAGTTCCTATAGTGCAACAGTTTTTTGGAATTAACCCTCAGGCGTCCAAGAAAAAAATTGTAATTAAACCTCAAATGCCTGAGCAATGGGACAATGCATCAATAGAAAATGTTGTTGTTGCGGATAATTCCATTTCAGTTTACTATTCAAAATCAAACGGTGAACTCATTTTAAAGGTTGAACAAGAAAATCCTGAATGGGAAATAGAAATTATCTTTCCAAAAGTCAATGAAGATAAACCCTTCGAGATAATTGAAAGTACGTCTGAAATAATTACTACAAATAATGAATTTACAATGAATTCTAATTCTAAAATAACAGAAATGGTTCTGAAATATTAAACAATGACAAAAACCTTACTTCTAGTAATTTCAATTTTATGCTTTTGCTCAGTTTTCGCTCAAGAAAAATTAATGACAAATGCATTTAATAGAGAAGCGACATCATTAAATGGGTATTGGAATTACATTGTAGACCCGTACGAAAATGGGTTTTATAACTATAGATATGAACCTTTTGAAAATCAAAAAAATCCAGTAAATGGTGCTTTTTTTACTAATTCAAAAAGAAAAGACAAATCAGACTTAATTGAATATGATTTTGATAAAATGGACAGTTTAAAAGTTCCTGGTGATTGGAACTCGCAAAAGGAAAAACTGTTCTACTACGAGGGAACTTTATGGTATAAAAAATCATTTGACTATAATAAATCCAATGACACCAATAGAGTCTTTCTCTATTTTGGAGGGTCCAATTATAAAACTGATGTTTACTTCAATGGAAAAAAACTAGGACAACATATTGGCGGTTTTACACCATTTCAATTTGAAATTACAGAATTACTAAAACCAAAGCAAAACTTTGTAATAATTAAAGTTGACAATAAGAGAATCAAAGAAGGTGTACCAACCTTAAATACGGATTGGTGGAATTACGGTGGATTAACCAGAGACATAAAGTTAATTGAAACAGCAGAAACATTTATAAATGATTACTCAATTCACCTTAACCAAAAAAATAATCAGCAAATTGAAGGTGAAATTTCCCTTAATGGTTCAAATAAAATTAACTCACAGGTCACTGTTGAAATACCTGAATTGGGAATTAAAAAGAAATTTAAAACTGATGATTCTGGAACTTGTAAGTTTAATTTCATAACCAATAGAATTGAATATTGGTCACCAAATTCTCCAAAATTATATGATGTAATACTGAGTACAAATGAAGATAGAATAACTGACAATATTGGGTTTAGAACTATAGAAACCAAAGGACCAGACATTCTTTTAAATGGTGAAAATATATTTCTCAAAGGGATATCAATACATGAAGAAAATCCTATTAATGGTGGTAGATCTAATTCTTACGAAGATGCTGAACAATTACTTAAATGGGCCAAATCACTTGGCTGTAATTATGTCCGCTTGGCCCACTATCCTCACAATGAATATATGGTTCGGATGGCAGATAAAATGGGAATTTTGGTTTGGGAAGAAATCCCTGTCTACTGGACCATTTCTTGGGAAAATGAAAACACATATTTAAACGCACAAAACCAAATTTCAGAAGTAATAGATAGAGATAAAAATAGAGCTAGTGTTATTATTTGGTCTATGGCGAACGAAACACCTACAAGCAATTTAAGAACCAACTTCTTAACCAAACTTGCCAAGTTTACAAGAAACAAGGATAAAACAAGGCTAATTAGTGCCGCACTAGAACAGCAAAATTATAATGATGACCCAAATACAAGAACAATTGCAGATCCTTTTGCAGATGTTGTAGACATTCTTAGTTTTAATCAATATATAGGATGGTACGATGGTGGTATTGAAAAATGCAAAACCATTAATTGGAAAATTACTCATAATAAGCCTGTGATGATATCAGAATTTGGTGCCGGTGCCAAATATGGTTTAAATGGAGATAAAGATGATCGCTGGACAGAAGAATATCAAGAATTTTTATATCAGGAAACTTTAAAAATGATTGATAAAATTGAACAATTAAGAGGTGTCTCTCCGTGGATCTTAGTAGATTTTAAATCACCTAGAAGAGTTTTGCCAGAAATTCAAGATAATTTCAATAGAAAAGGTCTGATTTCCGAAAAAGGCGAAAAGAAAAAAGCTTTTTTTGTCTTGAAAAACTATTATGAATCAAAAAATTAATTCGATTTAAAGTATATTTAGTGGTATGACAAATCAAATAATATAGAAAATTCTTTTGTTATGAAAAATATTACATTTTTAATAATATTTACATGTTTCATTATAAGTTTGAATGCCCAAAGTGTAATTGGAGCTTGGGAATCCTCTTCTACCTCAACTTCTGGTGAAAAGTTAAAAAGTGTACTCATTATTGCAGACGGATATCAAGTCTTAACAACTTACAATGCAGTCACAGGAGAATTTATAAACACTAATGGAGGTACTTGGAGTTTAGATGGTAATGTAATGACTGAAAAAGTTGAATTTCACACAGACAATCCAGAAATGATCGGGTCACAATTTAGTTTTAAAGTCCAGATTACAGATAACGAAATAAGAATAGTAGACCAAGAGAAAATATTCAAAAGAATTGATGATGGCAATCCAGGTAAATTACAAGGCGCTTGGCTAATGTCTGGAAGAATAAGGGATGGTAATACCCAATTACGCGATACCAATAGACCAAGAAAAACTATGAAAATTTTGTCTGGAACCAGATTTCAATGGATAGCTTACAATACAGAAACAAAGGAATTCAAAGGGACTGGTGGTGGAACTTACACAACCATCAATGGTGAGTATATTGAGAATATTGAGTTCTTTTCAAGAGATAATTCTAAGTCAGGTTTAAGTCTAAAATTCGACTTTAAATTAATTGAAGGGAATTGGCACCATATGGGCTTATCTAGTAAAGGAAGTCCTATTCACGAAATTTGGAGTGTTAGAAATTAAAATTGCTATAAATGCCAAAAAATAAAAACAACGGTAAACTAGCATTAGCCATTGGAATCTTAGGCTCAGTGGCAGGTCTTATTTTAATTTTCCAAGACAACTTAATGATAGGTGTTTTTGGAACTATCGCTAGCCTCGCTGTAACAATTAAAGGCTACCAAGATTATAAAACAAGCCGTTAAAAATGATTTACTACATCTTAGTGTGATTTCGCATCAATAAAGCATTGCACATTAAATAAGCTTTCACTACTTTAGTTCTATGACTGAGGTGGATATAGAAAAAGAGAATGCAGCTATTGCAAAAGCTTACAAAGAACTTCTAAAAGTGAGCTATCAAACATTAAGCAAGGAGGATAAAAAATTGATCCGACATGCTTTTGATGTAGCTGTAGATGCGCATAAAGATCAGAGAAGAAAATCTGGTGAAGCTTATATTTTCCATCCAATTGCTGTTGCAAAAATTGTTGCACAAGAAATTGGTTTAGATGCCACGTCAATTGCTTCTGCCCTGCTCCACGATGTAGTAGAAGACAATCCTAATTACACAATCAGAGATATAGAGCAACTTTTTGGCGAATCTGTTGCTAAAATTGTAGATGGCTTAACAAAAATATCCTCCCTCAAAAAGGATATGGATGTTTCTCTCCAGGCTGAGAATTTCCGTAAAATGTTGCTAACGTTAAATGAAGATGTTCGAGTTATCATTATAAAAATTGCGGATCGTCTACACAATATGCAAACTATGGATGCTATGCGTGGTGATAAGCAAGTTAAAATAGCATCTGAGACGCTTTATATTTATGCGCCTCTAGCACACAGAATCGGGCTTTATAATATCAAAACTGAATTAGAAGATCTTGGTCTTAAATACACCGAACCAGAAGTATATAGTGACATCGCTGAAAAAATGCAGGAGAGCAAAGAAGAACAAGATGCTTACATAAAATCATTTTCAAAAGTTATTGAGAAGTCGTTAAATAAAGAAGGTCTTAATTATGAAATTAAAGGTAGACCTAAATCTATATTTAGCATTAGACGTAAAATGGAGAAGCAAGGTGTTTCTTTTGATGAAGTGTACGACAAGTTTGCCGTTAGAATTATTTATAAATCTGATTTTGAAAATGAAAAATTCTTTGCCTGGAAGATTTATTCTATAGTAACGGATCACTTTACACCAAACCCAACACGATTGCGAGATTGGATTTCATCACCTAAATCAACAGGATACGAAGCCTTACATATCACAGTTGTTGGTCCTAAAAGTAGATTTGTCGAAGTACAAATAAGAAGTGAACGTATGAATGAAATAGCTGAAAAAGGCTATGCGGCGCATTATAAATACAAGAATGAAAATAATAAAGAGGACAATTTAGACTTATGGATTAATAAACTTCAAGAAGCATTAGAAAACAATGAAGCTGATGCTGTTGATTTTGTTGAACAGTTTAAACTTAATCTTTACTCAAAGGAAATCTTCGTCTTTTCTCCAAAAGGCGATTTAAAATCTTTACCTAAAGGAGCCACACCATTAGATTTTGCCTTTAGTATTCATACAGAAGTTGGTTTAAAAACCCGAGGTGCAAAAGTTAATGGTAAGCTCGTACCACTTAGCCACGTGTTACAAAGTGGTGATCGTGTGGAAATAATGACCTCAGAAAATGCAAAGCCTAATGCCAACTGGTTAGATTATGCTACAACGGCGAGAGCTCGAAGTAAGATTAAATCTGCATTAAAGGAAGATACCAAAATCATAGCCGAGGAAGGAAAGGAAATATTAAGACGTAAACTAAAACAACTTAAAATAACACTTAACGAAAGTTCAGTTAATGAACTTGTAAATTACTTTAAGTTAAGTACATCTTTAGACTTATTTTACAGAGTTGGTATTGGCACAATAGATAATAGCAAGCTTAAGGCTTTCGCTTCTTCGAGAAGTAATGTTTTTGTTAGTTATATTAAAAATAAAATCAGAAAATCAGAAATACCTAAGGATATTGATAAAGATGAAATTACATCTAAATATGACATGCTGGTTTTTGGTAAGGAGGAAGAAAAACTCAACTATAAATTAGCAAATTGCTGTAATCCAATTCCTGGAGACAAAGTTTTTGGTTTCTTAACCATCAATGACGGTATAAAGGTTCACAAAAAAAACTGTCCCAATGCTGTAAGCTTACAATCTAATTATGCTTATCGTATAATGTCATCAAAATGGATAGATTCTTCTCAACAGGTATATACCTCACAGATTAACCTTTCAGGAATTGATAATTTAGGGCTCGTAAATGACATAACAAGTCTAATTTCAGATAACATGCACGTAAACATGAAAAGCATTAGTTTTGCCAGTGATGATGGTGTGTTTACAGGTAAAATCACAGTGCAGGTAAAGAATCAGACCATGTTGAAAAAGCTTATAGAAAGGTTGAAAAAAATTAATGGTATTGATAAGGTAACAAGAGTATAAATTTATGTAAATTTGCACCTTAATTATGAATGCAAAGTCAGAAGAAAGTAACCAGGAAATTGTAAAGCGCGTTTTTACACAATTCCTTGAAGAAAAGGGACATAGAAAAACCCCTGAACGTTACGCTATACTTCAAGAAATCTACGATAGCGAAGATCATTTTGACATAGAATCACTCTACATTAAAATGAAGAATAAAAACTATCGCGTTAGTAGAGCAACGCTTTACAACACCATCGAATTATTGTTAGACTGTAGCTTGGTTCGTAAGCATCAGTTTGGGCAGAGTCAAGCACATTATGAGAAGTCTTACTTTGACAAACAACACGATCATGTTATACTAACCGATTCTGGAGAAGTTATTGAATTTTGTGATCCACGTATTCAAACAATTAAAAAAACCATCGAAGAAGTATTCGATATTCAAATTAACAATCATTCACTTTATTTTTACGGTACACGTAAAAAAGACGACTAACTAATTTATTAAAATGGCAGTAGATTTACTACTAGGATTACAATGGGGAGATGAAGGCAAAGGTAAAATTGTTGACGTATTCACCTCCAAATACGATATTATTGCAAGATTTCAAGGTGGGCCAAATGCTGGACATACTTTAGTCTTTAATGGAAGAAAGCATGTACTGCATACAATTCCTTCAGGTATATTCCATGATAATACTACAAACCTTGTTGGTAATGGCGTGGTTATAGATCCTGTAATTTTTAAGAAAGAATTAGACAAACTTGATGAGCAAAATGTAGACTACAGAAAATCACTTTGTATTTCTCGTAAAGCTCATATCATTCTACCAACCCATCGATTATTAGATGCTGCTAGTGAAGCATCTAAGGGTAAAGCTAAAATTGGTTCGACTTTAAAGGGTATTGGTCCAACCTATATGGATAAAACAGGTAGAAACGGAATTAGAGTTGGTGATATTGAATTAGTAAACTGGAAAGATAAATACAGAGCTTTAGCAGATAAGCATGAAGCAATGATAGCATTCTACAATGTAGATATTCAGTATGATCTAGAGGAATTAGAAGCAGATTTCTTTGATGCTATTGAAACACTTAAGAGTTTAAAATTTATAGATTCAGAGGAATTTATCCATCAATCACAATCGACTGGCAAAACAATACTTGCAGAAGGCGCCCAAGGTTCCCTTTTAGATATTGATTTTGGGACATATCCATTTGTTACCTCTTCTAATACAACTGCTGCAGGTGCTTGTACAGGTTTGGGTGTAGCTCCAAGTAAAATAGGAGAAGTGTTCGGTATTTTTAAAGCGTACACAACTCGTGTAGGTTCTGGTCCATTCCCAACAGAATTATTTGATAAAGACGGAGAAACGATGGGTCGTGTTGGTCATGAATTCGGAGCGACAACTGGTCGCCCAAGACGATGCGGATGGTTAGATTTAGTAGCCTTACGTTATGCTTGCCAAGTTAATGGTGTAACTCAGCTAATTATGATGAAAGGTGATGTACTGTCTGGATTTAAAAAATTAAAAGTCTGTACAGCTTACAATTACAAAGGTGATACAATTACACATTTACCATATAACATTGAGGCTGAAAACGTATCACCAATTTATACTGAAGTTAGTGGTTGGAAAGAAGATCTGACAGAAATGACTGAAGCTTCTCAGTTACCTTCTGAATTTAATGCTTACGTTGAGTTCTTAGAAAAAGAACTGAATATTCCTATAACTATTGTTTCAGTTGGGCCTGATCGTAAGCAGACTATTATAAGAAAGACAGTTTAGTTTATCACTAACTATTAGTGTTAAAAATTCTGTTAACCTATAATAAAGCTATTACATAAATGTTATTTTGTAAAAACACATGGCTTTGAATAGTATAAAATATCTTCTTTTTTTACTTTTTTTTAGTGTCTCCGTATTTGGTTTCACCCAAGAAAAACAAAAAATCACAATAGAATATGCAGGTACAGCTTACACTGACTCAGATATTGAGGAAGGTGCAAAAGTATTCTTAAGAGACAAATCGCAACAAGTTCATTTTGTACATAAAGGCATTAATATGTGGTGCGATAAAGCCATCTATTATGAAGATCAAGATTTCATAGAAGCCTTTAGCAATGTTGTGATGAAGCAAGGCGATTCCATAAATATGGTTGCCAAATATGTAGAATACAGTGGCAAATCACAGCTCGCGTTCGCTAAAGGAGACGTTGTTTTAACAGAACCTCAATCTGTACTCACCACTGACAAACTTTATTTTGATAGAACTAGACAACTAGCCTACTATAATACTAAGGGTAAAGTAGTTAGAGATTCTTCTGGTACAATAACGAGTCAGATTGGAAGATACTACACCAATTCTAGTAAATATCAATTTGTACAAGATGTTGTTCTTGTAAATCCAGATTATACTTTAAACACAGAGCGTCTAGATTTCTTTACAGAAAACGGTTATGCTTATTTATTTGGGCCGTCAACAATTGTAGGAGAAGACAGCAAAATATATACTGAAAGAGGGTTTTATAATACCAAAACAGACAGAGGCCATTTTCAACGCAACGCGCGCATAGATTATGAAAATAGAACAGTTGAAGGCGATAGTATTTATTTTGATAGGAATAGAAATTTTGCTTCAGCCACAAATAACATTACCGTAACAGATACAATAAATAGAAGTTTAGTTAAGGGTCATTATGCTGAACTGTGGCGAGATAAAGATTCTATTTTCATAACAAAAAGAGCGTTAGGTATTACTGTTCAAGAACAAGATTCAGTTTATATCCATGCTGATACTTTAATGGTAACTGGTAAAGAAAATAACCGTATAACAAGGGCCTTTTATAATGTAAGACTTTACAAAAGTGACCTTGCAGGTAAATCGGATTCTATACATGTAAATCATCAAACTGGTTTAACGCAAATGATTAATCTAGATAGATTTAGGTCTAACGATGCGTTTGCAACAAAAAGAAAACCAATTCTTTGGAATATGGGTAATCAGATGACAGGTGATACCATACATTTAATTTCGAATGTCGAAACAGAAAAATTAGACTCACTCAAAGTTTTTAATAATGCCTTTTTAGTTAGTAAGGACACCATTAGTGAATCAGGGTTTAATCAGGTAAAAGGCAAATTATTGATAGGTTTATTTGAAAACAACGAGCTATATAACGTCGATATTATTAAAAATGCTGAAATGATTTACTACATGCGTAATGAGGAAAATGAACTCGTTGGCATACAAAAATCAAAATCTGGCAGCATTAATTTAAAAATTAAAGAACAGGCTATTGAAGAGGTAAGATTTATAAATCAGATTGATGGAGAGTTATATCCTGAATCCAAGTTTCCCAAAAGTGGTAGGCGATTAAGAGGATTTGATTGGCGTGGTGAGGAACGTCCTATGACTGTAGATGACTTATTTAAAGACGATCCACCCCTAGTTTTACCTGTGATTAAAGGTTTAAAAGATTATGTACCACCAGAGGATTTTATAGATGATTCAGTAACCGAACGAATAGAAAATGCTGGCAAAGCCACACCTAATAAGCCAAACAAAGCTGCTCGTAATCTGCCTCAAAAAAATAAACAAATACCTACACCAGATCAGTTAAAAGTACCTGCTGGTTTGAAGAAAAAAACGAGTCAATAATGCAAAATGCAAACAAACGACTTTTTTAAATATCAAGCACAAACTACACCTCATCCATTAGCTATGGAAATAAAATATGCTAAGGGATCTTACATATATGACACTAATGACAAACCTTATCTCGATTTTGTTGCTGGTGTATCTGCATGCAGTATTGGGCACAGTCACCCAGCTGTGGTAAGTGCAGTTAAAGAACAGCTCGATAAGTATATGCACGTTATGGTTTACGGTGAGTACATTCAAGAACCAGCTGTTCAACTTTGTAAACTTATTGCAAATTTACTTCCAGAACCATTAGACACAACTTACCTGGTCAATTCTGGCACAGAAGCAATTGAAGGCAGTATCAAACTAGCACGAAGGTATACAGGAAGATCTGAAATCATAGCAGCTAAAAATTCATATCATGGCAACACCATGGGATCGCTGAGTTTGATGGATTACCAGGAAAGAAAACGACCGTTTTTACCCTTAATTCCTGATATTAAACATATAAGCTTTAATTGCGAATGGTGTCTTAAACAAATAACTGAAAAAACTGCTGCTGTTATTTTAGAGACCATTCAAGGTGGTGCAGGATTCATAGAACCTACCAACGATTATTTAAATAAAGTACAAAAACGCTGTAATGAAGTTGGCGCTCTTTTTATTTTAGATGAAATACAACCAGGCATTGGACGAACTGGTAAAATGTTTGGGTTTGAAAATTATAATTGTCAACCAGATATAGTTGTTACAGGTAAAGGCCTTGGTGGAGGATTGCCTATTGGTGCTTTTACAGCATCAAACAAAATGATGAAACATCTTTCCGATAATCCAAAATTAGGTCATATTACAACATTTGGTGGTAATCCTGTAATAGCTAGTGCTGCCCTTGCAACATTAAAAGTAATTTCAAAAAATAATCTAATTTCAGAAACGCTTGAAAAAGAGAAGCTAATTAGAAAACACCTAAAACATCCACTAATAAAAGAGATTAGAGGTCGAGGATTAATGCTTGCAGCAATTACTGAAAATGCAAATGTTACTAATGAAATTATATTAAAATGTAAAGACCAGGGCTTAATATTGTTTTGGTTACTTTTTGAGTCTAAGGCCATCAGAATTACACCTCCATTAACCATTTCTAATGAAGAAATTATTGAAGGTTGCCAAATAATTTGCTCAGTTTTAGATTCAATCTAAAAATAATTTTCACTTTTAAATCTTTGATAGTCAACTGTAAAACAGGGTTTATTTAAGATTATTTATATGTTAATTAATTTGTTAAAAACAATAAATCAAATTTCCATTATTAGTGAATGATAGCAGTAAATTTATTTCAGTGAATTTTAAAACTGCTTATGGAATATAGTCAGAACGACGAAAATTTCTCACTTACTAGATTTGAATCCATGTTAAAAACAAATGACATTTTGTTTTTTGACTCCAATGAATTCGAAAACATTATTCACCACTACCTCGAAAGTGGTAAAATTGCACTAGCTAAACGAGCAATTAAACTTGGTTTAGAACAGCATCCATCTTCAATTAACCTTAGATTATATCAAGTAGAAATTCTTGTAATAGAAAATAAATTTGAAGAAGCAAATGATATTTTGGATATGTTGCACGATTTAGAACCGAATAATGATGAAGTATATATCCAAAAAGCCAACGTCTTATCAAAACAAGATCATCATGATAAAGCTATAGAAATACTTTTATTGGCAATTGGAAAATCCAAAACTCCAGATGAAGATAGTGATTTGTATGCACTGATTGGAATGGAATATTTGTTTTTAGATCAATTTGAAAATGCAATAATCTATTTTAAAAAGTGTGTTGAAGTAGATACAACAGATTATTCTGCCTTACACAATATTATATATTGCTACGATTTCTTAAATAAGAATTCTGAAGCTATCACCTATTTAAATGACTTCTTAGACAACCACCCTTACTGTGAAGTAGCATGGCACCAATTAGGTCGTCAATATTTTGGTATAAAAGAATATGCTAAAGCAAATGCTGCTTTTGATTTTGCAATAATTTCGGATGATACTTTTGTAGGTGCTTACATTGAAAAAGGTAAAGTTTTAGAGAAGTTAAAGCAGTATGAAGATGCAATTGAAAATTACAAGATTACTTTAGCATTGGATGAACCTACATCCTTTGCATTACTCAGAATTGGTTATTGCTATGAAAAATTGGGTAAGGATGATTTAGCCATCCAATTTCTTAAAAAAACTGTAGACGAAGATGCCCTTTTAGATAAGGGTTGGTTAGCAATTACAAAATTTTATATGAAGCGACTTA
This sequence comes from Winogradskyella sp. A2, assembly GCF_046762865.1. Taxonomy (NCBI): domain Bacteria; kingdom Pseudomonadati; phylum Bacteroidota; class Flavobacteriia; order Flavobacteriales; family Flavobacteriaceae; genus Winogradskyella; species Winogradskyella sp. A2. Next base: position 337,686 of record NZ_JBKQXM010000003.1, read on the forward strand.
ATTATCAAAAGGCGCTTTATTATATTAATAAAGCTGTTAACATTGATGGCGATAATGTTTTATATTGGAAATTATATGCCACAGTGAATAAGCGCCTAAATTTCTTAGAAGAAGCAGAACGAGGTTATAAGCGGAGCCTAGAACTTGGAAATTATGAATTGGACACCTGGCTGGACAGATCTGATATCTTGATTTCACTTGGTGAGTATGAAGCTTCTGTCTACAATTTATTACAGGCTTCTGAATTTTATCCTGAGAATGCAGAAATTGAATATAGGCTCGCTGGTTTATACTTTAAATTACATCAAAATGAAGAAGGTAGATTTCATTTAAAAAATGCAGTTGAGCTCAATTATGAGTATAATTTCATTATATCAGAGCTGTTTCCTGAGTTAGAGGAAAAGGCTATTGTGAGAGCTATTATTTCAGATTCTAAAAAGGCTTCCAACTAAAAAATTCCATACCTTAGCCACTTACTATAATCTATAAGATGAGTCGTAGGATAATAGACTATTTAGTCATTACCTTTAAAGGTATAGCTATGGGTGCAGCTGACGTTGTACCAGGTGTTTCAGGAGGTACAATTGCATTTATTTCTGGTATTTATGAAGAATTAATTGAGAGTATTGATAATGTTAATCTTGGTTTTTTCAGAGTTTGGAAAAAAGAGGGATTTTTAAATGCTTGGAAATCTATTAATGGTGGTTTTCTTTTGGCCTTATTTCTTGGTATCGCAATAAGTATACTTTCACTGGCCAAACTTATAAAATGGTTGTTACATAATGAGCCAATCCTATTATGGTCTTTCTTCTTTGGATTAGTATTAGCAAGTATTCTTTATATAGCTAAGCAAATAAGTAAGTGGTCTCTAAAGGTTATTTTGGCAATTATTCTTATCTCGATATTATCCTATTATATAACATTAGCAGAACCATTTGCATCGCCAGATAGTCCTTACTATCTATTATTTTGTGGCTTTATCGCAATCATAGCAATGATATTACCAGGCGTTTCAGGAGCGTTTATATTATTAATTTTAGGTGCTTATCAAACCGCAATTGATACCATCAACAATTTAAGAGATGGTCTGCTTCAAGGTGATATGGCATTGTTTAAAGATGCTCTTCTAAAATTTATTTTATTAGCGGTTGGTGCAGTCATTGGTTTAAAAGTGTTTTCCAAAGCTTTAAATTGGATGTTTAAACACCAAAAGAATCTTACACTTGCAATACTCACAGGTTTTATGATTGGTTCTTTAAATAAAATCTGGCCATGGAAAGAAGTTTTAAAAACCAGAATAAATTCCAAAGGAGAGGAAGTGACCTTACTAGACAAAAGTATTTTACCCACTTCCTATGAAGGTGACAATCAGCTAATGGTTGCAATTGTATTTGTGGTTATAGGATTTGCTACTATTTTAATTTTAGAGAGACTAGGCAAAAATAAAACTACGGTTTAGATGCAGAGTACAAGACACTTTAAAGATCGTGTGTTTTTGGTTATAAAAGGGTTGGCAATGGGTGCTGCTAATAAAGTTCCTGGTGTTTCTGGTGGTGTGGTTGCATTTGTTGCAGGTTTCTATGAGGAGTTTATTTATTCACTTCAACGCGTTAATAAAACAGCCTTTAAGCTACTATTTAATGGACGGTTCAGTAGTTTCTACAGATATATTAATGGTAAGTTTTTGAGCTTACTGTTTCTAGGAATGATAATTAGCTATTTTAGTGTCTCCAAAATTCTAGACTACTTAATAGTAAATTATGAGCTCTATGTATGGAGTACCTTTTTTGGAATGATTTTGGGCTCAATATACTATATCAATAAAGATTTTGGAGCTTGGAATAGAAGGACCATAACTTTTCTCATTATTGGAGCTATTGTTGGTTTAAGTATAAGTTTCTTAGACCCTGCTAAAGAAAATGACAACCTATTCTTTGTGTTTTTCTGTGGTATAATAAGTGTCTCTGGAATGACGCTCCCAGGCTTTTCTGGTTCTTTTATTTTAATCCTATTGGGTAATTATGTTTTACTCCTTGTGGATTCTGTAAATGCATTATATGATACCATCGCAGATATTTTTACAGGTGATTTTGAGTTTATCAAAGATGCCGTAAGAATGCGTATGCTTAAGGTTTTAGCCATTTTTACTTTAGGTTCTGTTGCTGGTTTGGTAACATTCTCGCATATTCTAAACTATATTTTGCATCACTACAAAAACATTACTCTTGCAACGATTATTGGTTTTATTATTGGTTCCCTTGGTGTGGTTTGGCCATGGAAGGAAACTATTTATATGATAAACGATAATGGTGATTATGTTTTAGATTCTGCAGGTAAACAAATTATCCAAAATTACAAACGCTTTTTACCAGAATTAAGTACAGAAACATATATGGCAATTGCTTATATTGTCATTGGAATCCTAATAGTTTTAGGTTTAGAATGGTATGGACAACGCACAAGACAAATTAAAGTTTAAGTTCGGTTTAGTAGGACGCAATATTTCATACTCCTTTTCTAGAAATTACTTTGCAGAAAAGTTTGGAAAAGAAAACTTGAAACATTCTTATGTCAACTTTGATATAGAATCTATAGATGAGCTACTGAATGTCATTAAAATTACACCAAACCTCAAAGGTCTTAATGTTACTATTCCTTACAAAGAGGAAGTTATTCCATTGCTTGATGATCTGAATAAACGTGCTCGAAAAATTGGAGCGGTCAATACAATACGATTCAAAGAAAATAAGTTAATAGGCTATAATACTGATTATTATGGCTTTAAAAACTCTTTAAAACCATATTTAAAAAAACATCATAAAAGTGCATTGATTTTAGGTACAGGAGGTGCCTCTAAGGCAATTGCCTATGCACTAAAAAAATTGAAAATAAAATTTGATTATGTTTCTAGATCTAATAAGAAGGGTGTTAAATTTCAATATTCAGATTTAAATAATGATATAATTTCAAATTATAAAATTATTATCAACTGTACACCAATAGGCACGTTTCCAGATGTTGACCAATGTCCAAATATACCTTATGACTCAATTAATGAAAAGCACATCTTATACGATTTAATCTATAATCCTGAGCGGACTAAATTTTTGAGTTATGGTGAAAAAAAAGGTGCTACAGTAATTAATGGACTTAAAATGTTAGAACTTCAAGCCGAGAAGTCATGGCAGATATGGAATAAATCTTAATACTGACCTAACCTACTATTTCCTTTGTAGTTCAACGAGTTGTTAGTATCTTTAACATGCGATTAAAATTATTGACTTATGTCTGAGAATGATAACCTGCAAAAAGCAGAAGGAATAAAAGAAGTAGAAATTTTAGACTCTACTCCAACAGAAGAAACAATATCTGAAGTTTCAGAAGACGTTACAATCACAAATGATAACGAACCTGAAACAAAAGAAGAACATGTTGATGAAATTGAGGCATCCAATGCTGAAGATGCTGAAGATGAGTCTAATGTAGAACGTCATGAAGTAGAAGAAAAGGACTACCACGCCATGACAATAGATCAATTGGTTACTGAATTTAACAGGTTATTAAGCCATCATAAAATTCAGACCATTTCAAAACATGTTAATCAAATAAAAGCAGAATTCAATTCAAAATTCAGTGCTTTATTAGACGAAAAAAAAGAAGAATTTGTTAATGAGGGTGGAAATGAAATCGACTTTTACTATACAAATGACGCTAAAAAACTATTCAACCAACTTTATAAGGAGTATAAGCAATCAATAAGTTCTTATTATAAAGAACGAGAACAAAACCTTAAACAAAACCTCGAAAACAGACTTACAATTATTGAGGAAATAAAGGGGCTTCTAAACGTTGAGGAAAATATAAACACAACTTACAAACTCTTTAAAGAGCTTCAAGAAAAATGGCGTAATGCAGGTCCTATACCAAGGGACAAATACAATAATGCATGGAATTCTTACCATCATCATGTAGAACGTTTTTATGATTTCTTACATCTCAATAATGATTTAAGGGACATGGATTTTAAGCATAACTATGAGCAAAAGCTTAAAATCATAGAACGAGCCGAAGAATTAGCAACAGATGATAATATAAACCGATCTTTTAGAGAGTTACAGGTTTTACACAAACTTTGGAAAGAAGAATTGGGTCCAGTTGCTAAACAGCATAGAGAAGAGATTTGGGAGCGTTTTAGTACTGCTACTAAAACTATTCATGATAAACGACAAGCATACTATGCTGATTTAGACAAAGCATTTGAAAAGAATCTTGAGAAGAAAGAAGAAATCATTTCTAAAATACAAGCAGTTGCTGAGGACAAAGTAAACTCACATGGTGCATGGCAGAAGAAAATACGTGAGATTGAAGCACTAAGAGAAGCATTTTTTAATGCAGGTAAAGTCCCATTAAAAATAAATGAAGTCACATGGGCGAAATTTAAGGATGCTGTAAGATCGTTTAATAGAAGTAAAAACCAATTCTATAAAGACTTAAAGAAAGAACAATACGAAAATCTTCAGAAGAAAAAAGAACTTATTAAAATCGCTGACGAAAATAAGGAAAGTGAGGACTTTGCAGTTGTTACTCCTCTTATGAAAAAAATTCAAGGCGATTGGAAAAAAATTGGTCATGTACCTCGCAGAGATAGTGACAAGATTTGGAAGCAGTTTAAAAATGCATGTAATTACTATTTTGATAGAATGCATTCTCAGCGTAAAGCAGAGAATCAACATTTGTATGACGCATTTGATAAAAAGGTAAAACTTTTAGATGGTATAAAAACTCTAGAATTAAAGGGTGATAATAAAGAATCCATTGAAACCTTAAAGAGTAAAATCGCCGAATGGAAAACCGTTGGTCATGTACCACAAAATAAACGCTATATAGATGGTAAATTCTATAAAGCTATTGATGAGGCTTTTGATAAGCTTAAAATGGATAAATCCAAATTAGAAATGGTGAAGTTTGAAAGCAAGCTTGAAAATCTTGCAAGTAATGACAATGATACTAGACTATTAGACAATGAGCAAAATTTTATTCGAAAAAAGATTGGAGAGGTACAAAGTGAAATCACACAATTAGAAAACAATCTTCAATTTTTCTCAAATGTAGATGAAACCAATCCTGTGGTAAAGGATGTAATAAAAAACATCGATAAGCACAAAAATGAATTGGATACTTGGAAAGCTAAGCTTACTAAAATCCGTCGAATGTATAGCTAAAATCAAAACCCATCTGCTATTAACAGACGGGTTTTGCCCTAACTAAACTAAATTAATCTTAATTACAACCGCTTATATAATAATTAAGACCTCCTACTAAGAATATAAAAACGTGAAAGTCTTTATATACCGTATTTACGTACAAAATTTATTATTGGACGTTAGTATAATAATATTTAGAAAGATTTAACATTGATAGACCAGACTACTTGTCTAAAAATGTAAAAGGTAAGATTTATACTATATTGATTTGGCCTCTTCCCAAAAAACATCCATTTCAGAAAGGGTCATATCATCAAGAGATTTATTCAGTTCCTTTGCTTTAGATTCTAGGTATTGAAAACGCTTTATAAATTTCTTGTTGGTACGTTCTAACGCATTTTCAGGATTAACCTTTAGGAATCTTGCGTAATTAATCATAGAAAACAAAACATCGCCAAATTCATTTTCTATTGCTTCTTGATTCCCTTTCGCAATTTCAGTTTTTAATTCTGACAGCTCCTCCTCTACTTTTTCAAAAACCTGTTCAGGCTTCTCCCAATCAAATCCTACACCTGCCACCTTGTCCTGAATTCTGTTGGCCTTAACCATTGCTGGTAAACTTCTTGGAACACCCTCTAATACACTTTTTTTACCTTCTTTAAGTTTAATTTGTTCCCAATTGCGCTTAACATCCTCTTCGTTATCTACTTTAACGTCACCATATATGTGCGGATGACGCTCAATAAGCTTGTCACAAATACTGTGACAAACATCCGCTATATCAAAGTCATTGGTTTCACTGGCAATTCTAGAATAAAAAACAATATGCAATAGCACATCACCAAGTTCTTTTTTTACCTCGTCTAAATCCTTATCTAAAATGGCGTCACCAAGTTCATATACCTCTTCAATTGTTAAGTGTCGTAAGGATTCCATGGTTTGCTTTTTATCCCATGGACATTGCTCTCGCAATTCGTCCATTACAATCAATAAACGTTCAAAGGCTTTAAGTTGTGAACTTTTATCAGGCATAATTATTCCTCCTCAGAGGTATCAGATTCATCTTCAGACTCTAAAGAATCTAATAGATTATTTTTCTGAAGCAAGTTGTACCATTGTACAACCTTTTTTATATCAGATGCGTAGACTCTATCTTCATCATAATCGGGTAAAACTTCAAAGAAATATTCTTCAAGAGCATCTTTGCCGTCTTTATGGCTAATAGAAGTAGGATTACCATTCTCTTTGTCTTTTACCTTCTTTAAAACATCCTTTAATGGCACTTCTTCAGTAAGTGTATAAATAGCAATTTCACTTAATATACTAATGTTACTATGCGCACCAACCGTTAGTCTTTTTTTATCGAGCAACGATTCTACAACCGCTCCAGTTCTGGTTTGGGTAACAATTTCGTATAATCCTGGCTTACCAGATATTGCCAATATTTTTTCTAAACTCATATATCTTGTATTAACGTTTTCTGCTCATAAGAGGAAAACGCATTTTATAATCTATTTTTATTTTTCCTTTCGAAATGTTGGATAGCTTTCCTTTAATCAAACGTTTTTTAAACGAGGAAAGTTTATCGGTAAATAAAACACCTTCAATGTGATCATACTCATGCTGTATTACACGCGCAATAAGCCCATCAAACTCCTCAACATAAGTGTCAAAATTTTCATCTTGGTATTGAATCTTAATTTTAGGTTGTCTAAATACATCTTCTCTCACGTCTGGAATACTTAAACATCCTTCATTAAAGGCCCACTCATCACCTTCTTCCTCAAGAATCTGTGCATTTATAAACGTTCTTTTGAAATTTTTAAGTTGCTCCTGTTCTTTTTCAGAAAAACTATCATCCTCTGCAAATGGTTCCGTATCAACCAAAAATAAACGAATTGGTAACCCAATTTGAGGTGCGGCCAAACCAACACCATAAGCTCCATACATTGTTTCGTACATGTTTTCAATTAATTCAGAAAGCCTTGGATAATCCTTGTCAATATCCTTTGCTTTCTTTTTTAATACCGGATCGCCATATGCAACAATGGGTAAAATCATAATTTGTTTATTTACGGGAGCAAAAGTACAATTCTTATTTAAGAATTTGAAGCCAAATAGCTTTGCAATATTAGAGTTGCGCTAATTTCGTCAACGAGTGCTTTATTCTGTCTTTGTTTTTTCTTTAAACCACTATCTATCATGGTTTGAAAGGCCATTTTTGATGTAAATCTTTCATCGATCCTTTCTACTGGTATTTTGGGAATAGCTTTATTCAGTTTCTTTAAAAAGGATTGTATATGAATCTCGCTTTCAGAAGCTGTATTATTCATTTGTTTTGGTAAACCAACTACAAACTTTTCTACTTTTTCTTCATTAACGTAATCAACTAGAAAGGAAATAAGAGATTTTGTATCTACAGTTGTTAGCCCAGATGCAATTATTTGTAACTCGTCTGTTACAGCAATACCTGTTCTTTTTGTCCCATAATCTATGGCCAATATTCTTCCCATATTTTGCAAATGTACAACCTTATTGAATAAAAAAACGCTCCTTGTAAAAGAAGCGTTCTTAATTTAGCTATCAATTAAGTTATGATTTTATTTCCCTCATTTAAATAAATCATGTCGTTAATTATTTATAAGACACTAAATTTTTAAGCAGGTCACGTTTATATAATATTTTTTCTTTCTTCTTAAAAGAAAACTCCTCAATTACAGGGGAGAGGAGTTTTCATAATTAGCTATTAATTAAATTCTCAGATACACTCACTATGTAGTTAATTATCCTCGATTCAATTATTAATAAGACACAACTTTTTAATATAGGTCACAATTTTTTAATTTTTTTTTCCTGATGCCTATTTGTAGGGTTATCTTTGGCACTACAAATTTTGATTATTAAATGAAAGAATTACAGAAAACCATAGAAAGTGCTTGGAATGATCGTTCATTATTATCTGAGCAACAAACAATAGATGCCATAAGAAATGTAATTGACCTAATTGATGAAGGCAAGCTACGTGTAGCTGAACCAATTGAAGGTGGATGGCAAGTTAATGAATGGGTAAAAAAAGCAGTCGTTCTTTATTTCCCTATTCAAAAAATGGAATCGTTTGAAGTAGGCATTTTTGAATATCACGATAAAATACCATTAAAAAGAAATTACAAAGAAAAAGGTATCAGAGTTGTTCCTCATGCTGTTGCCAGACATGGTGCTTTTATTTCTAAAGGTGTCATTATGATGCCAAGTTATGTTAATATTGGTGCATATGTAGATGAGGGCACAATGGTAGATACTTGGGCTACAGTTGGTAGCTGTGCTCAGATTGGTAAAAATGTTCATCTTTCAGGAGGTGTAGGTATCGGAGGCGTTTTAGAGCCTTTACAAGCTGCACCAGTTATAATAGAAGATGGAGCTTTTATTGGTTCTAGATGTATCGTCGTAGAGGGAGTTAGAGTAGAAAAAGAAGCGGTATTAGGTGCCAATGTAGTACTAACAATGAGTACTAAAATTATTGATGTAACTGGCAATGAACCCGTTGAAATGAAAGGTGTAGTACCAGCAAGATCGGTTGTGATACCAGGTAGCTATACCAAAAAATTCAATGCCGGAGAATTTCAGGTGCCTTGTGCATTAATAATTGGCAAGCGTAAAGAAAGTACAGATAAAAAGACCTCACTAAACGATGCACTTAGAGAATATGACGTGGCTGTTTAAATCTAAATTATTATATACTTTATTAAAATAAACTCTAAAATCAATGGCAAGTTCTATTCGTCGTTTTTTCATTAGGCATTTACGTAAAATCAGATCTTTGCCACCCAAAATCTATGTAAAAATTCACTACGAGTATTTTTCTGGCCAAAAATTAGATCTTAATAATCCACAGGATTTTAATGCTAAACTTGAATGGTACAAAGTGTATTTTAGACCAAAAATCTTAACCACTCTTGCAGACAAGTATGAAGTTAGGTCTTTTGTCGAAGAAAAAATTGGTGCAAAATACCTTAATGAACTTTATGCAGTCTATGATAGTCCAGAAAAAATTGATTTTGACAAATTACCTAATAGTTTTATTATCAAAGCTAATCATACCAATGGTCATAACATTATTGTAAAAAACAAGAAAGATCTAGATAAGAAAAAGGTAATCAAAAAGTTTAAAAAATGGTTGGGTAAAAATCAATACTATCGAAGAGGTCAAGAATGGGCCTATAAAGATATTAAACCAAAGATAGTTATTGAAAAATTCTTAAAGGAAGATGACAAGGATACCTTGGCAGACTATAAGTTTTATTGTTTTAATGGAGAACCAAAATTTATAGATGTCCATTTAGACAGAGAAGAAGATCATAAATCAGGGTGTTATGATTTAGAGTTTAATCTGCTTCCTTTTGTAAAAAGTAAAAAGTTTAATAGTAGTCCTTCAGATTTACAAAAACCCATTAATTTTGAAGAAATGGTTAAGGTAGCAAAACTGTTAGCTAAAAAACTACCATTTGTTAGAGTTGATCTTTATTCTGTAAATGGGAAAACAATATTCGGAGAATTAACATTTTACCCTGGCGATGCCAGAAACAAATTTTATCCAGAAGAATACAATAAAGTAATAGGTGATGATTTTAAGTTACCAAAACTTAGTAGCGATAAAACTGTTATAAACAGCTTAGAAAAAATTGAATATTAACCAGAATTTAATGGTATAAAAAACGGATTTAAATTTAGTGTAAAAACTACAGCACCTTGCTTTGCAAATCAAAACTTGGAAAAACTTTGGAAAGAAGACTAAACCTATAGTTTATAAATTAATAATGTAACATGCCAATTAAATTACATCGGTTCTTCTTAAAACAGCTACGTAAAATGCGTTGGCTACCACCAAAAATCTACACAAAGATTTCGTATCAATACTACACAGGTAAAAAATTAAACTTAAGTAATCCTGAAGAGTTTAATGAGAAAATTCAATGGTTAAAAGTTTATTATCATCCAAAAATTCTCACTCAATTAGTAGATAAATATGCCGTTAGAGAATATGTTAAAGAGAAGATAGGTGATGAATATCTCAACAAAATCTATGGTGTTTATAACAAACCTAAGGATGTTCCGTTCGATGAATTGCCTAATAAATTTATAATTAAAGCAACTCATACTAGTAGTCATAATTTGATAGTGACTGATAAAAATAACCTTAACAAATCTAATGCTCTTAAATCGTTTAAAAAATGGTTAGGCAAAAATCAATATTATAGAATTGGGCAAGAATGGGCTTATAAAAATGTACCACCGAGATTAATTGTCGAAAAATTTTTAAAGGATAAAGAAGAAAGATCGCTCATAGATTATAAATTTTATTGCTTTAAAGGAACAGCAAAGTTTTTAGAAGTGCACATGGATAGAGCAGACAATCATAAAAGAGCTTTTTATGATTTTGAACTCAACCTTTTACCATTTCGCTATGTTTCATTAGAAAAAAGTATTTCCAAAAAAGTAGAAAAACCAAGTAACATGGATGAAATGATAAAAATATCCGAAATTTTAGCAGGTGATTTTCCTTTCGTTCGTGTAGACCTTTATTCTATTGAGGGTAAAACTATTTTTGGAGAGATGACCTTTTATCCGTCAGATGGAAGAAAAGATTATATACCAGAAGAGTACAATAAAATTATCGGAGATTATATTGAATTACCTATATTTAAAGTAGGGCAAAAAGAAATAACAGAAATTAATTAGCTAAAGTTTCTATGGTATTTTAAAATAATGGGAAAACATGAGCAACAAAAACATCCTATTGACGCTGTTATCCTCTGGGTAGATGGTAATGATAAAAAACATCGTTCTAAAATGTTGCCTTATTTAGAAGATAAATCTAAGGTGAATTCTGACCGTTTTAAAACACGCTACCTCCAAGTTAATGAGATAAAATTTACCATTGACTCTATTTTAAAGTTCGCCACATTTATAAGAAATATTTATATCATTACAGATAATCAAACACCTTCTTTCTTAAGAGAAAACGAAAGAAAAGATAAATATGGTAATGTTAAGATTGTTGATCACAAAACCATTTTTAAAGATTACGAAGATTATTTACCAACTTTCAATAACAGACCTATTGAAACCTGTATGCACCGCATACCTGATATGTCTGAACATTTTATTTACTTTAATGATGACTTCTTTTTAATTAATCAAACAAAACCAGAAGATTTCTTTAAAAATGGTATGCCAATTCTTAGAGGAAAATGGTTGAAGTTCTCTGAAGATAAATTCAAAAATAAATTTAAGAAAGCAAAAACTGGACATAAGCATGCACAACAATTAGGTGCTAAAATTTTAGGATTCAAAAAATATTATAATTTTAGACATACACCCCATCCTCTTAGAAAGTCAACCTTTGAAAATTACTTTAAAAAACATCCACAAGTATTTATTGAAAACATCAAATATAAATTCAGAAACCCAAAACAGTTTACTCCTCAAGGATTTGCCAATCATTTAGAAATAAAACAAAAGACCTGTGTATTAAAAAAAGATCTTCAATTACTTTATTTTAGATCTTATAAAAAATCCTTGTATTGGTATAAATTTAAATTGAATATTAAGGGGAAAAAGAAATTGTTCCTTGGATTACAGAGTCTTAATAACTGCCCAGAAAAAAAATTAGATTATATCCTTGGTTGGCTTTCAAAACGTGTTACGTAATTGCACAGAATATCCCGTCTTAAAAATCACCAGGTTAACTACTCAAACAAATTCAGCTCCTGAAGCTCTTAAAGCTTTAAGATAATTTCGTTGCACCTCAAGAGAATTCAATTTTGCTTTAAAAAATCGCCGCTCAACTTTTTTTACCGCAAAGTGGTGAAACCAATCTGCAAAAGGAAAAAAATCGCGATGACCAATACCATCAATAACAACAAGTTCAATAGACTTATCCTTAAGGATTTTTACACAAATATTTCTTGCTCTTAAATCTCCAACAAATATTTTATGCTTAATCATTTCTTGCTTTAATCTCAATAAACCATATTCTATTTGCTCGTCAGATACAGGAGAATCTTCCATTTCTAAGTAATCCCTTAACGTTATTGAAATATTACCTGACGGCTCATCCTTGACCAGTTCATAAATAAAGCCCGTGCCTAAATTTGTATTCACTTCACCAAGAAATCTCGCTATAAATGGGTATTCAAATTTAGACGTATCCTTTTTCCTTATTTTTTTAAAATATTTTATCTCCTTATAAAGATGATCCACCTCTATATTAGGTTTACCAATTTTAACACATAGATTTCTATCGGATGGATGATAGTACACCTTACGTGCAACACCCTCAGAAATGTAATCCTCATCTTTAATCTCTAACATTTTAATTAAGTTTTTCTATACCAAAAGATGTCTTTGTGATTTTTTCCTTTTTTGTTGTTTTCCTTATTCTATTATTCTTTTCTATCATTTCTGGCTGCACATACCCTCTAGAATGATCTAAATGCAAACATATGGCACTATACCTAATTTGTTTTGATTTAATACCCATATTGAATAATCTCTCACCTAATTCCCTATCCTCTCCTCCATATTGCATTCGTTCATCATAACCATTTGCTTTCATTATATCATCTTTCCAACAAGAAGAATTATGACCATTCCATGTTGCTTTTGTAGGTGTTATGAAGTTTAAAAACTTTTGTTTAAATCCTCTGGCTGTTATCTTATTATTCTTAAATGAAGATTTTAGCCCATTAGACTTTAACCAATCAATATCAAAACAGCGCTGTGTTTTGATATCTTCTTCACCTATAAGCTCACTTATATTCATTGGTAGTTTAAAATAACCACCAGATAAGAAATAACGACGTTCTCTTTTGGATTTATGAACACTCAAAAAATCGGCTCTGGCCATACAATCACCATCTGTGTAAACTAAATATTCACCCTTGCTAGCAACCGTTGCTTTATTTAAAATAACTGTTTTTTGAAATCCATTATCTTCATGCCAAATATGTTGTATTGGAAAGTTCAGATCAACCTTCATTCTATCTATTAATTGCTTTGTCTCTTCACTCGAGCCATCGTCGGCAATAACAACCTCGAAATCCTTGAACAATTGTTGGCCAAAACTCCAAAGTACTTTTTCTAACCATTTTGGGTTATTATAGGTACTAATTATAACTGAGGTATCAATAGAATTCATTGGTGCAAAAATAGTTATTTTTACAAACTCATACATTTACAGATTTATGATTAAACTATCTGGTGTTATAATAACATTTAATGAAGCTGACAACATTGAAAGATGCTTAAAATCACTAACCAAAGTAGTGGATGAAATTATTGTTGTAGACTCTTATTCTACTGACAATACAAAGGACATTTGCAATAAATTCAATGTTACATTTATTGAACAGGAATTTTTGGGTTATATAGAACAGAAAAACTTTGCATTACAACAAGCAAGCAACGATTATATTGTTTCATTAGATGGTGATGAATCACTTTCTGAAACACTTCAGAAGTCTATTATAGATTTAAAAACCAACTGGAAGTTTGATGGTTATTACTGCAACCGATATAATAATTTCTGTGGTCAGTGGATTAAATATTCTGATTGGTATCCCAACAGAAAACTTAGGGTGTTTGATAAAAGGAAAGGACAATGGGCTGGGATAAATCCGCATGATAATTTTCAATTAGTTCCTAATACAAAAACCAGTAGACTTAAAGGTGATATTCTGCATAACACCTATCAAAGTTATTCCGAGTTTAATCAGAAAACAGAATACTTTTCTACAATCGCGGCCAAAGCATATTATGATAAAGGGCAAACTGCATCATTTTGGAAAGTAATCTGGAATCCCACTTGGGCCTTTTTTAAAGCCTACTTCTTAAGACTTGGGTTCTTAGATGGGTTTAATGGTTTTGTAATATGCGCTCAAACCGCCAATATTACCTTCTTAAAATATTCTAAGCTTAGAGAATTATATCGCAACAACAAGAATTAATTTTTCCAGAATTTGAGTTTCTTTTTTATGTTTCTTCGTGCTTTATATTTGCGCTGAAATTTCTGAGTTTCTGACCACATAAGATCAAAGATCTTTTCATAAGGCTCTTCAATACACTTAGCATATTCTTTACTCATTACCTCAACCATTGATTTATGAATAGTTAATCTTTTAAAATTCTCAATTCGTTCTTCAAAGGATAAAGATTTAAATTCCATTCTATTCAGATCTACCAAATAAAACTCATAAGTACTACCTCTTTTTTTAATTAATGTATTACCCGGTGAATGATCTAAAAATTTAATTCCTTTTTCATGTAGACTATACGTAAACCTCGTAAATTCACGTAAAATTTCATTGTGATTTGGGTAGTTCAAATCAAGTGTTAATTCTCTATAGGTTAAATCACAATCTAGTTGAGAAGTCATGTAATAACTTTTTTTAAAAAGAAAAGTCGTAACATATTCATAATATGCAATTGGCTGTGGTGTTCCAACTGCCAAATCCTGCAATTTCATTGCATACTCATAAGAACGCTGTGCTTTACTTTTTCTAAAAAATCTATATGCTATTTGATTTACTAGGTTGGGAATTTTAAATGACTTTACATTTACTGTCTTCTCATTTAATTGAAACAACCTTAAGGAATTTCTATTTTGGTTACCATAGGCCTCGCCTTTGATATCATAATTATTAATGATATCGTCAATTTCATTTGTGAAAGAAATAAAACTGGTATGTATAGTCTTATTTTCTCTCATTTATATTTTCTCATTTTATTTATCATTTGAACCAGAAGAATCCTAAACATAAAGTTGAATCGTAGTATTTTAAGCAAAAATACCATTCTTAAAATGATTACTAAAAGACTTAAAGAAATTAGTCTTTCAGACTTTAATACATAAGGCTTATATCGTATCTTTGCCCAATCAAAAAAAGCAATTAATGTTTCAAAAAAAATAAAATTAATTGCGGTTTGAGAAAGGTATGAATCACACAAAAGCACTACATCATAAAATTTTTAAAATTATATCTGACGCGGCTCAGGAATTAAATATAGACAGCTACGTTATTGGCGGTTTTGTGCGTGATTATTTTTTAAATAGAGGTGACGCAAAAGATATTGATATCGTGGCCATTGGCAGTGGCATTGAACTTGCTGAAAAAGTATCGAAAAAACTCGACAACAAACCAAAGGTTAAAATCTTTAAAACCTATGGTACTGCAATGCTAAGGTATGATGATATTGAAATTGA
This sequence comes from Winogradskyella sp. A2, assembly GCF_046762865.1. Taxonomy (NCBI): domain Bacteria; kingdom Pseudomonadati; phylum Bacteroidota; class Flavobacteriia; order Flavobacteriales; family Flavobacteriaceae; genus Winogradskyella; species Winogradskyella sp. A2. Next base: position 353,151 of record NZ_JBKQXM010000003.1, read on the forward strand.
GTTTGTTGGTGCTAGAAAAGAAAGCTATTCTGAAGATAGCAGAAATCCATTGGTAGAACACGGCACATTAGAAGATGATCAAAACAGACGTGATTTTACTATCAACGCACTAGCTTTAAACTTAGACAAAATTCATTTTGGTAATTTATTAGATCCTTTTAACGGACTATCTGACCTCAAAAAAGGTATAATTAGAACACCCTTAGATCCAGATATAACTTATAGCGATGACCCACTTCGAATGATGAGAGCCATACGGTTCGCAACACAATTAGATTTTAAAATAGAAGGAACGTCATTAAATGCAATTACTAAAAATAAAGATCGGATTAAAATCATATCGGAAGAGCGAATCGTTGTTGAATTGAATAAAATACTTGAAAGTAATAAACCTTCCGTTGGTTTTAAACTGTTGGAAAAAACAGGATTATTAGATTTTATTTTACCTGAATTAACTGCTCTAAAAGGAATTGATGAAAAAGAAGGACAACGACATAAAGACAACTTTTATCATACACTTGAAGTAGTTGATAATATTTGCAAAACAACTGACAATCTCTGGTTGCGTTGGGCTGCTTTATTGCACGACATAGGTAAAGCTCCAACAAAAAAGTTCAGTAAAAAAGTTGGGTGGACATTCCATAGCCATGAGTTTGTAGGTTCTAAAATGGTATACAAGCTTTTCAAGAGATTAAGAATGCCGTTAAATGACAAAATGAAGTTTGTCCAAAAAATGGTATTAATGAGCTCCAGACCAATTGTTTTAGCATCAGGTGTTACAGATTCTGCTGTAAGACGATTAGTGTTTGATGCTGGTGATTCTGTCGATGATTTAATGACGCTTTGTGAGGCTGATATTACTACCAAGAATCCAAAAAAATTCAATAAATACCACAACAATTTTAAGATCGTAAGAGAAAAAATAGTTGAAGTAGAAGAAAGAGATCATGTTAGAAATTTCCAACCTCCAGTATCAGGAGAAGAAATCATGAAAACCTTCAACCTAAAACCATCAAAAGAAATCGGGATTATTAAAGAAGCAATAAAAGAAGCAATTTTAGAAGGAGACATCCCAAATGAATATGAGTCCGCCTTCAAATTAATGTTAGAAAAAGGAAAATCTTTAGGTCTAAAAACTGAAGAATAATGGTGAAACTCGTTAGAACAAATTCCAAAAACGAAGACTTTATCAATCTTGTAAAACAACTGGATGCTTATTTAAAAATAACTGACGGCGAAGAACATAATTTTTACAATCAATTTAACGCTATTGACATTCTTAATAATGTCGTCATTGCTTATAAAAATAATAATCCAATTGGCTGTGGTGCATTTAAACCTTTTGATAACGATAAAGTTGAAATAAAACGGATGTTTACTATTCCTATAGAAAGAGATAAAGGAATGGCCGCACAAATACTTAAAGAGTTAGAAGTTTGGGCCCTAGAACTAGGTTTTCACTTTACTGTTCTTGAAACAGGACAACGTCAATTTGAAGCGGTAAATTTTTATAAAAAAAACAATTACACTCCTATTCCTAAATACGGACAGTATAAAGAAATGGAAAATAGTCTATGTTTTGAAAAAAAATTATTGAATAATGAAAAAGGATAATAAAATAGTTATTTACTGGCTACTTACGGGTTGTATACTAATTTTTATAATGGTTATTGTTGGTGGTATTACCAGATTAACACATTCAGGATTGTCAATTTCCAACTACAAACTAATATCTGGAGTTGTTCCTCCAATGAATGAAATTGAATGGAATGAGGCGTTCGATTTGTACAAGCAGTATCCTGAATACCAGAAATTAAACTACAACATGAACTTGGAAGAATTCAAGGATATTTATTTCTGGGAATGGATTCATAGAGTCATTGGGCGATTTATAGGTCTAATATTTATTCTACCATTTCTGTATTTCCTTATAAGGAAGCGACTAAGCTCATCTACAATCAAAAAATCAATCATACTGCTCCTTATGGGCGGTTTTCAAGGGTTTTTAGGTTGGTACATGGTAAAAAGTGGGCTTGTAGATAGACCAGATGTTAGCCACTATAGATTAGCCATGCATTTAACTACTGCCTTTTTAACTTTTGCTTATACTTTCTGGGTAGCTTTAGATTTAATGTTTCCGGATAAAAAATCAATTAATGCAAAACTGAGGAACTTCATTAGAATTAGTCTAGTTGTATTAATAGTACAAATTATTTATGGTGCATTCATTGCAGGATTAGATGCAGGTTGGATTCATAACCATTGGCCATTTATGAATGAAGGAAAGTTAATCCATGAAACAGTATATACCGAGCAAAACCCTACATATATAAACTTTATAGAAGGTAAAAGTGGCGTACAATTTGTGCATAGATCGTTGGCCTATGTTGTAGTAATATTCATATTAGCAATTTGGTATAAAGCAAAAAGAATAGAAATAACCTCCTGGCAAACCAAAGGAATAAATGGCCTTTTGATAATGGTTGGTGTTCAATTTTTTCTTGGAGTGCTTACCTTATTGTTAGCTGTTCCTGTTTGGTTAGGCGTACTTCATCAAGTAGGCGCATTTATTTTGTTAAGTTTTATGATATTTACACTTCACCGATTTAGTAAATAGTCAATAATTGAATTAACTTTGCAAAATGATTTACAGATTTAGAGTCATATTAGATAATGACACCGAAGATGATGTGTTCCGTGATTTAGAAATACGTGAAACAGATACTATGGAAGATCTTCATAATATCATTACACAATCCTTTGGTTTTGATGGTATGGAAATGGCTTCATTCTACATTACTGATGACGAATGGAATCAAGGTGAAGAGATTGCTATGTTCGATATGAGCGAAGCTGGTAATGAGGTTAGGGTAATGAATCAGACTATCATTAAAGATGTTGTGCATGAAGCATCACCAAAACTGATTTATGTTTACGATTTTCTAAGTATGTGGACCTTCTATGTAGAACTTGCTGAAATTGTTGATGAAGCAAAAGGGACGGATTATCCAAACTTAATGTTTGTACACGGACAAATACCTGATGAGGCACCAGAGAAGTCATTTGAAGCAGAGAGCGATGACGCCTTTGATGAATTTGAAGATGACGTTGATGCAGATGACTACACTGACCTAGATTTTGATGAAAATTGGAATTAAAAATTAAAATCTACTAGTACTTACATTCTCGTAATTTCGCTTTACAAAATCTAAGATATTCTTTACTATATCTCCCATAGATGTACAGGTTCTAAAATTCTTATCTAGTGAATAATTATAAATTTCTTCTTTAAGTTGATTGATATGCTTTTCTACTGAAAGCTCATCAGACCGCATACATTTTAACAGGGCACTCAATCGATCTTTATAACTAATAATACGCTTTGCAACAATAGAACGTTCTTCTAGCTTGTATTGCTCAATAGACTCTTCTTGTATTCTATCTTGTACCATCTTTACCATTTTATAATTCTCTTTAAAGAATTGTGGCATATATATTTTTAAATTACCCTCATAAGACTGTTGATCAAAATCAATAGCTCGTATCTTAAAAACGACTTGGTCAAAATCGTGTATCGGTATAATAACATAATTATAAGAGCGCATATCACCCAATAATGTAATTGTACAACGTTCATTAAATTTGATGAATTCTTTTGCTATTTGGGCTTTTTCTGACTCTGTGCGATCATCTAAACTATTCTTAATAAATTCATCACCAGGAATCCCTGCAATATGCTCCTCAATCAATGTGTTTTTACATACTAAAAAATTGAGGCCATATGGTGACAACATATGTTCTAATTCTAAACCATATATTCTAGAAGCATCTGCCTTTTTTATGTAAAAGTATGTGTAGTTATCGTTTAAAATATTCCTTACTTTTACTCTAAATGGCTTAGAATTACCAAAAGTACAGTAGTCAATAGCATCAACGCTTAGATATTTTAAAATCCAATCACCACCATCAGATACAAGGTAGGAGTATACTTTTTTTAAGCTAAGATCTATTTCTTCTCTATCAGAATCGCTATAATAAACCCTAATCCATAAGGTATCTTCATCATTATCGTCATACACAACTACCGACCCTTGAAAACGTAATAAATCAGAATAAAAAATGGGTAAATCTATATTTCTCCTGTATTTAGCTAAATAAGCATCTAACCTTTCTGACACAGGATATGAGGGTTTCTTTTTTGATATTTTTACATCGTCTGCCATTGGTTAAATTTAAACCTTTTATTTAAAATTTGTAACAAATAAATGCTTCAATCGTCTTACCTTCATAACCAACTTTTGCTGATCTAAAATCAGCATTAAAATCAATCACAATTTGGAACCAATCTTATCAATCAATAATCTTACTAAAAAATTCGGTTATTTAACAGCCGTTAAAGATTTAAGTTTCACTATTAACAAAGGCAATGTTTATGGTATTTTAGGACCAAACGGTAGTGGCAAATCTACTACTTTGGGTATAGTACTGAACGTTGTAAATAGAACGAGTGGAGACTTTCACTGGTTCGATGGCAATACCTCAACTCACGATGCCTTAAAGCAAGTTGGTGCAATTATAGAGCGACCAAATTTTTATCCTTATATGACGGCTGAGCAAAACCTTAAATTGGTTTGCAAAATTAAAGGCGTTGATGTAAGTAAAATAGAAGACAAGTTAAAAGTCGTAGGCCTTTTTGATAGAAAAGATCATAAATTCAGAACCTACTCACTTGGTATGAAACAGCGTTTGGCTATTGCCTCTGCTTTGCTTAACGATCCTGACATTTTAATTTTAGATGAGCCTACAAATGGTCTAGATCCACAGGGAATTCATCAAATTAGACAAATTATTAAGGACATTGCCAAAGATGGAACAACAATTTTATTGGCTTCGCATTTATTGGATGAAGTAGAAAAAGTTTGCTCTCATGTTGTAGTACTTAGAAAAGGTGAAAAATTGTATTCAGGCCGTGTAGATGAAATGATTAGCAGTCATGGTTTTTTTGAGTTAAAATCAGAAAAACACGATGAACTTTTCGAACTTCTTGAAAACCACAAAAATTTTGGAAATGTAAAGGTTGAAGAGGATTTAATCACAGCTTTTTTAAACGAGCCAATGTCAGCCTCAGATTTCAATAAATTAATGTTTGACAAAGGCATTACACTTTCACATTTAGTAAAACGAAAAGAAAGTTTAGAGGAGCAATTCTTGCAATTAACCGACGACAAATAATCAATTAAAAATCAACTTCAAAAAATTTGAAGTAAACCAAGCAATAATATGTTACGTCTTATACAATTAGAACTACAAAAATTATGGCTCAACAAGGTGAGTCGCATCTTAATTTTTGTATCCTTTATATTACCATTTACTGTTTTAGTATTATCCTCAATTAAGATAAATTTCTTCGGGTTTTTCACCTTAGAACTTGGTGAATTGGGCATATTTAATTTCCCGATTATTTGGCATATTACGACATTCTTTGCGTCTTATTTCAAGTTCTTTTTTGCTATAGTTGTAGTGAGTATGATTGGTAATGAATATAGCAACAAAACACTAAAGCAGAACCTTATTGATGGACTGAGTAAAAAAGAGTTTATACTTTCAAAGTTTTACACTATTGTATTCTTTTCACTCTGTGCAACTGTATTGATTGGTGTGGCTACTTTCTTAATTGGGCTTTACTATTCAAGTTATACGGAAGCTGTAATTATATTTAGGGAGATTGAGTTCTTATTAGCCTATTTTGTTAAACTTGTTGGATTCTTTAGTTTGTGTTTGTTCTTCGGAATGTTATTAAAACGATCTGCGTTTGCATTAGGATTTTTATTTGTATTGTACATTTTTGAATGGTTAATATTTTGGGGAGCTTATGAAGCATTAGGTAGTGCTGATAATGCTTTTAAAGTAAAGAATTTGTTACCTTTAGAATCAATGTATAAGCTTATAGATCAACCTATTCAACGTATAGTTATGACCAAGTTTCCAGAGAAAACAGACATCGCCTATGACTATGCAGTGCATTGGTACGAAATTGCAGTCGTATTAGGTTGGACAGCGCTTTTCATCTTTTTATCCTATCGATTATTAAAAAAGAGAGATTTATAATATCTTTGATAGCTATTGCTATAAAAAAATCAACATACTAAGAATAAGAGTTTAAGTTCTTATTGTTAATTAGTATGTTTTTGTGTCTAGTACGCTAAAGATGTTATGAAGAGAATACCTTTATTATTTATTTTCTTATTTGCTTGTGCTCAATTATTAGCTCAGAATGAAGCTTCTTATTGGTATTTTGGTCAAAATGCAGGCGTACGTTTTGATGCTGATTTAGGTACTGTAACTGCAGTTACAGATGGTCAGTTAAATACACTAGAAGGCTGTACATCTATTTCTGATACGGATGGAAACTTATTGTTCTATTCTGACGGAAGCACCATTTGGAATAGAAATCATCAATTAATGCTTAACGGTACAGGTCTTAAAGGAGATGACTCAAGTACTTCATCTGGCCTTATTGTACCTAAACCTCAAGATCCAGATTTTTATTACTTATTTACAGTAGATGAACCGCATCATAACAATACCTCGGCATTCCCAACTATGAGTGCCAATGATGGTATAAATGACGGATTTATGTACTCTAGAATTAATATTTTAGACGATGGCGGATTAGGAGCCGTAGATGCTGTTGAAAAGAATATTCCACTAGTTACCTATGATACAACAAATCAACTTGAAAGCGAATTGAAGTGTTCTGAAAAAATTACCGCTGTGCGCGCAGACGACTGTTCTTCATTCTGGGTTTTAACACATTTTGGCGATACATTTTATGCCTTTAAAATAGATGAAAATGGTGTTAATACGACTCCTGTAACCTCAACAGTTGGTCCAAATATCCCAGTTGAGGGATACAGACGTAATGCTTTAGGTTATTTAAAAGCCTCACCTGATGGAACCAAACTTGTTTCAGCCAATTTTGGAGAATCTACCGTATTAAGTGAAGATGCTGGAGGAGGAATTTATTTATTTGATTTTAATAATGATACTGGTGTCGTGTCAAATTCTTTAGAATTATACAGTGCTCAAAATAATGACAGCCCTTATGGTGTAGAATTCTCGGCAGAAAACAGAAAAGTATATGCAACTATTGGTTTTGGCCCAGGAGGTGGTGGGACTAGTCAAGTTCTTCAATGGGATTTAGAAAGTACTAATATTCCGAACTCTATAAAAATTGTTCATACTTCAAATACTATAAGTGCAGGTGCCCTTCAATTAGGTATTGACAGACGCATTTACCGTGCTCAATTCAGCTTTAATGGCGATAACAATGTATCACGTTATTTAGGCGTTATAGAAAATCCTGAAGCTGATGGGGACGATGTGGTTTATAATGAACAAGGTGTGTTTTTAAGTACTAATCCTGTAGGATTAAATACTAGTCGTATTGGCTTACCACCATTTATTCAATCCTTATTTAACTCTCAAACTGATATTATAAGAAATGGTATCAGCACAACAGAATTGAAACTATGTACTGGAGATTCTTACACATTACAAGCTGACGATTTACCAGGTGCTGATTATGTGTGGTCATTTGACGGAGTACCTATTGCCGGAAATAATCAAGCAGAATTATTTGTGGATACACCTGGGTTTTATGAAGTTTTTATTGAACCTAATAATGGTGAGTGTCCTATTGAAGGCAGTGCTGTGGTTGGTATTTTTGAAATACCCGTTGCAAATCCTTTAACTGATGTCACACTATGTGATGATAACATTAATGATGGTGTCACTGAATTTCTTTTTAGTAATAAAGATCAGGAAGTATTGCTAAATCAAGACCCTTCAATATTTGTTGTTGGTTATTACGAATCGTTTGATGATGCAACAAATAAAGAAAACAAAATTACCCTACCCTACAATAACATTTCAAATCCACAAACCATCTATGTTAGAGTAGACAATATTAATAATGCCAATTGTTTCGACATAAATACGTTTGAAATTGATGTATTTGATACGCCACAAATTGCAAATATTAATGACGAAATTTTTTGTGATAGTTTTGGTGACCCAACCGATGGTGTTGCAGAAATTGATTTAAATACGTTAATTCCAAATATACTTGGCCAACAAGACGCCTCTCAAGTCAATGTTACATTTCACTCTACACAAGACGATGCTGATATGGGCAATTCACCTATTGCATTAAATTACATTAATACTGATGCTTTTAATGAAACTATATACATTAGAGCTGAAAACACATTAAATACAACTTGTTTTAGAACAAGAGCATTTAATTTAATAATTAACCCAATCCCAGAGGCCAACGACGTTTCTGTATTGCAGTGCGATGAGGACGGCATACCGGAAGGCTTTACCGTTTTCAATATCAACCAGCTTCTTGGAGACATCACTGGTGGAAACAACCAGATCAGTGTAGAATACTATCTTTCTCAATCAGATGCAGATTCACAGTCCAACCCTATCGATGGTGATGCCTTTGAGAACTTTGTCAATCCGCAAGTGATTATTGCTCGTGTGGAGAATCCTGCAACAGGTTGTCTTAACTTCAGCCAGGTCTCTCTAGAGGTTAGCGTTACAGCAACCAATGATGCCAGTCTTGAGGCCTGTGACGATGACGGACAAGAAGACGGATTCGTATCGTTTAATCTCTCCGATGCCGATGGTATAGTGCTTGCTGGTGCTCCTATAGGTCTAGATGTTGTCTATTATGAAACTTATAACGATGCCTTGGTCGAGGCCAACCCTCTTGGAAATAATTTTACAAACAACATTGCATACAACCAGACCATTTATGCAAGGGTCGAGAACGACAATGCTTGCTTCGGTATCAGCGAAGTTGACCTTACCGTATTTGAACTTCCAAATATAGAGACACAGACCGAAGCACTTTACTGCCTCAACTTCTTCCCAGATCCGATCCTATTGGATGGTGGTATCATCAATGATTCACCAAGCAACTACAGTTATGATTGGTCCACAGGAGAAAATACCACAACCATAGAAGTGAACCAGCCAGGCAATTATACCGTACGTGTGTTCAATTCCAATGGATGCTTTAAGGACAGGACCATTACGGTACTGCCTTCCAATATTGCAACTATCACGGATATAGAGGTGGTAGATGCTACACGTAACAATTCCATTACGGTTTTTGTAAGTGGTGAAGGCGATTACGAATATGCGCTGGACAATATTAACGGACCTTACCAGGACAGCAATATGTTTACGGATGTTCAACCAGGGCTCTATACGGTTTATGTAAGGGACAAGAACAACTGTGGCATCACCGAGGATCTTGTTTCGGTTATAGGCTTCCCAAAATACTTTACGCCAAACGGTGACGACAACAACGACTTCTGGCAGGTCTTTGGCATCAGCGAACAGTTTCAGGCCAACTCTAAAATCCTTATTTTCGACAGGTACGGCAAATTGATCAAGGAACTTAATCCCCTCGGACCTGGTTGGGACGGTACATTCAACGGAAACAAAATGCCTACTTCAGACTATTGGTTCAGTGTAAAACTGCAGGATGGCAGGAGCTTTACAAGTCACTTTACACTTAAAAGATGATATTTAGAACATTGCTACCTAAATCTATTTTAACTTCATTTATATTCATTATCACTGGATTTAACACCTATGGACAAGCACCAAACGATTGTCAAAATGTAATTACAATTTGTGGAAATTCCAGCCTAAGTCTGGACGTGAGTGGAATCGGCACACAAGAATTATCTGGTTCAAATACTTGTGCTAGCCAAGAGAATAATAGCATATGGTTACAGGTTAATATTGCAAATTCAGGAACCTTAGCATTTACTTTAACACCAGGTAGTACAAGTATAACTGAAGACTATGACTTTTTTATTTTTGGACCTGATGTTACATGCGGTAATATTGGTCAGGCTATAAGATGTTCAACTACCAATCCTTCAGCTGCAAATCAAGGTAATAATCTTACTGGTTTAAATACAACCGAAACAGACACATCAGAAGGACCAGGCCCAAATGGTAATAGTTTTGTAAGCGCTATAGATGTACTTGCAGGAGAAAGCTATTTTATCGTCATAGACAGACCAATAGGTAATAGTCCTTTTTCATTGGAATGGACAGGAACAGCTACCTTTCCTGATAATCCAACAAACCCATTATTAAGTAGTCCATTTGTTACCGAATTGCCAGATTTAGATTTTTGTGATAGCCAAGCACCTTATGACGATTTCATTACAGAAATTGATCTCACAAGACTAACTTTAGATATTATAAATGGTCAAGGTGATATTGCAGTAAGTTACCACACAACAGAAAACGATGCCAATATAAATATTAATCCTTTAGGGGACATTTTTAACAGCTTTCCACTTACCCAAACGGTCTTTATTAGAATTGAGAATACGACCACAGGATGTTATATATTGAATGAATTTGACATAAACGTTACTGCTTTAACAAACTTCAATCAACCTACAGCATTTGAAATTTGTGATGATGATTCAGATGGAGATGAAACCAATGGTATCGCAACTTTTGATTTTGATATTAAATCTCAGGAGATTACTCAAAATATTGGTGTAGTAAATTATGATATAACTTACTATTTAAGCTTAGCGGATGCTGAAAATGCTAATGGTCCCTTGCCAACCTTATATGATAATCCGACGCTTACCCCTACTGATATTTTTGTAAGAATTGTAGATTTAGACACTGGTTGTATTGGTTTCACATCATTCAATATAAGGGTCAACGAAATCCCAGAGGCCAACGACGTTTCTGTATTGCAGTGCGATGAGGACGGCATACCGGAAGGCTTTACCGTTTTCAATATCAACCAGCTTCTTGGAGACATCACTGGTGGAAACAACCAGATCAGTGTAGAATACTATCTTTCTCAATCAGATGCAGATTCACAGTCCAACCCTATCGATGGTGATGCCTTTGAGAACTTTGTCAATCCGCAAGTGATTATTGCTCGTGTGGAGAATCCTGCAACAGGTTGTCTTAACTTCAGCCAGGTCTCTCTAGAGGTTAGCGTTACAGCAACCAATGATGCCAGTCTTGAGGCCTGTGACGATGACGGACAAGAAGACGGATTCGTATCGTTTAATCTCTCCGATGCCGATGGTATAGTGCTTGCTGGTGCTCCTATAGGTCTAGATGTTGTCTATTATGAAACTTATAACGATGCCTTGGTCGAGGCCAACCCTCTTGGAAATAATTTTACAAACAACATTGCATACAACCAGACCATTTATGCAAGGGTCGAGAACGACAATGCTTGCTTCGGTATCAGCGAAGTTGACCTTACCGTATTTGAACTTCCAAATATAGAGACACAGACCGAAGCACTTTACTGCCTCAACTTCTTCCCAGATCCGATCCTATTGGATGGTGGTATCATCAATGATTCACCAAGCAACTACAGTTATGATTGGTCCACAGGAGAAAATACCACAACCATAGAAGTGAACCAGCCAGGCAATTATACCGTACGTGTGTTCAATTCCAATGGATGCTTTAAGGACAGGACCATTACGGTACTGCCTTCCAATATTGCAACTATCACGGATATAGAGGTGGTAGATGCTACACGTAACAATTCCATTACGGTTTTTGTAAGTGGTGAAGGCGATTACGAATATGCGCTGGACAATATTAACGGACCTTACCAGGACAGCAATATGTTTACGGATGTTCAACCAGGGCTCTATACGGTTTATGTAAGGGACAAGAACAACTGTGGCATCACCGAGGATCTTGTTTCGGTTATAGGCTTCCCAAAATACTTTACGCCAAACGGTGACGACAACAACGACTTCTGGCAGGTCTTTGGCATCAGCGAACAGTTTCAGGCCAACTCTAAAATCCTTATTTTCGACAGGTACGGCAAATTGATCAAGGAACTTAATCCCCTCGGACCTGGTTGGGACGGTACATTCAACGGAAACAAAATGCCTACTTCAGACTATTGGTTCAGTGTAAAACTGCAGGATGGCAGGAGCTTTACCAGTCATTTTACATTGAAGCGTTAAAAAATATGTAACTTAGTTATACCAAACTATCGTTCTTGAAACAGTTTCAATACATAATAATTTTTCTTTTGTTTGGTGTATCTACTCCTCTATTTGCACAAGACGTAACACTATTTCAACAATTTAATGGTCGATATGATTATACAGCTATAGGAAATACCTTAAATAGTTTTGAAAATGGTCCTGGAACTCCGTGTACCATTCAAACTTCATCATCAGCAACGCTTAATTTAATGCTAAATCAAAATATTGTAGCGGCATATTTATACTGGGCTGGATCTGGTAGTGGAGATTTCAACATATTGCTTAATGGGACAGAAATTAACGCCCAACGAACCTTTAGTGATGCATTAGATAGTAGCCGTGTCTTTTTTGCTGCTTTTGCGGATATTACTGAACAAGTACTTATAGAAGGCAATACAAGTTATACTATATCTGATTTTGATCTAACCAACATAATCCCTCCATACTGCCCAACAGGAACAAATTTTGGTGGCTGGGCAATTACGGTCATCTATCAAGACGATAATCTACCACTAAACCAACTAAACGTCTATGACGGTTTGCAAAGTGTACCAACTACGTTAAATATTACACTAGACAACCTTAATGTATTAGATAATGAAGATGCTAAAATCGGTTTTATAGCATGGGAAGGAGACCGTACTTTGGCCGTAAATGAACAATTAACCATCAATGGAAATGTAATAAGCAATCTACCGCTGAATCCTGTAAATAATGCTTTTAATGGCACTAATTCATTTACTGGTGCCACTAATCTTTTTAATATGGATATTGACGTTTACAATATCCAAGACAACATATCGATTGGTGATACCTTAGCAACAATAAACTTAACTTCTGGTCAAGACTTTGTGATGATAAATAATATAATCACAGTTTTAAATAGTCAGTTACCAGATGCTACATTGAGTATTGATGGTAATTTGGTTAATTGTGGAGATAATAGTGTAGAACTTTTTTATACTGTAAACAACTTTAATAGCACAGCTATTTTACCTGCAAATACACCAATTGCGTTTTACTTAGATGGAATTTTAATTGGACAAAGTGAAACCATAAATAACATACCGATAAATGGCAGTGAAAACAATTCTATTATAGTAAATATTCCTGAAGAATCAGACTCAGAATTAACCATTGTAGGTATTGTAGATGATGATGGAGAAATGAATGGAACCATTACAGAAACAAATGAAGACAACAATATCACTTTTGAAGATATTGAATTACTTATAATACCTGATATTATTCCGCTGCCTCAACTGGTGGGTTGTAATGAAGGATTTGAAATTTCAACTTTTAATTTATTTGAGGCATTAGAATCTTTAGAATTTAATGAAGAAGATATTTCCTTTTTCCAAAGTATTGAAGACTTAGAAAATGAATCAAATGAAATACTAATCCCAACCAGTTATAATAATACCTCAAATCCAGAAGTTGTTTTTGTTAGATTAGTTAGTCCTCCTTGTTACGTAATCTATCAATTTAGTCTAAGTGTTGAGAATTGTCCACCTATTGTTCCAAATGGATTTTCACCTAATGATGATAATGCTAATGATTGGTTTAACATACAGGGTCTTTACGACATATTCACGGAGCACGAGCTTTTAATATTCAATAGATATGGAGACCTGATATTTAGAGGTAATAATGATAAACTCTGGAATGGTGAGGTAAATAAAGGGATAAATGCAAATGGTAAAGTTGTGCCGGTTGGCACGTATTTTTATGTTCTTAATTTAAACGATCCAAACTTTGAATCAATGGTTGGCTGGGTCTATGTTAATTACTAATATTTAGTTTTAAACTTAGTATCTGAATTCTTCATTTTAGATATAAAAGCAACGGAATTAGCCTTCAAATCAATCAATTTTTGCATAAACAGGTGATAAATGTTAACGTTTATTGTATTTCATCGTATTTTTTTGTATTTAATCTGAATTAGACATACTTTAACGCGCACATTAAAAGTAGAATTTAGTCTTAGCCCCAAATTAACCTAATTACACTTTAAACTTAACCGAAATCTATGCATCGCATTAACCGCATTATCCTCATACTTTTTTGTACGCTCAGCACTCTAACTTTTGCGCAACAGATTACAGTAGATAATACTATTTCACCTCAAAGCTTGGTTGAAAATACTCTTATTCAAGGTTGTGTGGAAGTATCTAACATCTCATCACCAATAAATGGAAATGTTTCTGGACTAGGAAGCTTTGGCTATTTTGAAAGAGCGAGTTCTTCTTTTCCGTTCGAAAATGGAATCGTACTCACCACAGGTGATGCTCTATCCGCAGGAAATGGACAAAACACTGCAGTCTTGAATGAAGGTGACGATACATGGACCACAGATACGGATCTAGAAACAGCATTAGGTATATCTGGTACTTTAAATGCTACATCTATTGAATTTGATTTTGTGTCTATTTCAAACCAAATTCAATTTAACTACATTCTTGCGTCAGAAGAATACTTTGGAAATTTTCCTTGTCAATATTCAGATGGTTTCGCCTTGCTAATTAGAGAAGCCGGTAGCGGTAATCCATATACTAATATTGCTTTAGTACCTGGCACAGCCATACCTGTAAACACAAATACAGTACATGATGAAATTGTTGGGTTTTGTAGTGCTTCAAACGGTCAGTTTTTTGAAGGCTATAATTTAGGAGATACAAATTTTAATGGCAGGACCACAGTAATGTCAGCCTCTGCAACAATTCAACCCAATGTACAATACCAAATAAAACTGGTTATAGCAGACCAAACAGATGAGAACTATGACTCCGCAGTTTTTATAGAAGGGAGTAGTTTTAATGCTTCGGTTGATTTGGGAGACGATATTCAGACATGTGCAAGTAATATAGTACTGAATGGTGATATTCAAAACTCACAAGCTACTTACTCATGGTTTTATAATAATGCGACTATTCCTGGTGCAAACGCACCAATCTTTGATGCCGTTCAAACTGGAAATTACAGAGTAGAAATTGAAATACCATTGCCTAACGGAGTTTGTTTGATTGAAGATGATATAAATATTACCTTAAGTTCTACTCAATCTGCGGATCCAATAACAAATTACGAACTCTGTGATGATAGTAGTAATGATGGCGTAGAAACATTTAATTTATCTACAAAAGACACAGAAGTTTTGGGATCAGTCCCTACAGGTAACTATAGTATATCTTACCATGTTTCTAGTGCTGATGCTGTTAATGGAAATAACGCCATTTCAGGATCTATTCAAAATACTGCAAATCCGCAATCAATCTTTGTTAGAATAGAAGATATTGATAATGGTTGCTTAGCATATTCGAGTTTTAATCTAATTGTAAATGAAATGCCGAATATTATTGATCCCACACCTTTGGATGTTTGTGACGATCAAACGGTAGATGGATTTACTACAATTGATTTAAGTATAAAAGATAATGAAATTACGAGTGGCCAAAATAATTTGGTGGTAACCTACCATAGTACCGCAAACGACGCATCAACAGGTAGCAACCCTTTACCAATGCCTTATGTAAATACAAATACCAATGAAACGGTTTTTGTGAGTGTTCAAAATCCTCAAACGGGTTGTTTAAGTACTACAACATTAGATATTAGTGTTTTAGACAATCCTGTTATTAATACAGATGATCATTACATAGATGCCTGCGATCCTGATCATGATGGATTTGCCCAATTTGATTTAACAGAGGTAATACCAGATGTATTGCAAGGACTAACGGATGTAACTATTACATTCCATGTTTCATATAACGATGCTTTATCTGGTGCAAACCCCATAACCAATAGTACAGACTATAGCAATGTAGACCAAGATGTACAGTTTGTTTATATTAGAGTGGAAAGTAATACTAGTGGTTGCGCTACGGTAACTCCAATAGAATTGCATTCTAACCTATTATTAACTGGTACAAATATTACCGATGTTTCACTTTGTGATGTTGACAATGATGGTGTTGAAGAATTTGATATGATTAATATTGCAGATGGTATTATAAACGACCTTGATGATGTTACTGTAGAATTCTATGAGACCGAAAACGATAGGGATAATGACATTAATGCAATTGATCAATCAGTTCCATTTATTCCTTCAAGTAATCCTCAGACCGTTTACATAAGACTGGAAAGCACAACTTGTCAAGACGTAGCAGAAATTAGCTTAATACTAGTGCCCGTACAGGAGTTTGACCCAATTAACAATCAGACCGTTTGTGACGAAGATCAAGATGGTTTTACTACTGTAGATCTATCTCAATATGATAGTCAAGTAACTCAAGGACAGGCTAATTTTGGAGTAACATATTTCTTGTCTGAAAGTGATGCAGACTCCAACACTAATGCATTACCAAATTTCTATACAAATATTTCAAATCCATTCACAGTCTACCCTAGGATACAGTCTTTAGATACTGGATGTCATGACGTAAATGCGTTTGATATTACAGTTTTAGAAGCACCTATAACCACTACACCAACTCCAATAATTATATGTGATAATGATCAAGATGCATTTTCAATTGTTGATTTAAACGGAGTAATTTCGGAGGTTGTTAGTGACACTAATGAACGCACAATAAGTTTTCATAGTAGTCAACAAAATGCTGATAATGGAACGAATGAAATTAACAACACTACTTCATATAATGCACAAACACAATCAGTCTTTATAAGAGTAGAAAATACTGTTACAGGTTGTCATTCGGTTGAAACATTATCAATAATAGTGAATACGCTTCCTGTTTTTAATCATATTAGTAATTATAAAATATGTGAGGATAGTAGCGACGGTTTTGGCGATTTTATTTTTAACACAAAAGATACTGAAATACTGAACGGACAAACCGGCAAACAAGTATTATACTACCTAAACCAAAATGATGCAGACAATCGTGTAAATGCCATAGACAAGAATAATATTTATCAAAACACAAGTAATCCGCAAACAATTTTTGCAAGAGTAGAAAATTTATCAGATCAGGATTGTTATGGTACTTCAAATTTTATTATTGAAGTTGGCACAAATCCAACTTACAACATTCCTACAGACTGGTTTGTTTGTGACGATACTTCTAATGATGGGTTTGAAACTTTCGACTTTACGGCCAAAATTGATGAAATCACTCAAGGTATTCCAGGAAATTTAAATGTTACTTTTTATACCTCACAGTTTAATGCAGAAAACGGTATTAATCCCTTACCTGAGCAATTTACAAATACTGTAAACCCACAACAAATCTATGTTCAAATAGATAATGGAACTATTTGTAACTCTGTTACATCATTTGATTTAAATGTAATACAAGTACCAGAAGTTAATCCTTCTCAACCAATAGTACAATGTGACACAGACTATGATGGATCAACAATTTTTGATTTAACTGTGGCTGAATTTGATATTTTAGATGTAAGACAAGATAATATAGAAATAGCCTACTTCAGATCTTTAAATGATGTAGAAAATCATACAAATGAGATAGCTGACCCTGAAAATTTTACAAACAATAATAATCCACAAACAGTATACATTAAGGTTACAAATACAATATCTAACTGTTTTGTAGCTGTTCCTATTGAATTAATCATATATCTACCACCTGTTATTAATGATTTTCAAGTTTATAATATTTGTGAAAATGACACCAGTAGCTTCAATTTAAATGAAATTAATGAGGTAATAACTGATTCTAACTTTAATGTTGAGTTTAGTTATTATTCAAATTTAAGTGATGCAGAAATACAACTAAACCCACTAGATACCAATTATACATACCAAACAAACTTTGATACAATTTTTGCAAGAGTGGAATTTACAACAACTCATTGTTATGCGATTTATGAGTTTAATCTAAATGTGAATGAAGCACCAACAGTCAATCAGATAAATGATTTGGTATCATGTGATGATGATTTTGATGGATTGTTTGAATTTGATTTAACTCAACAAAACAATGACATTCTAGGGTTACTCAGTCCTTCACAATATACTATTAGTTATCATAACAATGAATCTGATGCCATTGAAAATGTATCATCATTAGAAACTGATTATATGGCTTTTGATAGTGAAATAATTTATGTGCGACTAGAAAATAATAACACAGGTTGTTATACTATTGATCAGTTTTCAGTAGTTATTAATCCATTACCTATTATAGACCTTCCAGATCAGGTAATTTGTTTGGATGACCTTCCTTTAATTGTTTCAGCTAATACAAATATTGGAAGTGACCAATACCTCTGGTCCACGGGTGAAACAACTCCAGAAATTCAGATTGATAATATTGGCACCTATTGGGTTACCGTAACTACAGCCTTAGGATGCGAAGACACTCGCGTATTCAGCGTTTCAGAGTCTGAGGCGGCAATAATTGAAGTGACAGAAACAGTTGATTTCTCGGATCCTAACAATATTACAATTACAGTTAGCGGAATTGGAGATTATCTTTATCAATTAGATGATTTTGAACCACAAGAATCTAATATTTTTGAAAACGTAGGTTTAGGTTATCACACCATAACCGTAATTGATCTTAATGGATGTTCAGAAGTAACTGAAGAGGTAATCGTAATTGATGCTCCAAAACACATGACACCTAATAATGATGGTGATTTTGACACATGGCATATCGTTGGTATTGAGACCTTACCTGGCAGTATTGTGTGTGTTTTTGATCGCTACGGTAAACTTTTAAAACAACTCGGCTCTAATACACCTGGTTGGGATGGTACTTATAATGGCAATAAGATGCCATCAAGTGATTACTGGTTTGTTGCAAAAATTCAACAAGGCAACGAAGCTTTTGAAGTAAAAGGTCACTTTGCACTTAGACGTTAAACTTTTATTATTGTTTATTTAACGTTTTAGGGACTCCTTTAAAACAACCTTTTCGGTTCATTTTGTTATCTTTAACTCCAAAAAAAAGGAATAAACAACTCTCTTTGTTGCTATAATTTTCGGAAGTTACCTTAATGAAAAAGAAAAGTGCATATATATTTCTCTTCTTTTTTGCGTACCTATATTTAGGATTTGCGCAACAAATTTCTACTAACAATTCCCTTGAACCACAGCAACTTATAGACAATTTAATTGGTGAAAGTTGTGTGATAACTTCAAATGTAACCTCAAATATAAATGGACAAGTAAATAACATAAATAGTTATGGATACTTTGAAAGAGGTAATTCAAATTTTCCACTTGCCAGTGGTTTAGTTTTATCTACAGGAAGTGTGAATTCAGCAGGTAATTCATTCATCCCTCAATCATTAAGTGAGGGAGAGTTAAATTGGGAAACAGATCCAGATGTACTGAATGTTCTAGGTATAGACCAGACTTTAAATGCTACATCAATTGAATTTGATTTAATAGCAGCGAATGATTTTATAGCATTTAAATATTTATTTGCATCTGAGGAGTACCAACAAGATTATCCATGTAATTTTAGAGATATTTTTGCTGTTTTAGTTAAGCCAGCTGGTAACAATGAACCATATACCAATATTGCTTTGGTTCCCAACACCATATCTGAAGTAAGCACAAGCACTATTAGACCAGAAATTGATGGTTTTTGTAATGCACAAAATGAGGCGTATTTCTTAGGTTATGATCCTATTGGTATTAATTTTAATGCTAGTTCAACTGTTTTGACAGCTTCAACGAGCGTTATTCCAGGAACAACTTATCACATTAAATTTGTAATCGCAGATCATATTGATCAACGCTTTGATTCTGCTGTATTCATTGAGGCAGAAAGCTTTGGTGATGCTATAGATCTCGGGCCAGATCAAGCAGTTTGTGGTACTGCTTTAACCTTAGATGCTGATATAAATAATAATCAGGCTAATTATGCATGGTATCAAAACGGAACCTTAATAAATGGAGCAAACAGCCCTACTCTGCTTATCACAGAAAGTGGTACGTATGATTTTGAAATAACACTACCTATTGCTGGTGGCACTTGTACTTTGGGTGATTCAATTGAAATTGAAGTTCTTGGTTTTGAACAGGCAGATCCAATAATTGAATTGGTAGTGTGTGACCCAGCGCCAAGTGACGGTATATATGATTTTGATTTTACCGAAAGAAATGATGAGATTTACGACAACCTTACATCAACCAATTATATCATAAGTTATTTCACTTCTCTTGAAGATGCCGAAACTAATAACAACCCAATAAATGGGATTTATCAAAATACTGAAGATTTTGAATCTATTTATTTTAGGATTGAAAGTTTAGATGATAGTTGTCTTCAAATTGGAACATTTGATATTTTAATAAAAGCGGCACCAAATACACTTGAAATTGAACCAATAATAGTATGTGAAGAACTTTATATACCATCAATTTCTGCAGTTGATTTTGAATTTTATGATTTTTGGGTTGCTAATTATGAATTTAATAGAACTGTCACATTTCACTTTACCGAAGAAGAAGCAGAATTAAATGAAAATGCAATTCCATCACCTTACCCATATCCAACTCAAACGGAAGTTATTTATGCCAGAGTTGTAGATGACTTTAACGGTTGTCATTCTGTAGTACCATTTACAATGGAGTTTAACGAAAGTCCTTTTGTTGGTGATGATAGAATCATTATCAATAAATGTACATTCATAGATGAAAACTATAATTTAGTTGAAGAAATTTTTAATCTAAATGATGCTATAGAGCAAATACGTGAATGGATACCGGAACCAAGAGTAAATTTTTTCCCTTCAGCTGAAGATGCTTTATCACAAACAAATGCATTTCTTTTTGTTGGAGATCCGATAATTACTATGGCGAATCCTCAACTTACCATTTATATGACTGTTGCTGAACAAGGAGGCTATTGTACGTCTGTGGTTCCGTTAGAACTCCATAAAAACGTAACCTATAATATTCTTGGTGATAACGCGGTTGTAAACCGTTGCGATGACCCATCAAACGATGGTATTTATAATTTTGATTTAATCGATGTTACAGATGAATTATTAGATAATTATGGTGACATAACATTAACATATTATCTAAGCGAAGAAGATCAGCAAAATGATACTAATCCGGTCGATCCAAACATACCAATAACCGTAAATATTCCTGACACTCAATTATATATTAGAATTAATTATAAAAATGAATGCTCTGACTTCTCTTCAGTTACATTAAGGCTAAACGATGTCCCTACTCTAGAGCCTAGAACTGCAGATGCCTGTGGTAATTTTAATGCTGATGACGGAACTACTAACGTTAACCTGAGATATTATAGAGATATAATGGTGCAAAACACACCGTCTCCACAAGTTAAGTTTTATGAAACATTTGAAGATGCAAATAATGATGAAAATGAAATTGAACAGACATATGATATTCCTGGTAACTCCCAACAATTTTTTGCAAGAGTAATTAATGGTAATACACAATGTTATTGGATTACAACGCTAGATATTAATATTGTAGAAAGTTTAGACTTTCAATCACCTGAACCTATAATTGTTTGCGATGATGATCAAGATGGTTTTACAACACTAAATTTACTAAACGTTTTACCATCAATTTCAACAGAATTAGATGAATTTGAAATTGAATTTTTCACTTCCTATAATGACGCATTTGGAGATAGAAATGAAATTACAAATCCAACAAATTATAATTCTGAAACTCAAGAAATTTTTGTCAGATTAGAAAGGCCTAATTTAAATTGCTTTGCCATTGTAGATTTTGAAGTTAGAGTTTTTGATAACCCACAAGTTGAAGCATTACCAGATTTCATAAGGTGTCAAATGGATATAAATGAAGATGCCGACTTTATTTTTGAAGAAAGGGATGCTGAAATTATAAATGGTCAAATAGGCATGCAAGTATTTTATTTTGAAAATGAAACGGATGCACTAAACAACATAAATGCCATAGATAAGACCATTCCTTATCAAAACACTTCTAATCCTCAGATTATCTATGTTAGAATTGAAAATGAAAGCCAAAATACCTGTACTGCTATTACAACAATGCTAATTGAGGTAAAACAAGCACCCATTTATAATTTACCAACTGACATTGCGATTTGTGGAACAAATGGCAATGGACCTTATTTAATTAATTTAAATGAAAAAATAATCGAAATCTCTGATGGAAGTCCTAATAATTTAAACATCAGTTTTCATACTACTGAATTAAACGCTAATCTCGGTACTAATGCTACTAACCTATCCTACACTAGTACAAGCAATCCAGAAAAACTTTATGTTAGAATTGAAAACTATGATTCTGGATGTTACAATATTGAGACATTCAATATTAATATTTTAGATTTACCAGATGTAAATTTCAATCAATCATTAACACAATGTGCTAATTATTTTGATACTAATCTAGAATGGAATTTAACGGATATTGAGCTAGATATTCTTGATGGCAGGCAATATAATGTAGGCTTCACTTATTATTTAACTGAAATTGATGCAGAAAATGAGCTTAACGCCATTCTAACACCAGAGCAATACACCAATACCAATGAAGATGAAACAATTTATGTGAAGGTCAGAAATTTATCCACAGGTTGTAATATAATTGTCCCTTTTGATCTTAATATAAATTTACCACCTCCAGTTAATGATATTGAGATTTTCAATATCTGTGAAAATGAATCAAATGCAGTTAATTTAGAGGATATAAATGATCTATTAGTTGATTTTAATTTTAATGTTAATTTCTCTTATCATTCTAATGAAACAGATGCTGATTTAAACGAAAATCCTTTAAACAATAATTATATATATTCAAATACTACTGAGATACTTTTCGCAAGGGTGTCATTTAGTACAACAAAATGTTATACCGTACACCCATTTTCACTTAATGTAACGCCTAATCCTATTGCGTTTCAACCAAATGATATTATAGAATGTGATGATGATACAGATAGTCTTTTAACAGTAGACCTAGCATCACAGAGCATTACAATACTTAACGGTCAGGACCCAAATCTATTTTCAGTAAGTTATTATACTACTGAGTCTGATGCTTCAGAAAATCTAAATAACATAGATACAGACTTTATTGCAACCAATGGTGATATCATCTTTGCTAGAGTGGAAAACAATATTGCGGGATGTTTTGACATTACAAATTTTCAAGTTATCATCAACGAAATCCCATTTGTTTATATAGAAGACCAAGTGTTGTGTTTAAATAATTCACCGCTTATTGTTTCAGCTGAGACTAATAATCCTGAAGACACATATCTCTGGTCTACAAATGCAACCTCTTCGAACATTGAAATTACAGAAGTTGGCGTATACTCTGTCACAGTAACAAATGGTACAGGCTGTCAAAACACGAGTACTTTTAATGTTACTGAGTCAGAATCGGCCTCAATTGAATTTGTTGAGACTATTGATTTCTCAGACCCAAATAATATAACAATCACAATAAATGGTATTGGTGATTATATGTACATTTTAAATAACGGTACTCCTCAGTTTTCAAATGTATTTAATAATGTACCTATTGGTTATAATACAGTGACTGTAATAGACAGGAATGGTTGTGACAGAACTACTAGAGAAGTATTAGTTGTTGATACTCCAAAACACCTAACACCAAATGGAGATGGTGATTTTGATACCTGGCATATCGCTGGTGTAGAAACACTACCAGGTACAAAAGTGCAGATTTTTGATCGTTATGGTAAACTAATAACAGAGCTAAACCATACTTCTGTTGGTTGGGACGGTACATTTAATGGGAGTCTGATGCCAGCTGACGATTATTGGTATATTGCTGAGGTAATTCAGAATGGCGAATCTTTCCAAATTAAAGGTCATTTTGCCCTTAGGCGTTAATTGATTTAGAGCCTTCTTTATCGTAACTTTGTCTCATGCGTTTTAAAATTGAATCAGAATTTAAACCTACCGGAGATCAACCAGAAGCTATTGATCAATTGGCCAATGGTATTAATCAAAATGAAAAATATCAAACGCTTCTTGGTGTAACAGGTTCTGGTAAAACATTTACAGTTGCCAATGTTATTGAGGAAGTACAGAGACCAACCTTAGTACTAGCTCATAACAAAACCTTAGCAGCTCAATTATATTCGGAGTTTAAACAGTTTTTTCCTAATAATGCGGTTGAGTATTTTGTTTCCTATTACGATTATTATCAACCAGAAGCCTATATACCTGTATCTGGAGTTTATATTGAAAAGGATCTTTCAATTAATGAAGAAATTGAAAAAATGAGATTGAGTACAACCTCTTCCCTACTTTCTGGCCGTAGAGATGTTTTAGTTGTGGCGTCGGTATCTTGCTTATATGGTATTGGAAATCCTGTAGAGTTTCAAAAAAATGTTATCACTTTAGAACGCGATCAAGTAATTTCGCGCACAAAACTGCTTCACCAGTTAGTTCAAAGCTTATATTCTCGAACTGAGGCAGATTTTAAAAATGGAAACTTCAGAATTAAAGGTGATACTGTAGACGTATTCCCAGGCTATTCTAACAATGCGTTTAGAATTCACTTTTTTGGTGATGAAATAGAAGAAATTGAAGCATTTGATGTATTAACAAATGAAGTCATTGAACGCTATGATAGATTAAATATCTATCCTGCAAATATGTTTGTGACGTCACCAGATGTACTTCAAAATGCAATAGTTGATATCCAAGATGACCTTGTAAAACAACACGACTATTTTAAGGATATAGGTAAACACCTTGAAGCAAAACGACTTAAGGAACGTACGGAATTTGATCTTGAAATGATTAGAGAATTAGGCTATTGTTCAGGTATTGAGAACTATTCACGCTACTTAGACGGGAGAGCTCCAGGCACAAGACCGTTCTGTCTGTTAGATTATTTCCCTGATGATTATTTAATGATTGTAGATGAAAGCCATGTTACAATTTCACAGGTTCATGCCATGTATGGTGGTGACAGAAGCCGTAAAGTAAATTTGGTAGAATATGGATTTAGACTACCTGCTGCAATGGATAATAGACCACTGAAATTTGAAGAATTTGAACTATTACAGAATCAAGTCATTTATGTTAGTGCAACACCTGCTGATTATGAAATGCAAAAAACTGGAGGTGTTTATGTAGAACAGGTTATTAGACCAACTGGATTATTAGATCCTATTATTGAGGTTCGTCCTAGTTTAAACCAAATAGATGACTTAATTGAAGAAATTCAAAATCGAGTAGAAAAAGATGAGCGCACATTGGTAACGACACTTACCAAAAGGATGGCAGAGGAATTGGTAAAATACTTAAGTAGAATTTCAATTAGATGTAGATATATACATAGTGATGTTGATACTTTAGAGCGTGTAGAAATAATGCAGGATTTACGTAAAGGAATATTTGATGTTTTAGTTGGGGTAAATCTTCTTAGGGAAGGTCTCGATTTACCTGAAGTTTCTTTGGTTGCTATTTTAGATACTGATAAAGAAGGGTTTTTACGTTCTCATAGATCATTAACTCAAACTGTTGGTAGAGCGGCAAGAAATTTAAATGGAATGGCTATAATGTATGCAGATAAAATTACCAAAAGCATGCAAAAAACGATAGACGAAACCAATTACCGACGCGAAAAACAAATTGCTTACAACACTAGAAATAACATAATACCTAAGGCACTTAATAAGAGTTTAGATAGTGCATTGGCTAAAAATTCAGTTAGTACATACAAAACAGAATTAGAGGCAAAATTAGCCGCAGAACCAGAAAGTGAATATCTAACCAAGAGTCAATTAGAAAAGAAAATTAGGGAAAAACGTAAACTTATGGAACAAGCTGCAAAAGGACTTGATTTTATGGAAGCCGCACGTTTTAGGGATGAAATTACCGCATACCAAGTAAAGTTAGAAAAATTAAAAGTGAAATAACAATTTAGTTATATTGTACTTTAAATATATCTATTAAGAAGTCTGGTGGTACAATCTTATTAGGAAAACTATCCATTAAGTCTAGAACTCTATTAATCGATTCGTGACTCAATCCCATTCTCAGACCAAAATTATGAATCTTTACCAATTGTTTATCGGACACTTTATGATCTAAGTTCATCAACAAAACTAATCGATGAAATTGAACGATACGTTCACTATGTGATTTTAAGTGCACATAAGTCACAGGATGCTGAAACAAATACTCAAAATCTTCTTTTGAAATATCTAATTGCTTCGCAATACTGAATAAAAAATTATATTCAATGGTCTTAATATTATCATCTGTTTGAGCAAAAGCTATCATCTCAGAAAGTAGGCTCAATTTTTCTGCACGGTTAATCATTTTAGAGGGATTTATTTATAATGTAAAGTTAATAAGGTGCTTTAATTTGTTGTCGTAGATATAGTGTATCTTGTCGAAAAATTATGTGTATTTAGTCGTGTTTTTTAATCGTTTATCATTTGAAATAGCAATCATAGCATGAGATTCAAGCGTTTTTTATTAATTATTGGCATACTTTTTTTGACAAGAATAACCGCACAAAGTACTGCTTCTAAACAAGTTACAAAATTCGTAATTGAAGCACCGCAATTAGATACAACGAAGCAAATCTGGGTATATCTACCTAAAAAATATGAGAATTTTAAAAAACACTATCCAGTGATTTATATGCATGATGCTCAGAATCTCTTTGATAATGAAACATCATATGTTGGTGAATGGAAAGTTGATGAATATTTAGACTCTTTAAACAATAACGAAAGTATTATAATAGGAATTGAACACGGAAATGAAAAAAGAATCGATGAGTTAACACCCTATAGTCACGCCGAGTATGGAGGTGGAAAAGGTGAAAACTATCTTTCATTTATAAAACATACCTTAAAACCAAAAATTGACAGTATATATAGAACACTACCACAACCAAGTAACACTACTTTATTCGGTTCTTCCTTAGGAGGATTGATTTCACTCTATGGTGTCATAAAACATTCTGATACATTTGGTATGGCCGGTTTGTTCTCGCCAGCTTTTTGGATTAACCCAGAAATATATAAGCTTGTAGAAAATACTAATATCCCAAAAACAAGTAAGTTTTATTTTCTGGTTGGTACAGCAGAAGATGAATCAATGGTGCCAAATCAAATAAAAATGATTGAACTTCTCAAAACCAAAGGTGTTCTTGAACATCACATTTCAAATAATATTGTAAAAGATGGCCAACATAACGAGCAGTTTTGGTCTAAACATTTTGGAGAGGCTTACCAATGGCTTCATAATAACGCAAATTAATAATTTTAGAAAAATGACTAATAACGATATTTTTAAAAAACTCAGAGTAGCACATAAATTAAGGGATGACGATATTGTAAAAATTCTTGCCTTAGTGGATTTTAGAATATCAAAAAGCGAATTAAATGCATTCTTTAGGCGTGAGGACCACCCAAAATATATGGAGTGCGGTGATCAAATTCTAAGAAATTTTCTTAATGGATTAATCATTCATTTGAGAGGTCCAATGCCAAAAAAGCAAAAAAAGTAACCTCTAATTATCAAGTTCATAAAAATTGCTGATTGATTTTTCAATTAAGAATATAGCCCATACATTGCATTACTTTTATTTGATAAATAGATGTTTGAAACTTCTAGTAATATAGCACCAAAGCAAATAATCACCCATAAGGAGATTGAGGATCTTAATATAATATACCAACCACTTTCTGCCAAACAACGTATTGAGAGATTATACCAAGATTTTCAAACTACAGATGTAATGCTTACAAGTTCATTTGCTGCAACATCAGCTTTCTTGTTAAAATTAGTTTCCGATATCAATACTGAACAACAAGTATTCTTCATAGATACTGGTTACCATTTCAAAGAAACTCTTAAATATAAAAAGACACTTGAGGAAAAATACCATTTAAATGTTACTTCCGTTTCTGCAATAAAAGAAGAGCACGCATTTACGACAACCGATGAAACATGGAATAAAAATCCAGATTTCTGTTGTTCAATTAATAAAGTAAAACCATTGGATCGAATAAAGGCTCATTATAATATTTGGATGTCTGGTTTAATGGAATGGCAGAGCGACCACAGATCATCTTTAAACATTTTTGAACAACGTGGTAATATTTTAAAATTCTATCCACTGTTAGATATATCAAAAGAAAAGCGTGACGCATATATTGAGGAACATCAACTACCTTTTCATCCCTTAGTTGCAAAAGGGTATCATTCTATTGGTTGCAAACACTGTACTTTACCTGGAGAAGATAGAAGTGGTCGTTGGAATAATAATCCTAAGACGGAATGTGGCTTACATTTATAAAAAAAGCGTCTTAAAAAAGACGCTTTAAAAAATAATCTGACCAATTTTAATAATCAGTCTGTATAAGTTTAACAGGCACTTTAAATGATCTGTTATATCCTATAGCTTCCTTTGATAGCTTCTTGTAATTTAAGCGATACTTAATGAAGTTAGCAACAGTCTCGTCACTGGTTTCAACATTTAATACTACCATCTCATTGTTTTCATTAATTACTAAATCTACAATGGCATCAACTTCAGCATTTAGCTGTAAGTCAGGGTTCTTTAATAAATCTCCAACAGTTTCAGTAACTGTTTTTGGTTCAGCGTCATTGGCCGGGTTTGTACTTGCTGTAAGTACAGAGCTAAACGTAATTGCTACGGCTAGCACAAACATTTTTAATGCTTTCATAATTTATCGTTTTTATAAGATTGATACTTAATAGACTGTATAAATTATGAAATGTTACGCATGTTAACACTGTTTAACTTTGATTAGCAGAACATTAACATTAGGACAAAAAAAGCACCTTTTAAAAAGGTGCTTTATAAATTGTTTTAACTTTAATTACGATAATACTTCTTGTACTTTATCTGCTGCTTCCTGAAACTCTGTAGCACTTAGTACATCTAAACCTGAATTGTCAATCAATTCTTTAGCAATATCCGCATTTGTTCCTTGTAGTCTAACTATAATAGGTACATTGATATTACCTAAATTCCTGTAAGCATCAATCACACCCTGTGCTACCCTATCACAACGCACAATACCACCAAATATGTTGATCAATATAGCTTTTACATTAGGATCTTTCAAAATAATTTTGAAAGCAGCTTCAACTCGTGCCGCGTCAGCAGTTCCTCCAACATCTAGGAAGTTTGCCGGCTCACCTCCTGAATGCTTGATCAAATCCATAGTCGCCATTGCGAGACCTGCTCCATTTACCATACACCCAACGTTACCATCTAAGTCAACATAATTTAATCCTAAAGATCCTGCTTCAACCTCAATCGGGTTTTCTTCGCGAAGATCTCTTAATTCAGCCAAATCTCTATGTCTATATAAAGCATTCTCATCTAAAGTAACTTTAGAATCCACCGCTAAAATTTTATCATCACTAGTTTTTAAAACCGGATTTATTTCAAATAATGAAGCATCTGACTTTACATATGCGGTGTATAGGGATGTCACAAATTTTGTCATTTCCTTAAATGCTGTTCCTGATAATCCTAAATTGAAGGCAACACGACGTGCTTGAAATGGCAATATTCCAACAGCTGGATCAATTTCTTCAGTAAAAATTAAATGTGGAGTTTCCTCTGCAACTTGTTCTATATCCATACCACCTTCTGTAGAATACATAATCATATTTCTACCAGCTCCACGATTTAAAAGTACCGACATGTAATATTCTTCTGGTTCATTGTCTCCTGGGTAATAAACATCTTCAGCAACAAGTACTTGGTGTACTTTTTTACCTTCAGCTGAAGTCTGTGGTGTGACAAGATTCATACCAATAATATTACCAGCAATTTCTTCTACCTCTTGTAAGTTTTTAGCAAGTTTCACACCTCCACCTTTACCACGTCCACCTGCATGAACCTGAGCTTTAATAACATGCCAAGATGTCCCTGTTTCTGCAGTAAGCTGTTTAGCTGCATCAACAGCTTCATTGGCGTTATGTGCAACTATACCTCTTTGGATTCGTACCCCAAAACTATTAAGTAGTTCTTTACCTTGATATTCGTGTAAATTCATTTGTAATCAGAAATTTATTTGAAGCCACAAAAATAAGCAACCTAAAACGTTTCTCAAATTAATTTCTACAATGTTTAATAAAGGAACTCAAAAGATTATTTTACTGAGAATTAAAATAAATTGATTGTTATATAATTAACAATATGTTTAAAATATGATATTTATACTTAGTTTTCTTTAGATAATAGTTCAAAAAAATATCTTTGAATAAAAATATTTCGAATGTCTAAACAACTTCTTAAAATAGCATCTGATTTCGGTAGTCCGATTTATGTATATGATTCTGCAATAATCAGTAATCAGTATAATCGGTTAACTAATGCTTTTAGTTCCGTAAATAAACTAAGGATTAATTATGCGGTAAAGGCATTGTCGAATATTTCAATTTTAAAGTTGTTTAAATCTTTAGGATCTGGCATAGACACGGTTTCAATTCAAGAAGTTCAGTTAGGAATAAAAGCCGGTTTTGAACCAGAAAAAATAATTTATACCCCTAATGGCGTTTCATTAGAAGAAATTGAATCTGTTGCAAAATTAGGTGTTCAAATTAATATTGATAATCTTTCTATACTTGAACAATTTGGGACTAAGCATCCAAATATTCCTGTTTGTATCCGAATAAATCCTCATGTTATGGCTGGTGGCAACACCAATATATCTGTTGGTCATATCGATAGTAAATTTGGCATATCAATTCATCAAATACCTTTATTACTTCGTATTGTTGAAAATACCAATATGAATATCAACGGTATACACATGCATACAGGTAGCGATATTTTAGATATTGATGTGTTCTTATATGCCAGTGAAATCCTATTTGAAACTGCGAAACATTTTGAGGATTTAGAATTTATTGATTTTGGTTCAGGATTTAAAGTACCCTATAAAGAAGGAGATATTGAAACCAACATTGAAGAATTGGGTAAAAAATTATCAAAGCGATTTAATGACTTTTGTAAGTCCTATGGTAAAGAACTAACATTAGCATTTGAGCCAGGTAAATTTTTAGTCAGTGAGTCTGGTGTATTTTTAGCTAAAGTTAATGTAGTAAAGCAAACAACCTCTACTGTTTTTGCACAAATCGACTCTGGATTTAATCATCTCATAAGACCAATGCTCTATGGGTCACAGCATGAAATCATTAACCTATCGAATCCTAAAGGTAGGGAACGCTTTTACTCTGTTGTTGGTTATATCTGCGAAACGGATACGTTTGCAAACAACAGACGTATAAATGAAATAAAAGAAGGAGATATTCTTTGTTTCAAAAATGCTGGTGCCTATTGCTTTACTATGGCTAGTAATTATAACTCACGATACAGACCTGCAGAAGTACTTATTCATAAAGGGAAATCTCATTTGATAAGAAAGAGAGAGAATTTTGACGACATTTTACAAAATCAAGTAGAAATTTCACTATAAATGGTTACCATTTGTAAGATTTTTTTTCATTTCATCGGAATTTTCAATACTCCTATCCAAAATATCATTATATTGTAGTATTATATTCCCTTAGCAATCAATTTCTTAGTAAGAATTATCATACAATTTGCACCCTAGCTACTTGTACCTAATCTTTTGCTTTTATTTTCTCTAGAACTGGAATGATTATGTTTTGGTGGCTATTAATTAATCAACTAAATCATTCACATTATGAAAAAACTAAGTATTCTTTTACTTGTTGTTCCATTCTTTCTTATGGGACAAGATGACAACTCAGCTATGATTAACAATGTAACACACATTAAGGTAAAAATGGGCCATGATGCTCAATTTATTGATGGTGTTAAAAAGTACAAAAAGTGTTACGCTGAAAACAGCGGTGAGGACACATGGAATTTTTGGAACCGTGTTCAAGGTTCATCATCTGTTTATGCTGTCACAGATACGATGGCAAACTGGGCAGAAATGGACGAAGGTCCGGATGAAGCAAGTGGAAAGTGTAGAGATATAATGATGGAATCCATTATGCCACATATGAAAGATGTGAATTACATGATAACAATGAGTATGCCTGATATCAGTAACGATTCTCAAGATCCTGCAACCAAAGTTTGGGTTACTTATTTTAGAGTAAGTAATTATGCAGATTTTATGTCAGTAGTTAAAGCCGTATCTGGTGCTGTAAAAAAAGCTGAAGGTGACGAACGTGCCTATTGGTATGAGGTACAAGGTGGTAGCGAAAAAGACGCTGATTATCTAGTAGCATGGCCATTTGAAAAGTATGCTGATCTAGATAAGGACCAAGACGGTGTTTGGGCAGTTTATTCTAAAGAATATGGAGAAGAAAAAACGGCTGAAATGCGCGCAAAATTTAATGCTGCAGTAGATGGTTCATGGTCTTATATCTACAGTAAAAATATGGATATGTCTAAAACTGACTAAATATTTGAGCCATATATTTTTTACAAATATTTAGCAGTACAATGTGATTAATAAAACAATTTTATTTTTTGATTGGATATTCTGTTAGTTTTAGTGTTAAAGTAAAATACTGATCAGAAATTAAATTCAATGTTAACTTAGCTATCAATTAAAACTGCTAAATAGAAAAAGCGTTACATCAAAGTGACGCTTTTTTAATACCTTTAAAGTCTACCCAAGTCATATATCTAGAAAATGACTCATACATCAATCAAATCTAAAAGAATAAACTCTATTGACCTTTTGAGAGGCCTCGTAATGGTACTAATGGCATTAGACCATGTTAGAGACTACTTCCACATCAATGCCTTTACTGGTAATTATCCAGAAAATATGGAGTCGACCAATATTATTCTCTTTGGCACCCGCTTTGTCACCCATTTTTGTGCACCAGTATTTGTATTCTTAGCTGGCACATCTGCTTTTCTTTACGGTCAAAATAAATCTAAAGCGCATTTATCAAAGTTTCTTATTACAAGAGGCATATGGCTCATTTTTGTCGAGATTTTTATTAATAATTTTTTATGGTGGTTTGATATTTCTTTTGGTTTTACCAACCTTCAAGTTATTTGGGCTATTGGTGTCTGTATGATAGTATTAGGATTGCTAATACATTTACCAAAAAAGGTAATCTTTATTATTGCTTTACTAATTGTCTTTGGACATAATTCTTTAGACGGAATAGTTAAGGAAGGTAATAACTTAGGTGCTGTTTTGTGGTATTTTCTACACCAGATGAATGGGTTTAGCTATGCCGAAGGAAGATTAATTTGGTTTTCTTATCCAGTATTACCTTGGATTGGTGTAATGTCATTAGGATATTGTTTTGGCCAATTATATAAAAAAGAAGCATCTATTACTTTAAGGAATAAATGGTTAATTATAGCCGGGATTTCTTCAATTGTATTGTTTTTTATTTTTAGAGGATTGAATTTTTATGCGGACTTAATACCTTGGTCTTATCAAGAAACTACTGAAAAAACTATAATTTCCTTCTTTAATACAACAAAATACCCACCTTCATTAGTTTATTTATTAATGACTTTGGGACCTACATTTTTATTTCTATATGGTATTGAAAACATTAAAAATAAAATTGCAAATTATTTAATAGTGTTTGGAAGAGTTCCTTTCTTCTTCTACATTATTCATATTCTTGTAATTCATATAGGTGCAATTATTGGATTAATTATAACTGGAAAAGATTGGACATTAATGATACTAAATAATGAGATTATGAGCACTGGTGCTCTCCGAGGATATGGCTATTCTCTCTTTACTGTATATATAATTTGGGCATTAATCATACTTATCTTATATCCAATTTGTTACAGGTATATGAGCTATAAATTAAAGAATAAGAATAAATGGTGGCTAAGTTATTTGTAACTTTAGGCTAATTATTCACACCTATATATTAAAACCAAATATTTATTTATGAATGGATTTGACATTGTAATGGTTATAGCCATAATCCTTTTTGCAAGGCTTGGTGTGAGGTTGGTGACCCAATATATAAAATTGAAGAAAGAAAAGGATTCGGATGAAAATGAATCATAAAATTAAATTACTCAACACACGCTTTTACTATTTGGTTTTATCGAAACCTATAAATCTCTATAAAAAGTAAGACCATTACCATACAAATCATAAAAGGCGAACTCCTTTGTTCCCCACGGCATTTCCTTTAGACTCGTGTTTTTGTGAAACACATTTTTTGTACTGTACTCTTCAAACAACGCTTCAATATTATCAACATAGATTCTCAACATTGGTCGGTCAAGGCCTGCAACCCATTCTTTCTCATCGTGCCATTGCAAATGTATTTCAATATTGTCTCGTTTAACACCAGCATAGCCGTTTGGGTCAGTAGGATCTTTAAACGCAATCATAAACCCTAATTTGTCGCAATAATATCCTAAAGCTTCATTCACATTTTTAACTGGTAATATCGGATGAATGGCCTTTAAAAATCCTGTCATGATTTTTCTTTATTTTTAATACTTAAATGTAACATTTTAGTTATTGCATCCTCTTATTGTTATGAAACATTTTTTAATTACAATACTGCTATTAATCTCATTTCAAATTGGATTTGGACAAACCTTAGAAAGTCAAAAGCGCGTTGAAAATGATTCTGTTTATATAGATTTTATTAACCCTTTCTATGTACCAATTGAAATGAAGCTGTCAGCTTTAGATTCTACAAAGGCATATATTAAAGTAAGACAACATGCTATATTAAATTATCAGGATACACTTCATGGTGCTTTTATAATACCAAAATCAATGGTAAAGGATACTGCCAAAATTAAAAGTAGTCACTATATAAATTTTAAAGGAAGTTTTGGAGATCCAAAATCAATAGTAAATAGTGATTATCGCTATACATTACCTTACCCTAAAAATAAGCGTTACAAAATCATTCAGTCTTTTGGTGGTAAATTTTCACACAATAAAATTCCCTCTAAATATGCGATAGATTTTGGGACTAAAGTTGGTGATACTATTACAGCTTCTAGAGGCGGTATTGTCTTTTTTGTAAAAGAAGATTCCGACGAACACTGTAGAACACGTAAATGTATTGATAAGGGCAACAAAGTCTATATTCTACACAATGATGGAACAATGGCTCATTATGTTCATTTAAAATTAAATGGAGCTCTTGTTGAAGTTGGAGATAAGGTAAATGTTGGTGAACCTATTGCCATCTCAGGAATGACAGGTTTCACAACCATACCACACCTTCATTTGGTTGTTTATAAAGCCAATGGAGTTTCTATTCCATTTTACTTTAAAGGTCAAAAATCGAAAAAACTTAAACAAGGAAAATACTATACACGAAGAGAATAAATCTTACGATTTTACCTTACCAGTAAAATGATTCACTTTCGAATTAATTGGGTTACCTGTAGTACGTCTATAAATAGCTATTTGCCCACAATGCCATATAGCATCAGAAATCGGACCATTAACCTGATTCCAAAATGGAATTTTCTGATCACCGAAAATTATGTTGAATTGAGATATATCTTCACTTTCCCTCAAAATGTCTGCTGCTGTTTTAAGATTTACTAATGTCTTAGATCGCATTTCAGAATAGCTCAATTCTTCATTCATTCTATTATTAGGTTTTTTTAAGGTGGAATTGACAATAATTTTAGATAAATCGTAAATATGTTTAATCGTTTCTTCCGCAGTACGTCCTTTTTCAGTAGCCTTAAATTTCAAATCTTGTTCCGTGAGATTATTAGTTGCCCAATAAAACCTGAAGCCCAAGGCATCAACCATTCTTGCTGATATTGTACCTGCTGTAAATTCCTCTGAGTATTCAGGAATTTCATAATACGGTAATTGCTCCTCTGTTTGACACAGTGCAACATTGCAAAAAACTAATATGATTAAAACGAATTTTTTTTTCATTTCTAATCTTTAAAATTTGATGACTTAGGAACTGGATTCACACCATACTTATCATACAAATAAACTAAGGAAGTCATTGTTGCTGCTCCCAATTCTAATTCTCGTTTATTAACATGCTCAAACGTATCGTTGGATGCGTGGTGATGATCAAAATAGCGTTGAGAATCTGGCCTCAAACCAACTAACACATTTGATTCAGATCGTAATGGACCGACATCTGCACCACTACCACCCAATTCAAAATAATGGATAAGATATGGTTTAAACAATGGTTTCCAGTCGAGGACTTGACTATAATTTGCTTCATTTGTAGTAAAAGAAAATCCACGAGGCGTAAAACCACCAGCATCACTTTCAAGGGCGAAAATATGATTCTCTCCTTTTTCCTTTGAAACTTCCGCATACTTTCTTGCTCCTCTTAACCCATTTTCTTCATTCATAAACAATACAACCCTAATACTTCTTTTTGGTGTAATTCCACTTTCTTTCATTAATCTTAGCACATCCATTGATTGTACAACACCAGCACCATCATCGTGAGCTCCATCTCCTAAATCCCAGGAATCTAAATGGCCTCCAACCAAAATTATTTCATTTGGATATTCTGAACCCGTAATTTCACCGATAACATTATAGGACAAAACATCTTCAAATTGTTGGCAGCTTTGCTCTAAGAAAAACTCGAGATTAGGATCCTTTTTAAGTGCCTCACTTAACTTAACTGCATCGTTGGTACTTATGGCCGCAGAAGGTATTCTTTGATCTACTGGTAAATCACCATAACTCATACTGCCTGTATGAGGGTAATCATCTTGTCTAGAACTTAATGAACGCACAATTGTACCCACAGCACCATACTTTGCGGCCTCGGCTGCTCCTCTATAACGTTCTGAAGAACAACCTCCATAAGCCTGAAATGTATTAATTAACTCTGGTTGTAGAGCTCTATTAATAAAAACGATTTTGCCTTTTATCTTTTCTTCTCCCAAACCAGCTATATCCTTGTATGTACTTACCTCAATAACTTGTGCCTTTGTCCCACCATCTGGTGTTGCTATTGAACCACCCAACGCACAAACATTTACTTTATAAAACCCATCCGATGATTCAAAATATGCCATTTCTTTTTGGCCTCTCACCCACTTTGGTACCATTACGGGCTGTAGCCATACTTTATCCAATCCTAATTTTTCAAGTTCAGATTTAGTATACTGTACAGCTAGTTCTGCACTTGTAGAACCAGACAATCGTCCTCCAATAGTATTGGATAGATAATCTAACCAGTCATAACTCTTACCATTCGTTAAAGACGTTTTATAAATGGTTTTTAATACATCTTCATCATTCTGTGCAATGCAATATGTAGTTGCAATAACAAAAAGAAGCGCAATTTTTAAGACTTTCATTTTTATTCGTTTTCTAATTCTTGTTTATACAGACCAATATTTGCCTTTTCTTTGGCAGGTAATTCTGGTTCTTTTATATCAGTATAATTTTTTAGGGTATCATATAATATCTTAGCTACTAGATAGCGTGCTGTTGGTTTATCGTCTGCAGGTATATTAAACCAAGGTGCATGTTGTTTAGAACTTCTATTCAATACGTCTTCATAGCAAGTCTGATACTTATCCCAAAGTTTTCTTTCCTTTAGATCATCTGATGAAAATTTCCAGTTTTTGTTGGGTTTATTCAAACGGCGAAGTAAACGGTTCTTTTGTTCATCTTTAGATATGTTCAAAAAGAACTTAAAAATTATAGTCCCATTATCTGCAATATGTTTTTCAAAATTATTTATTTCATTAAAACGCCTGTCCCAAAAAGCATCATTTACATCATCTACTGAGTCTATTCCTGGCATATTTTCATACATCAAGTATTTAGGATGCACACGCGTTACAAGTACATTTTCATAATGCGTTCTATTAAAAATTCCAAATTTCCCTCTGGCTGGCAATGCAATATAATGTCTCCAGAGATAGTCGTGCTTTAACTCTAATTCAGTAGGTTTTTTAAAACTATGTGCAACAATTCCTCTGATATTGAATTCTTTGAAAACTTGACGAATTAAACTATCCTTTCCAGCAGTATCCATTCCCTGAATACACATTAATACAGCATATTTCCCATGAGCATACATGGTATTCTGAAT
The DNA here is from genome assembly GCF_046762865.1 of Winogradskyella sp. A2. Classification (NCBI taxonomy): domain Bacteria; kingdom Pseudomonadati; phylum Bacteroidota; class Flavobacteriia; order Flavobacteriales; family Flavobacteriaceae; genus Winogradskyella; species Winogradskyella sp. A2. The sequence continues at coordinate 391,259 of NZ_JBKQXM010000003.1, forward strand.
ATCTGCCAAATCTTCACTGATTTGTCTCAGTCCTTTTTCAATTGTTTTTTTACCAGCACCTAAATCAATAGAAGTAGGTAAATTTTCTATATCAATTTGAGATGAAATTCTAAAATCTTCAATATTAACTTTATTCATAACTCTATTATTTAGATGCAAATGCTTTTACATCGCTTTCACTAACTTCTTTACCTCCTAAAATTATTAGTCGCTCTACTACGTTTCTAAGTTCTCTGATGTTTCCTGTCCAATCGTAGTTTTGTAATAATTTTAGAGCCTTAGCTGAAAAAGATTTCTTGGCATTTCCTTGCTCTTTAGAAATTTTGTCTGAGAAATAATCTACTAACAACGGTATGTCTTCTCGCCTGTCATTTAATGCCGGGACTTTAACTAAAATCACTGCTAATCTGTGATATAAATCCTCTCTAAATTTACCGTCTTCAATCTCCTTCTTAAGATTTTTATTTGTGGCTGCAATTACTCTAACATCAACTTTAATATCCCTGTCACTACCAACGCGCTGAATCCTACTTTCTTGCAATGCACGGAGTACTTTAGCTTGTGCAGAAAGACTCATATCACCAATTTCATCGAGAAAGATGGTTCCTCCATTGGCTGCTTCAAATTTCCCTGCTCTATCCTTATTAGCTGAAGTAAATGCTCCTTTAACATGTCCAAACAATTCGCTTTCTATCAATTCTGAAGGAATCGCAGCACAATTAACTTCAATCATAGGCCCTCTAGAACGATCACTTTTTTGATGTAACCAATGAGCAACGAGTTCCTTGCCAGTTCCATTAGGACCTGTTATCAAAACTCTCGCATCTGTAGGTGCGACCTTATCAATCATTTCCTTGATATTTTCAATTGCCTCACTGTCACCAATCATCTCATAGTTTTTGCTGACTTTCTTTTTAAGTCTTTTATTTTCAACTACAAGCTCCTTTCTGTCTAAAGCAATCCTTACGGTATTTAAAAGTCTATTTAAATCTGGTGGTTTAGAAATATAGTCAAAGGCACCCAAACGCATTGTATTAACCGCAGTATCTAAATCTCCATGCCCAGAGATCATTACAACTGGTGTTTCGGGCTTTAATTTTTTTATGGCTTCTAAGACCTCTACACCATCCATTTTTGGCATTTTGATATCGCATAATACCAAATCAAAATCATCTTTTTTAATCTTATCGATTCCTGCTAAACCGTCTTCGGCCTCGTCAACTATATAAGTGTCATTTTCTTCAGATAGTATTTTTACTAATACCCTTCTAATTGCCGATTCATCTTCTATTATTAAAATTTTTGGCATATCTATATTTTAAATTTAATTCCGGTTCTAAGATAAAACGCATTAAGTTCGTTTAATCCAAATATTTCATCTCTATCACCATTTCGCAAAACATTGTTCAACCTAAAAGTATAACCTAAATATGTATAGGCAACTAAATGTTTGGTAAAACAATATTCATAACCAAGCCCTGCTACAGCAACAGATAGTGATATATTATTTACTTGTTGCCCATTAACGGCAATCGGTTCTTGTATGTTAGCAAAGTAGCCGTCTAGCGTCGCAAAAACCTGTAACATACTTTTTTCATCAAAGAAATACTTCAGGTTTGATTTAGGTACTCCAGCATTAAAAGACCATTTTTCATTAACTCTTCTATAATAACTTACAAAAGGAAGTGGAAATGGCAAACCTGCTGTTGTATTATAAGTTAATCCTAAAATTAATCTATAAGGTTTTTCTATATCCGTGGCATCCGTTCTATCCCTAATCGCAAAGATACCTCCATTCAAAAACAAGTCATCAGTAGTAATTGAGTTTGTAAGTGTAGATGCAATTCTTGGGTTAATATTTACACCCAATCTCCAATCATTTTCCCACTTAAATGTATAACCAACACTAAAGTCAATAATATGTAAAGTTTCTAATGACCCAGTATCAAAGGGGTAATCATCTTCTAAATTTAAGATTATTCTATTATACTCTCCGCCAACAAGCAAATAGTCCTTATCCTTAATTTTAATGGGGAAATTCAAAGATGCCCTAAGCCTAGTATATTGATCTTCAGATCTACTACTTGGTATAAATGAATACTCTAATTTAGCTAAATCAGTTAGTTGGGCTTGTGCAAAATGTATACAACAAAAAGTAACAATAATTTGCAGGGTTATACATTTTGGAAGCTTAAATATCATTCAGTCTTTATTTGTTTTTAATGTGTATGTCTCTTTGAGGAAAAGGTATTGTAATATTATTTTCCCTAAATAAACGATCAATTTCAAATCTAATATCACTTTTTTGAAAGGTTGCCTTAAAACTATCATTTAACGTAAATATTAATTTAAAATTTAAAGAACTGTCACCAAAGTCGGTAAAAACTACTAAAGGCTCTGGTACTTTAATTACCTCTGGATGAGAATTTGCAGCTTGCAAAAGAAGTTTTTTAACCAATTGTACGTCGCTACCATATGCCACTCCTACTTCAACATTTTCTCTTGTAAGGGTTCCATTTTGCGTCCAATTAAATAAAGAGTTGGTGAGATATAAGTGATTTGGTATAACTAGTACCTTATTATCAATTGTAACTGCTCTTGTTGTTCTTAATTTAATTTCTTCTACGCGTCCCACCTTACCATCTAATTCTATAATATCTCCTACATGAACTGATTGATCTAAGAGAATAAAAATACCAGATATTATATCCTGAAATAGTGTCTGCAAGGCTAGACCTACACCAATTAATAATGCTGCTGAAGCCGCAAAGACCCCAGTAACATTAAATCCAATTGCATTCAGTGTTATTAAAAGAAAAATAAGATATACTATCCACTTTCCATAAGAGAATACAGTATCAAATTTCGCCCTATCGTCTTTAGGCAAATTCCTCGTGAGAATTCTTTTAATGAGTTTTAATACTACTGAGGTAAGAACTATAACAAGAATTACAAACAATAGTCCTTTTACACTGATTGAAATATCATCAGTGAATGAAAATTCATAATTCAAAATTTCTTTGAACTTTTTCATATTAGTATTTCAACCATTTAAATAATTCTTTATAGGTTGCCTTTTTACCATACATTAAAATACCAACTCTATAAATTTTGGCCGCAAACCATACGGCAAAAATAAATGTACCTATCAAAAGTAATAGTGATAGGCCTTGTTGCCAAAGTGGTACTCCAAATGGTATGCGCATCAACATTACTACAGGAGAAGTTAGCGGTATAAAAGAGAACACTGTTGAGACTGTGCCATGAGGATCTTCGATAACTGTAAAAACACCAACATAGACTGCTAATATCAAGGGCATTAAAATTGGCAACATAAATTGTTGGGTATCTGTTTCATTATCTACCGCTGCGCCAATTGCGGCGTACAACGAACTATATAAGAGATACCCTCCTATAAAAAAGAATATAAAGGCTATGACTAAATTACCAATAGGTAAATTACTTATTGCAGTTATAATATTCTCAGCCATAACCTGTGCTTCATCTGCTCCTTGTGTTGCTATAGCTTGATTAACAATATCTTTTTGTGGTGTATTGACCTGCGCCATATCTATACCAAATATTGCCGAAACTATAGTTAGCATTAAACCACCTAAAACAACCCAAATCGCAAATTGAGTAACACCGGCCAAAGATGTACCAATAATTTTACCCATCATTAATTGTATAGGTTTTACAGAAGAAATAATAACCTCTATTATTCTGCTTGTTTTTTCTTCAATAACACTGCGCATAATCATGTTACCATAGATAATGATGAACATAAACAATAAGTATCCTGCAATACCTCCAAAAGCAAGTTTAACAACATTATCAATTTTAGAACTTTTCTCACCATCAAAACTCTCCTGAGCTATATCAATATTTGTTTTTGATGCGTCAATTTGCTCAAGAGAAACCCCATCTTTTTGTAGTTTCATTTCTTGCAATCGCTTCTCTACTTTTCGTTCTATTGCTGATATTATAGTTAATGAAGGGGACTCCTCAGAATAAAACTTTATATTCTTCCCAATATCATCTAACGACGCTACTTCCCCAATATGTAACAAACCATAGTCCTCTTTTTCCTTGACTAATTCCTTGGCATCTTCTAAGCTTAATCCATTAAGCTTTAAATAGGATGTGTTTTCTGTACTTTCAAAAATATCAGTTAAATATCCAGTCTCATCTAATATTGAAATGGTTCGTTTTTTATCATTATTAATTTGAGACAAATAAGAAACCAAAGCAATTAATGCAATCATAATCAATGGACTTAAAAAGGTCATGATTATGAATGATTTATTCTTAACCTTAGTTAAATATTCACGCTTTATAATAAGGGGTAAATGATTCATTCCTAATTATTTTGAACAGTTTGAATAAATATATCATTAGCAGTTGGAATTACCTCAACGAAATGGTGAACCTCCGCTTTAGACGTTAAAAATGACAACAGATCATTCGATGAAGTATCTTCATCGATTTTGATATTCAATTTTATGTCATCATGTAAATTTTTGAAGGTTGCTGGTAAAACATCGAAGGTGTTTTTAATTTCAGAAAGTACAGCCTCACTATTTGATGATTGTAAACCGACTTCAAAAGTATTTGTTTTGAAGTTGCGTTTAATATCGTTAAGCTTACCATCTAATATTTTGTTAGACTTGTGCAATAGAGCTATATGATCACATAACTCCTCAACTGATTCCATTCTGTGAGTAGAAAAAATTACAGTTGCACCATCGTCTCTTAATTTCAAAATTTCGTCTTTAATTAAGTTGGCATTAATAGGATCAAATCCAGAAAATGGTTCATCAAAAATCAATAATTTGGGGCGGTGTAAAACCGTGACTATAAATTGGATCTTTTGAGCTTGTCCCTTACTTAACTCTTGAATCTTTTTGTTCCACCAATCACCAATTTCTAATTTTTCAAACCAATATTTAAGTCTGTTTTTAGCCTCGGATTTTGCCATACCTTTTAGCTGTGCAAGATAGAGTGCTTGCTCACCAACTTTCATAGACTTGTACAAACCTCTTTCTTCGGGAAGGTATCCAATATCTCTAATATGTTCTGGCTTTAATGGTTGGCCATCTAAATATACATGACCCTCATCTGGCATTGTTATTTGATTGATGATTCTAATAAGGGTTGTTTTCCCAGCTCCATTGGGACCCAATAATCCAAAAATACTGCCTTTTGGTACAGCAATAGACACTTCGTTTAGTGCTTTAAATTTTCCGAAATTTTTTGAAACGGAATCAGCTACTAATAGGTCATTCATATAGTCCGGAGTTTTTATTTAGGTTAGAAGGTAAATATATTAAATGTTATAGAGTTTTGTGTCATTTATTAAATACAAAATGATTTCAATTACTAATTAATAAGAGAGGAATCCTCTTTAAAAACAAAACCCACCCTTATAATTAAATAAGGATGGGAAAAAATTGCTATGAAAAAGAAAAATTACCGCTAATTAGCATTAGCGATAATTCAAAGATAATATTTTTTCTTAAACAAGGCTGTTTTAGGAGAACATATCTTTTACCTTTTCAAAAAAAGATTTGTCGGAGCTTTCTGGTTTAGGTTCAAAATGTTCATCATCTTTCATTTCTTCAAAAAATTCTTTCTGTTTTTTACTCAAAGTCTTTGGTGTCCAAACATTTACATGAACCAATAAATCACCTTTGCCATAACCATTTATACTCGGTATACCTTTACCTCTTAGTCTTAGAATTTTACCAGATTGTACACCTGCATCAATCTTAATTCTAACCTTTCCGGTTACAGTATCTATTTCTTTCGATGTACCCAATACTGCATTTGGAAGACTGACATACATATCATAATGCAAGTTATCACCCTCACGTTTTAATGTTGGATGATCTTCTTCTTGAATTAGTACCAATAGATCACCGGCAATCCCATTTCCAGGGGCATCATTACCCTTACCTGTAACTTTAAGTTGCATTCCATCAACAACACCAGCAGGAATTTTTACAGATACCGTTTCCTCAGCTAATTTCAAACCTTGAGAATCAGCATCAGCTGGTTTTTTATCAATTACTTGCCCAGCTCCACCACATGTTTGGCAAGCACTTGCAGTCTGCATTCTACCTAAAATGGTATTTGTAACTCTTGTGACTTGACCAGAACCATTACATGTTCCACATGTTTTATATGTTGTACCTGACGCTTGCTTTTTGCGTTTTACTTTAATTTTCTTTTCAACACCATTAGCCACCTCTTCTAATGAAAGTTTCACTCGTATACGTAAATTACTTCCTTTTACAACACGTTGTCTACCTCCACCGCCAAAGCCACTAAATCCACCACCAAAAGCGCCACCAAATATATCACCAAATTGGCTGAATATGTCATCCATATTCATACCGCCTCCTCCAAAACCACCAGCACCTTCAAAGGCTTGATGACCAAATTGGTCGTAACGTGCTTTCTTATCAGCATTACTTAATACCTCATAAGCTTCTGCTGCCTTTTTAAACTTTTCCTCAGCTTCTTTGTCATCTGGATTTTTATCTGGATGATACTTTAAAGCCATTTTTCGATAAGCTTTTTTTATTTCCGAGTCCGTAGCACCTTTGCTTATGCCTAAAATGTCGTAATAATCTTCTTTCATATTAATTACCCTAAATAATCGGGTTGTATTTTAACTCCGCTAATGCGAAAACATGTTGAATTTACTGTCCAATAACTACTTTTGGGAAGCGAATTACTTTATCACCTAACTTATATCCACGTTCAATGACATCAATAATTTTACCTTTTAAGTCATCAGTTGGTGCAGGAATCTGAGTTACTGCTTCATGGTCATCTGCATTAAATGTATCTCCTTGGTTTACCTCAATTTTAGATAAGCCTTTCTGCTCTAATGTGGTTACTAACTTATTGTAAATAAGTAAAACTCCTTTTCTTAATTCTTCAGCCTCCTTATCATCTTCAATGTGCATAAGTGCACGTTCAAAATCATCTAAAACAGGCAACATGGCTATCATTACATCCTGACCTGCTGTTTTAAACAACTCAATACGTTCCTTGTTAGTACGCTTTTTGTAGTTCTCAAATTCTGCGAACAATCGCATAAACTTATCCTTCTCTGCAACCAATTGATCTTGTAGTTGCTCTTCAGGTGATTTTGATTCTTTTTTTTGAGTTTCTACTTCTGCCTCTGCCGTTGCAGTTGCCGTATCTTCTATTTGTGGTTCTTCCGCTTTTTTATTTTTATCTTTTTTACTCATTTTGAGTCTAATTTTTAAATCTTCGATTTATGTGTGGCAAAAGTACTGCCATTCTTATAATAATGTCAAAATGTCATTAACATTTTTTTATAATACTAGGCGAAACGTAATGACTAACTTTGCGACTTCAAATAAAAAAACAAAACATTAACATGAAAACATCATTTTTAAAAATTTTCGCAGTTGTTGCTCTAATTACATTTACAAATTGTGGTGACAACAAAGCAAAAGAAGCTGAAACAAAAGCTGCTGAAGAAGCTGCAGTAGCGGAAGTTTCTGCCATAACTTTTAATGCTAGTACTGAAAACTCTATGATTGAGTGGAAAGGATTTAAACCAACAGGTTCTCATAACGGAACTATAGCCATTTCTGAAGGTTCAGTAAGTGTAAACAACGGAACTGTTGAAAGTGGCGACTTTACAATTGACATGGGAAGTATTGTTGTTACTGACATACCGGCTGAAGAAGAAGGCAATGCTAAACTAAGAGGGCACCTTACTAGTGATGACTTTTTTGACGTAGAAAAATTTCCAACAGCTAAATTTGAAGTAACAGGTATTTCTACGGTTGAAGGTAAAACTATGTTATCTGGTAATTTAACTATGAAAGAAAAAACTAATAATATTAGTATTCCTGTAACAACGTCTATAGAAGGTGACACTATGAAGTTAACTAGTGAAACATTTACAATTGACCGTTCTAAGTGGAATGTGCAATACGGATCTAAGTCATTCTTTGACAATTTAGGCGACAAATTTATCAACGATGATATTGAGCTTAAAGTAACATTAGTAGCTAGCAAGGCTTAATAATTGTTATATTACTATAAAACAAAAAGCACTTACCAATTGGTAAGTGCTTTTCTCTTTTCATAGCAATTTTATCACTAAAATTGCCTCTGCCATTAATTAACTATCATCAACCACATGTTAACTAATAGCGTTGTAGTAATGCATCAACTATTAATACACTAAAACTAACTATTTAGGCATTACTACAGTATCAATTACATGAATCACTCCATTACTTCCTTTTACATCAGTCGCTGTGATTTCACTGTAATTGCCCGCTTGGTCTTTCAACCATATTTTTCCATCTTTTTGCATTACTGTTAAAACAGTACCATTTAATGCTTTTACTTCTACTTTACCATTACCCTTTTTTAATGCTGCTACTACATCAGCCGCCATTAAATTTGCTGGGATCACATGGTATGTTAGAATATTTGTTAATGCTTTCTTGTTTTCTGGCTTCAATAGGTCAGCTAAAGCGTTTTGATCAATCTTTGCAAATGCTTCGTTTGTTGGAGCAAATACTGTAAATGGTCCATCTCCTTGTAAAGCACCTACTAAATCAGCTGCTTTTAATGCTGCTACTAAGGTTGAGAAATTCTCATTGCTTACTGCTACATCTACAATTGTGTTTTGTGCTGTAGCAGTTTGGTTAAATGTTAAGGCTACAAACGTTGTTAAAATAAAAACTAACTTTTTCATAATTTTAAATTATTGGTTAAACTAATTATACACTTTTTTTATTTTTGAAGTGCTTTCGTTTATATTTACACAAGCTTGTTTGCCCCAGATGAGTGACCTTATTTTTTTGGGAAATCTTTAACACACATGCAGAACGACATTGCGCTTATAAAACAACTTCAGAATAAAGATGAGCGTGCATTGTCATTGCTGTACGACAAATATTCAGGAGCCATTTACAGTGTTATCCTAAAGATGATTAAGGATGAAGGCAAAGCACAAGATTTATTACAAGAAACATTTATTACCGTTTGGGACAAAGCTCATCAATATGATATTGATAAGGGAAGATTTTATACGTGGGTATATAGAATAGCGAAAAACAAAGTGTTAAATGTGCTGCGAAAAAAAGATATGCTCATCCAAACCGATGATTTTGGTGTATATGCTAATAAAGAAGAAGACGTTAGTAATATAGACCCTGAGTTTTTGAAGTTAAAAGGAGCAATTACAACTCTAGAGCCACATCATAAAAATGCTTTAGAACTTGTTTATTTTAATGGATTAACTCACAGAGAAGCACATAAGGTTATGGATGTACCACTAGGTACCTTTAAATCTTATGTAAGACAAGCTCTTAAACAACTAAGAGAATCGTATGTAAAGACACTGAGTGTAATATTACTAATACTTAATGCGCTGTGATGATGGATAAGAAGACGCTGTTAGATAACGGATTATTAGAGCAATACCTGCTAGGTGAACTCAATGCGGATCAATGTAATGAAATTGAGAAATTGCTTGCATCTGATGCTGAACTAAAAGCAAAATATGATATACTCGATCAGGATTTTGAATCCATGGGGCTAGAAAATGCCATTGACCCTCCTGCCGAGGTTAAATCAAATATCTTAAAGCAAGTATCAAAACCTAATAGACCAAAAGCCAAAGTAATTAAATTATATTCTGGTGGCAAGGACAAATATTATTTAGGAATTGCCGCTAGTGTTGCCGGTTTGCTATTAGTTGGTAGTATTTGGATGTTTTCTCAGCTCAGTGATGTAAAACAACAGCTCAATACCGTAGAAATTAACAACAGTGAATTAAACAATACTATAGATAAGTTAAATAAGGAGCTTAACAGCAATACTGCTTTATTTGCTACACTCTCACACCCAGATACTGAACAGTACATTCTTAAAGGCAATACCTTAATGCCAGAAGGAAAAGTGGTAAGCTATATTAACCATACCACAAAATCTGTGGTGATCAATGCAGAAAAATTACCGGATTTAGATGCAGACCATGATTACCAAATGTGGGCAGACGTAGAAGGCGAAATGATTAATATGGGTATTATTTCTAAAGATAAAAACTTGTTGGCGATGAATTACATTGACCATGCAGAGTCTTTAAACATCACGATTGAACCAGCTGGTGGTAATCATCATCCTACGGTAGAAAAGTTGGTTACCAACGTTTATCTTAACTAGCCAAAAATTACGTAAGGTTGCGTATCGAAAAAAGCAGATTTTCTATTCGATTTGTATTTGCTAAATTAGTTGCTTAAACACGCAACGAAATCACACACAAAACTGTCGTAAGCAATTAGACCAAACATTCGTAAAGGCAACTTCAAAATGACTACATACTCAGCATATCAAGGATTATGGACATAGGAACTATTGTAATCATACTTCTACTGGCTATTGGCTCAATTCAAGGATTAATTTATGGATTTATCCTACTTAAATCGACTAAATATAATAGGTTGGCTAATAGAATATTAGCAATAATTCTACTTTTACTCTCTTACCGTCTTTCTATTCAAATAATGAGGTTATTTGGTTTAGGATACTATGATAGTTGGTATTATATTATGATAGACATAAGTTGGGTCTATGGTGCGCTTATCTACTTTTACACAAAAGCACAAACGCAATCTAATTATAAGTTTCCAAGGAAAGATTGGATACATTTTCTTCCTGTAATAATTCAAATATTCTGTAGCGTTTTTGTGAGACTTCAGAATTTATATTGGGATGGTACAAAAGAAAGTTTGTCATGGTTAGGATATTATGGTTATGTAGTTTGGATGAACAATTCAACCATTTATATAGTATCAAGTATTTTAATTATTGTGTATTCCTACAAATCTCAAAAACTATTGAATTCAATAAATGAAAAATTTGAAATTAACACTACTAAATTGGTTTGGATTAAACGTATTATAAAATCATTTTTGGTCTATTTTTCATTGGTTTTATTTGTTCTTTTAATTGACCTGGTGATTTATAAATCCGCAAACGATGGTTCTTATTTTTACTTTACACGATTTTATTACTATCCTTTCTTTATAGGGATTGCCATTATAACATATTGGATAGGACTAGAAGGTTTTTCTAGACGAAACGACCCAGAGCTTACTATCAAAACCATCATTAATCCTGAAGAATTAGAACGACTTAAGGACATTTCTAGAAAGCTTGAAAACGCAATGGAAAACGATAAGCTATTTAAAGACCAAGAACTTTCACTCAATAGTATTGCAGAACAGTTAAATATTAGACCGTACCTTATTTCAAAAAGTCTCAGTGAGGTTTATAACAAACGATTTAATGACTTTGTAAATGAATACAGAGTAAAAGAAGTGCAATCACTTTTGCAAAATTCGAATAATTCAAAATATACTTTGCTCAGTATCGCTATGGACGCAGGTTTTAATTCAAAGTCTTCATTTAATCGTGCCGTGAAAAAGCAACTTGGTATTTTACCAAGCGAATTGAAGATTAAAAAGTAAGGTGTCAATTCTCATAATGACCCAATTTTAATGGATTAAATAGGTTTCAATTTGCCATTTGAAACTATTTTTAAATATCAAAATTATAGGTTTGTATCAAATCAAAAAACCTATAAAAATGAAAATTATTTATGTATTATTTTTTAGTTTATTACTATCAATTCCTATTAGTGTGAGAGCCCAAGCTACAGATATTGACTTAAATGTTTTAGTTGGTAAATGGAAACTCGATATGAGTCCGCAGGATAAAACAGATTCAAATTTCGCTATGATGAACATCACTAAAATTGAAGGTAAAACATTCAAAGGTGAATTCTATCGTGAAGGTGTAAAAATCAGAAATGCTCAAATTAATACACAATTAGATGTTATTTATGGTGCTTTAGTTTCAGGCGATAACTCAGGTATTTATAATACTACTTTCTATTACAAAGATGGTGTTTTGCACGGTACAACGCATTCTATAAACAAGAATTTTTTAGCAGTGTGGACAGCAATTAAAAGTAATTAAAGCCTATGAAATCTCACTTATATTTAATGGCGCTTATTTCTGTTTTAATAAGTTGCAAATCGACACAAAAGACAGCAACAGAATTTGTTCCGACTTTTTCAGTTTCTAAAAAAACTACTCACAAAATTCCTGAAGGAAAAGACTATACTTTTGGATATTTAGAAGTTCTCGAAAACAGAAATAACCCTAACGGCAATAGGATAAAGTTACCAATATACATTTTCAAAAGTCGAAGCAAAAACCCAAAACCCGACCCCATTTTATATACTGTTGGTGGTCCTGGTTATACTTCTATGCGTGCATCAAAATATATGGAATACTACAAGTATCTTGATGATAGAGATTTTATTTTATTCGAGCAAAGGGGTACTCAATACGCAAAACCAAGTTTAGATTGTCCCGAATGGGCAAAAGCGGTTTATCAATCTAATTTTCCAAATTTTGATCCTACCAAAACTGATAGTCTTTTTCAAAAAGCAGCCAAAGCGTGCAATGAACAATTGCGCAAAAAAGGAATTGACCTAAACTATTACACAACAAACCAAATTGCAGCCGATATTAATGACTTAGTAAATGTATTGGAAATTGAAAAATACAACTTGCTTACAATGTCTTACAGCACTAAAATCGGGCAGGTTTTAATACGAGATTATCCCGATAAAATCAGAAGTGTTGTGATGGATTCACCACTACCATTAGAAGTAAACTATGATGAAGAAAGCGTGAAAAATCTTTTAGAAACTATTACAAAGTTGCTTTCGGATTGTGAAAATGATGAAAAGTGCAACTCGTCCTTTCCCAATATTAAAAACCGTTTCTTTAAGTATTTGGAAGAAAAAACTATAAATCCACTACAAGTAGAAATCAAGAATCCAAAAAATGGAAAAATCGAAACGTTTTATTTGAAAGGTGAAGATTTGATTTCAGTTTTTAGTTCTGCGTACACTGGTGATGTACCTAATATTCCTTTTGAGATTGACAGACTATTAAATAACGACTTGACATCTGTTAAAGAACAACTATCCTATCTTTTCCAAGAACCTGGAAAAGGTGTAGGCATTGGAATGCGTTTATCTGTATGGTGCGCAGAAGAAAACCCATTCAATTCTTTAGAATTAATCAAAGAAGAGACAAACAAATATCCCGAATTGAAAGGGTTATCACCAGCAGTATATGATAACGAAATTTGCGAAATATGGAGCGTTAATAAGGAGTCTGAAATTGAGAATAAGGCTGTAAAAAGCGATATACCTGTTCTTTTAATAAGTGGAGAATATGATGAGTTGACGCCTATTAAATGGGCTGAATCAATGACTAATAATCTAGTTAATAGTTATCACTTGATTTTTAAAGGTTGGAAACACGGCCCAACTACCAATTGGAGTAATCAATGTGCGATGGAATTAGCTAACAAATTTTTCAATAACCCGAATGAAAAACCAAACGCTGATTGCTTTGAAAAAATTGTAAGTCCTGAATTTAAAACGGAATAAATAACTATTTACAACACTATATATAATTAATTGCTATTATTTACCCTATAACAGTCCCCTATTTCTGGTTAAAAAAAAGCCCCTCAGATAAATCTGAGAGGCTCGCCCTAACTTTAAAACTATCTAAACAATAACCATATGATTAAAAAGGTTATGGTATAGAAAACGGTTAAAAAAAGTTCTAGTTTATATTTTTCAAAAAGGCGATACAAAAATTATAGTTTCATAAGTTTAAGTGTTTCCTTTTTATCTTCAGAATACACATTGACCAAATATAAACCAGTACTTAAATCCTCAATTTTGTATTGATCTTGCAATCCATAAAACTGTTTTACCAATTTTCCATTAATATCATATACAAGTACATCTTCAATATTTAATTGCGTTGAGATTGAAAAATAATCTTGCGATGGGTTGGGTAGTAGTTTTATTTCTGAGCTTAATTCAACATCATCTGTTGAAAGAGCTGGATCAACATACTTCCATAATTCTCTACCCACTGAACCATCATCTGCATGGAATAATAGCTCTCCATCAACATCCACCAGAAATCTAGGTGCACTACTACCAGCCCCAGGATTAATATCGGCAATCATAACAGTACCCACTGAAGTTCCATCAGTAATCCACAATTCTTCACCATTTGTACCGTCATCTGCGGAAAAATATAGATTGCCATTATATTTTTTAAAAGATACAGGACTACTTGAACCATTTGGATTAAGGTCTTTAAAAAGTCCAATACCAAAAATACTTCCATTAGTTCGCCATAATTCTTGACCATTAGTTCCATCATCAGCATTGAAATAGGTGTATCCGTTATATGATGTAAATCCTGAAGGGTTACTGCTCGCAGTACCAGGATTGATATCTCTATATAATATGACACTTTCATTGGTTAACATATAATATAATTCAGTTCCTGTACTATCGTTCGTGGCACTAAAATAAAGCCGATTACCTACCGCATGGAAATTACTAGGATTACTATGACCTCCTGGATTAATATCAGCGACCATGTATGTGCCAGCTGATGTACCATCAGTTACCCATAGCTCTCTTCCACTTGAACCATTTTTGGCCGTGAAGTAAAGCTTATTATTAAACTCTACAAATTCTTCAGGATCGCCAAAACCAACTGGATTTAAATTTTTCAATAATCCTGTTCCAGAATATGTGCCATCCGAAACATACAGTTCGCGATAACCTGCAGGACCACTCGCCGAAAAATATACATTACCATTAAAAGCAAATAAGTGTTCAGGATTACTACCACTTGCAGTCGGATCAATCGAAATAGTATTATTTGATGTATTTATTGGATCAGAAATACAAAGTTCATTACCTGTACTGTTGACATAGGCGTTACAAAAAATAATACCGCTGTTATCGCAAATATCTGTTGGTCTGCTACTCCATCCCGTAAATGGCGAAAAATCATGAACCAACATTGTGCCAACGGCAGTTCCATCAGTTTTCCACAATTCCGTAACAGTTGTATCATTAACACCAGGTCCTCTGGCACTAAAATAAACCTCATTAGTAACAGAATTTAGTGTAAATCCTTCTGGTTCTGCCCTACCGATACCTATATTTATCCAGAATGTTCCAGAATTGGTTCCATCAGAATAAGATAGTTCTCCTGCAAAACTCTTGAATAGAATCTTGTTATTATATTTAAACAATTCGGTATTAATATTTATACCATTTGGGGCTCCACTCATTATATCCCTTACTAAAGTGACCTGAGCAAAACCAAATACCACACTGAAAAACACAGCGAAGAAAAGTAGATTTTTTTTCATAATAAATAAATTTAGAGTTTTGTAAAACTCCATATTATCTATACTCAATGCTTGTTTTTATGATAAGTGGATAGTTTTATTTATTCGATTAAAAATTATCGTTTAACATAACTGGTACTCCTCATTTATTAATTGGGCAAATACAAAAGAAAAGTGTATCAAAACTGCCAATATGTGCGTAAGATGAAATTTGATAAGGGCTGGGAAAAGGCTATATTTATTGATATAATATAAATCTTTGAAAAGACTATACCTTCTCTTCATATTTCATTGCATTGCAATTTTTGGGCAAGATCCTTATACAATAAATTATGGCATAGAAGAAGGATTACCAACATCTAACGTTTATTCGGTCTTTGAAGATAATGATGGATTCCTCTGGTTTGGAACCGATGTTGGAGTATTAAGATATGACGGCTATACCTTCAAGCATTTTAGTACAGATGACGGACTTTCGGATAACGAAGTATTTAATGTTTACCAAGATTCTGAAAACCGAATCTGGTTCTTAACTTTAAACGGCTCACTATCTTTTTTAAAGGATGGTAAATTCTACAATACAAAAAACAATACACTCTTAAACGAAGCGTCACATGACAAACTTGTTGTTGATGCCTTTGAAATCTATCATTTCCTGTTTATTCTATATCGAGACGGACAGGTTAGAAAAATAAATTTAGAGACCAATCATATTGAATCCTTTAAAACACCTGCTACTTTATTTGGGTATTGGATTGATGGCAATTACCCTATTTACCTTACTCTAGATTCTGTTTTAGATCATAACATGAAGCTCTTACATTCTTTCAGTGACCAAATGAACCCATATTTTGCCTATAGAACAGTAGATTTTAAAGGTAAGAAGTTATTTGCCAATAAAATTGGTTTGTTAGAAGTTAAAACCACTGGTATCGTTGAGCTTTACAATCCTGAAATAAACGAAGATATAATTGACTTAGAACAAATTGATAATAGACTTTGGATAGGCACGCGAAATGGCTTGCTGATTAAGACAGAATCTAATATCGAAAAATATTTTCAAGGAGATATTATCTCAAATAGTTTAAAAGATAGGCAAGGAAATTATTGGATTACTACATTGAATAATGGAATAAAATTTATCCCTAATTTTAATTTAAAGCAATACGATACTTTTAATGAACGTATTAAAATAACCTCCCTAAAATTTGATGACACAAACAATTTGTGGATAGGTTCAGAAAAGGGTCTGTTTAATCTAACTAATGAATCTGATAAATTAGTAAAACCATTTAACAATACTATAGAAGACGAGTATATCAAAAATATTAGTTCTATTCCCAATAATATTGTTGTTACCGGCAATAACAAATCTTTCATTTTAGATAAAAATGAAATTAAAACTTATGGATTTGGGGCAAACGACTTTCATTATAACGGATCTCATTATTTTATTGCTTCTTCAATGGTATACAAGTGTTTGCCAAGTGATGTGGGTAAAATACCATCGTTAACAAATAACGAAGAAAAAAATAAACATAAGTATAAAGACTACAATATCTTTAAAAGACGAACTAATGTTTTAGAATCCTTTGATGATCGTGGCCTCTTCTTCGGGACAACCACAGGATTATTTATTTACAAGAACGATTCAATTTATCGCATTAACCAAGAGGCTGAAGAGCTAAACTCTTCTATACATGATATCCATTTTAATAATATAACCAAAGAATATGTAGTAGCTACGAATTCTAAGGGTGTGTCTGTTTTAAAAGGAGGACGTATAAAGCATCATATTTCAAAGAAACAAGAGTTATCTAGCAATACTTGTTATGTCATCAAACCCTTTGGTGAAAGTTTACTCGTAGGCACAAATAAAGGTCTTGACGGTATAGAATTTCAAAACGATCAGATAAAAGTAACGAGTTTAAACCGACTGCTTAGAATCGATGAAGAAAAGATTAATGACATTGCCATAAATGATTCATTAATATACCTCGCCACCGATAAGGGATTATTATCCTTTGATTGGTCAACTATTAAAGCAAACAACGCAGTACCTAGTATTGTAATTCAAAATGTTTTAATAAATAATACTAAGCCTACTGATCTTTTTAATCTTAAAAGTTCAGAAAATGATCTAAGCATTGGGTTTACTGGTATATCATTTTCAGATTATTCCAAACTCAACTATCAATATAGAATTAATGATGGTCCTTGGAACACCACCAATAATAGAAATTTAGAAATAAAAAACTTAAGTAGTGGATCCCAAACCATTGAAATTAGGGCAAAAGGTAAAAGTGGTATTTGGAGCATATCAAAACAAATACATCTAAAAATAAATCCACCATTTTATAAGACCTTACCATTTATACTTATAGTCATAATTGCACTTCTTACTTTACTCTATTTTATAATTGGAAAACGTATTGCGTCTCTTAAAAAAGGTTTTAACAAGGAACGCAAGATGTTAAAAGCTAAACAACAGCAAATACAAATTGAAAAACAAATGCTCGATTTAGAGCAAAAAGCATTGCGAATGCAGATGAATCCGCATTTTATATTTAATGCACTAAATACGATTAAAGGATATTATTCTGTTGGCAACCTCAAAGAAGCCAATAATTATATTACCAAACTATCAAAACTATTGAGGCTGATTTTAGAAAATGATGAACGACTCATAAGTATTGAAAAAGAACTAGAAATAATAACCTTATACATAAAACTCATTCAACTTAGATATGTAGATGTTTTTGATTATACCATAAACGTTGATCCTTTAATTGATAAGTCAGAAATAGGTATACCAAGTCTTATTTTGCAACCCTTAGTTGAAAATGCCATTATTCATGGATTAGCACCAAAGGAAGAAAAAGGATTACTAATAATTTCTTTTAAACTTGGAGGAGATAAATTAATCTGCAGTGTTGTAGATGATGGAATTGGATACACACATTCATTAAAAAAGAACAAGACCAATAATGACACTACATCTAAAGCTCTTAAAATAACTAAAGAGCGCATTGATATTGAAAACAATTATGACGACGAAAATAATTTTGAAATAAAAGATGGAGAAAATAATATAGGCACTAAAGTCTGCATTAAACTACCCATTTTAAAAGTTTGGTAATATGAAAGCAGTAATCATTGAAGACGAAAAGCAGGCAATTGTGGCTTTGCAACAGGAATTAAAGAATAACTGTCCTGATGTTGAAATTTGTGGTAGCGCCTCAACTGTAAAATCAGGATTTGATCTCATTACTGAAATACAACCTGAAATCGTATTCTTAGATATTCAATTAAAAGATGGTACTGGTTTTGACTTACTTGAAAAACTTAATACTAAAAACTTTAAAGTGATATTTACTACGGCATACAGTAAATATGCCATTAAAGCCATTAGAATTAGTGCATTAGATTATCTCCTAAAACCCATCGACAGTTCACTATTAGTTGAAGCTGTTGAAAAAGCAAAAAAAATCGATTTAGAGAAAATGCAACAACAAATTAACAGCTTAATTAATAATAGAAGTATTGACCCGCTACGTCAAAAAATAGCATTACAAACAACCAAGGGCGTATTTATGTACGAGTGTAGTTCTATTTTAAGAATTCAATCTGATGGCAACTATTCAAAAATATTTTTAGAAGGAGATAAAAAAGAAGTTGTCGCTAAAACATTAAAGGATTTTGAGGAAATACTTCAAGATTCAGGCTTCTTAAGAATACACCATTCTCATTTAATCAACCTACAACATCTTCAAAGCTATATAAATAAAGACGGTGGGTATGTAATTCTTAATGACAAGACCACCTTGCCTGTCTCAAAAAGAAAAAAACCGATGTTATTAAAAGTGCTAAGTAATTAATTCAGTAAATCTTCAAGGGCAGGATTTAGATTTGCGTACTCAAAATGAAACCCCTTTGATTCTATTTTTTGGGAACTCACACGCTGACTCTCAAAAAGCAAAATATGCATCTCACCAAGAATTAATTTCATTAGTGCTTTTGGAATATTTGGAAATATTAACGGTCTGTGTAACACTTTTGCCACGGCTTTAGTAAGTTCAGTATTAGTAACTGCATTTGGGGCAACACCATTATAAACACCTTCCAATTTATGTCTCAAAACATGTGTAAAAATACCAGCCAAATCCTCTACATGAATCCAACTTTGCCATTGTTTACCATTTCCAAAGGCTGCACCTACTCCAAGCTTTATTGGTCTTACAATTTCGGGTAATGCGCCTCCGTCTTTAGCCAAAACTAATCCAATTCTAATTTTCGCCACCTTACACCCTAAATCTTTAAAGCCTTCTACTGCGTCTTCCCATTGTTCTACGACCTTCCCTAAAAACGAATCTGAGTTTTGATCGTATTCTTCATCATAATAATTAGTAAAACTCGATGGATAAACACCAATTGCGCTAGCCGAAATAACATGATCAATCTTGTAATTATGAGCTGTTATCGTATCTTGAAGTAATTTAGCGGTCTTTGTGCGACTCTCTAATATTTCTTTTTTGTAGATATCAGTCCATCTTTTTGATATTGATGCACCTACTAAGTTAATAATAGTTGAAACATCTTTGAAACACTTGTGGTCAATTTCGTTATTGTTTGGATTCCAATAAAAGCCTTTATAATTTGCTTCGTTTGCTAGCTTAGATTTTGATGTCGTTAAGTAATGAATATTAATACCTGTTGTATGACATTGTTTAACAATCTCCTGTCCTACTAATCCTGTCGCACCTGTTATTAAAACCGTCATCTTGCTTTTTTTGTAAAGATACTAAAGGCACCAATCGTAAGAATAGACTTTAAATAGGATTTAACGTTTTATGGCTCGTAACATTTCGCGTTTTCCGGGAGGGCCAGGTAGTCTTTCAACCTCAAAACCTACAGCTTGCATAGCTCGTCTTACGCTACCCTTGGCTGAATATGTAACCAAAACTCCATTGTTTTTCATTGCTCGATACATTATTTTAAATATATCTTTTGTCCACAGATCTGGTTGAACACGAGCACCAAAAGCATCAAAATAAATGATATCAAATTCATTTTTTGCTTTTATTTCCCTAAAGAACTTTTGTTGTTTCTCTAATTTGAAATTTGAAGTAATGTTTGTGGTGACTTCCCAATCTATCTCATGCATCTTGCTGTATAATGAAGCATGGTTTTTTGATATTAAATCAACATAATTCAATTGAATAATCTCATCCATTGAAACAGGATAAGCTTCAACACCAACATAGTCAATATTAAGGCTCTGTTTTTCAGCGTCAACTAAAGTCAAAAATGCGTTTAAACCTGTACCAAAACCTATTTCTAATATTGTAATAGGTTCAGGTTTTTGGTTGTAATGAGAATAAAAAAGCAAACCATGTTTAAGAAAAACATGGTTTGCTTCGTTAATCGCTCCGTGAATGGAATGATATTGTTCGTTCCATTCTTCAATTTGTATGGTTTTAGAACCGTCTGCTGTTGTTATTATTTTGCGCTTCAAACCTATTGAATCAATAGTTTTTTGATCTTAGGTATCGGTCCTGTACATTCTGTTTTATGACATGCCAAGCAGTTATTAATAGCATCGTTATAACGCGCTCTTAACTCTACATTAGACAAGGTGTCTGCTACAGATTGTTGTGCTTCAATAAATACGTTGACAAAACTATTCCAAACTGGTGTTCTTGCATGACCATTGCTCATTTCCGCAGAGTGCAACTTCATTAAATCTAAAGGCATTATAACTGGCGTTTCGCCTTTTATAATCTGTTGCTTTAATTGCACATTATAGGCATACATGGCATTCATAAAATTGGCCATTTCAGAAGGCCTGTATATTTCATATTCTATCTTTTCTTTTTTTGGTTGTTCTGCAACATTCTCCTCATCTTTACAACTCGAAAAAATGAATACAACCGATAGAAAAACTATTAAGAATCTATTGTTGTAAAAGGACGCCATCCGCTTCAAAATGGTATTCTAATTTAGACTCTGTTATTGCTTCAATCTCTTCTTTAGACTTACCAGCATCTTCTGCATAATGTCTTAATTCATCTACTGAAGTTTCAGCAACATAAGCTTTACCATTAATAACGACTTCACCTTCTGCGTTTAATGGCATAAAGAAGCTATAGTCTTTAAATTTTACCATAATGGTATTATCTCCTCCTGCATCTAAAGTCATCCAACATCCTTTTTTAGAGCATACCTCAACAATTTTTCCCTTCATTTTTGCATTAACTGTATCACCAGCCTTTAGCCCCTTGTAGTGCTCCATCATGCGGTCAGTAGATAAGGCATCATCATCATTTATTTCCATCCCAAACGTAGCATAGGCTAATTCATCTTTTACAACCTCTACTTCGCTTTCTAATGTTTTTGCTTCATTCTTACAAGAAACAATTGCTAAACTAAGTGCGAAAATCCAGATTAATTTTTTCATTTTATTAATATTTTAATTGATTTGTTGTCGAGTTGCAAATTTACGAAATTTAAAGAAATATTACCTTTTTTTAACGGTAATGATTGCTTATTTTTGCTCAATAAATCCAACGTTTTTATGGCTATTACATATTCAGAAAAAATACATATTGAAAGGTCTAAAACATCAAAAATTGATAGTGTAGATTTTAGTAATCTAGCATTTGGTAAAATTTTTTCAGACCACATGTTTGTTTGTGATTATGAAGATGGTAAATGGCAAACACCTAAAATTGTGCCTTACCAAGGAATTACATTACAACCGTCTTCAAAGATTTTTCATTATGGACAATCTATTTTTGAAGGCATGAAAGCCTATAAGGATGCTGATGGTAGTGTTTTTCTATTTCGACCTATTGATAATTGCAAGCGTATGAATATTTCAGCCAAGCGATTAGCTATGCCAGAGATTCCTGGGGAATATTTTATGAACGGTTTAAAGGAGCTACTTAAATTAGAAAAGGATTGGATACCTACTTCAGAAGGAAGCGCACTTTACATACGTCCGTTTATGTTTGCTACAGGTGAAGGATTTCATGCTTCTCCAGCAGATGCCTATAAATTTGTAATTGCATTTGCCCCGTCAGGACCTTATTTTTCAGGTAAAGTTAAAGTTCTTATCGAAGAAAAATATTCGCGTTCTGCAAATGGTGGTGTAGGTTTTGCGAAAGCCGGCGGAAATTATGCTGGGCAGTTTTACCCAACACAGTTAGCAAAAGAAAAAGGATTCCAACAAGTTATCTGGACAGACGATAATACTCACGAATATATTGAAGAAGCTGGTGCAATGAATATTTTTGTCCGCATAAATGACACCTTGCTTACTGTACCAACAAGTGATAGAATATTGGATGGTATTACAAGAAAAAGTATCTTAAAAATTGCCGAAGACGAGGGTATAGATGTTGAAGTACGTAAAATAAAAGTAACTGAACTTATTGAAGCCTCTGAAAACGGAAGTTTAAAAGAACTTTTTGGTGCTGGTACTGCAGCTGTGGTTTCACCAATTTCTGGATTTGGATTTAAAGGCGTAAACTATGAGTTGCCAGAACTAGATAACACCTATGGTGAACGTCTAAAGAAGCGTATTACAGACATACAAACCAACCAAGCTGAAGATCCTTTTGGTTGGCGCATAAAAGTCTACTAAGACTATTATTTATCTAATATTTCTTTAATATGAGGCTTAAAATAATTTGGGCCCTTTAGTACTTTGCCATCTTCACGGTAAATAGGCTCGCCGTTTTCGCCAAGTTTACTCATATTACTGCGTTGTATTTCATCAAAAACCTCTTCGATTTTATATTGTAGGCCATGCTCAATTATGGTACCACATAAAATATATAGCAAATCACCAAGTGCATCTGCCACCTCAACCAAATCATTATCATTGGCAGCTTCTAAATACTCTTCATTCTCTTCTCGCATTAATTTATAGCGCAGCATATTCTTTTCTATTCCCAAATTGGCTTTTGGTGTTTCTCTATGCCCTATTTTAAAGGCCGTATGGAATGCTTTAACTGCATTGATTTTATCTTGCATGGTAGCTAGTTTATAAATTGAGTAATTGTTATTTTTGCATAAAAATAAGCAGATGTTTAGTACTGGTCAATTGATTTTTGGAATATTATTTTTTATTGCTTTTGTAATTGTTATTGCATTTCAGTACCGCAAGGATTTACCGCTTCATAAAAAATATTACAAAGGCACGGTTTGGATCTTAATAGCCTTTATTGGTTTTATTGGCCTTATTGCAGCTGTGAAGTTCATCTTTATGTAAATTCGTCAATTTTTATTGTTGCTATCTTCAAAAATTTCTGTCAGAAAATTAATATAACATATTGATTTTTAGATCTTTAATTGTATTATTTTTCGCACAAATTATGAGGTTTTATAAATTCGTCAATTTATTTACCTAATGATATAACTAAGCTAATAAAATCAAAAATTCTGTGAATTTTTTTAATTTTTTTAAAATAAATTTCAAACTAGAAAAGACCTGAATTTACTGACGATACGATAGTATTACCCAATAATATCATATTATTCTGATAATCAAGACACTTTTATTCATCATCATTTTTTTGTAAATTATAAATAGCTATTAATCAATTCTTTATAAATTATGAAAACACTTACATTTTTCAGAAAAGTGTTCCTTTTCTGTTCACTTGGTTTATTTTTAACCAACATTGAAGCCCAAACAATTATTACAATTGACAACAATGCCAACTCAACAACAACCTACACCACCATACAAGACGCACATGATAATGCGGCAGATAACGATATTATCTATGTGCAACCTTCTGGAACTTCTTATGGTAATTTAAATATTACCAAACCTTTAACCATAGTGGGAAGATCCCACAGTGAACCTGGTAAAATATCAACTATAGGTGCTGTAAGTGTTAGAAGTAGTAATGTAGAATTTAAAGGTTTATTTATTTCTAGTATCACTTGGTCCTTAACAGGAGCTCCATCACCTCCACCATATACTGGGTTCAGGCTCTATGAGTGTGAAGTTAGTAGCACGTTTAATCTTGGAACATTTAATGTACCAACAGATGACTCAGAAATACGCGGCTGTATTCTTAGGGCTGGATTATTTGTTGACGATAATGCTAGTAATGTATTAGTATCAAATAATATCATACTTTCTACATTATCTACTGAACAGACTCTTACTTTGGTTGTTGCAAATAATGTATTTAGAGGAACATCGTCAATTACAATTAATAACAACGATGTTGCAAATGGTACTTTAATTTTATTCAACAATATGTTTATACTAAATAGTGGCTCAAATAGATTTGTTAATTTAAATAATGGACCATTTAATTTATCGAATAATCTTACGTATAATTATGGTTTTGGAAATTTAGATTATGTTGCAAATGCTTCAGGATCATTCACTGAGACAGGATCATTAAACAATACCGATCCTTTATTTACTAATGTAGATAATACAGTGTCACAAAGTTTCGCTGGAACGTCCTCATCATATGATTCAGCAATAAGACCAGAAGATGACCTCACTTTACAAGCAGGTTCTCCTGCGCTAACTGGTGGTGGCGGTGGTTCTGAAATGGGGTTGTTTAATAATGGCTTCAACTATAGCAAATTAGGTGTACCAAGAGGCTTACCAACATTAGATGTTATTTCTTATGATGGTGCTGTACCTAAAAATGGTAATATTAATGTGACCGTTACGGCTAAAGCTAATTAATATGAGAGCGCAAAAAAAAATGCGCTCGCTATCAGTTACCAATTATTTTTTCAGTGTAATCAAAAAAATATTACCCTTGCTAATTTTGATAGGTATCTATCAGTTGCAAGGACAAACGATAACAAGTTATGAATATTATTTTGGCACTGATCCAGGCTTTGGTAACGGAACGGCAATTAGCGCAAATGCAAATACTGGTGAACTCACACAAAACCTTGTCATACCAGTTACTGGATTGAATGAAGGTTTTCACAAACTTTCCATTAGAGCTCTTGATAATGGAGGTAATTGGAGTTTATTTGATGCTTCTGATTTCTATATTTTCGATTTTACAACAGGTGGCGCACCAATTTCTAACCTAGATGAGATAGAATATTGGTTTGACACGGACCCTGGATTTGGTTTAGGTACTACCTTATCAATTACTGGTAGTCCGATTAATGAGACTACAGAAAGTTTTGTTATACCATTAGGGAGTTTAGATGCTGGATTTCATACTTTAGGAATGCGTGCCATAAATTTAGATGGTACTTGGAGTTTATTCACAAAAAATAGCTTCTACATTTTTGAAAATACAGGTGCTGTACCACCATCTAACTTGGCTGCCATGGAATATTGGTTTGGTATTGATCCAGGATTTGGAAATGGTAATCCATTATCTTTTACAGGCAATCCTAGTGAACTAACACAATCTTATGTCATCCCTTTAACGGGATTAGATGAAGGATTTGAAACTATTAGCATCAGAGCTCAAAATCTTAATGGCGACTGGAGTTTGTTTGATAATAAGACATTCTATGTTAGTGATATTGCTGGTAGTAATCCCATTTCTAATTTACAGCAATTAGAATACTGGTTCGACACTGATCCTGGATTTGGCAATGGAACGGCAATAGCAATACCAGGTAGCCCAAGTGAATCTACTGATCCTTTGGTAATACCTCTTGGTTCTTTAGATGGAGGATTTCACGAACTGGGTATCAGAGCGCAAAATTTGGATGGTACCTGGAGTTTGTACGAAAGAAAACGATTCTTTATAATAGATGCCGCTGATTTTGCAACACCACCTGTAGCAGCATTAGATGAGATTGAGTTCCTATATGATGCAGAGTTAGGTTTTGGGACAGGTACACCATTGGCATTTACACCAACAGGAAATCCTGATGAGTATTTGGTTGAAATTCCAACAGATATGGTAACCTGTGATATCCATGATGTTTGGATTAGTATGAAAAACACCGATGGTAATTATTCAATGTATAAAATTTTAGACGATGTTGATGTATTTGACAACCAAGATCCGACCATTGTTGTATTTCCAGATATTACAGTAGAATTGGATGCTAGTGGACAAGGCAGTATTACTATCGCTGATGTAGATAATGGTACGTTTGATGATTGTGAATTAGTCTCGGTAGTTTTAGATCAACCTCAGTTCGATTACACCTGTGCCGATTTAGGTACCAATACTGTTATGGTAACAGCAACGGATGCTGAAATGAAGGTAAGCACTCAAAATGTTACAATTACAGTTGTAGACAATATAGATCCTATTGCAGTAGCTCAAGATCTTACCATTTCGCTCGACGCAAATGGTATGGCAAGCATAACAGCTAATGATCTTGAAAATGGCTCTACGGACAATTGTAGTATTGTATCTAATAGTGTGGATGTTATGGATTTTGATTGTACGAATCTTGGAGCTAATACCGTGAACTTTACGGTTACGGATCCTGATGGCAATACCAATACAGTTAGCGCTACTGTTACAATAGAAGATAATACAATACCAGATGCTCAAACGCAGAACATTACTGTTCAGTTAGACGGTACTGGAGCAGTTTCAATTGTACCTGATGATGTTGATTTGTCAACTGATAATTGTACAATAGTTACAAAGAGTTTAGATATTACGGATTTTGATTGTACAGATTTAGGTGCTAATACAGTGACTTTAACCGTGACAGATCAAAGCGGTAATAGTAATACTGCAACAGCAACAATAACTGTTGAAGATTCTATTGATCCTACTGCTATTACACAAAATATCACAGTGCAATTAGACGCTACTGGCAGTGCTACTATTTTAGCAACACAAATTGACAATTTATCAAGTGATAATTGTACTATTTCGACCAGAAGTTTAGATGTATCATCTTTTGACTGTAGTAATCTTGGAGATAATACAGTAACATTGACCGTTACAGATCAGAGTGGCAATTCTGATACTGCAACAGCAACAGTGACAGTTGAAGATGTTGCCAACCCAACAGCGATTGGTCAGAACATTACAGTTCAGTTAGATGCTAGTGGAAATGCCACAATTAGTCCTACAGATGTAGACAATGGCTCTAACGACAACTGTAGTATTGATACAAGAAGTTTAGATATTACAAGTTTTGATTGTGATGATGTTGGTGTAAATACAGTTACATTGACTGTTACTGATCCTAGTGGTAATAGTAACAATACCACAGCCACTGTTACGGTAGAAGATAATATTTTTCCAAGTGTAACCACTCAAAACATAACGGTTCAATTAGATGCAAGTGGTAGCGTTACCATTGTTGAAGCAGATATTGAAAATGTATTATCAGATAATTGTGGTATCGCAACTAGTGTTTTGGATATTACATCTTTTGACTGTACAGACCTAGGCGATAATACAGTAACATTAACTGTAACTGATAATAATGGAAATGTTACAAATACACCTGCAACCGTTACAGTTGAAGATAGTATTGATCCAGTTGCTGTAGCACAGAATATAACTCTTCAGTTAGATGGAAGTGGAAATGCTTCAATAGTGCCTGCTGATGTTGAAAATGGCTCTAGTGATAACTGTTCTATAACATCAAGTAGTCTAGATGTTTCTTCATTTGATTGCAGTGACATTGGTGCAAATTCAGTAACTCTTACAGTTACAGATCAAAGTGGTAATACAGATACTGCAACAATTACAGTTACTATCGAAGACATAGCAGATCCAGTGGCAATTACACAGGACATTACTGTGGCCTTGGACGCAAGTGGTAATGCAACAATTGTACCTGCAGATATCGATAACGGTTCAAACGACAATTGTTCTATTGATATGAGCACTTTAGACATTTCGAGCTTTGACTGTTCTAACATTGGACCAAACACAGTAACCTTAACAGTCACGGATTCTGGTGGTTTAAATGATAGTGCCACCGCAACTGTAACTATTGAAGACAATTTGGATCCAATAGCTAGTGGTATGGATATAACTGTTGATTTACTAGGAATGGGATCAATTACAATTGTAGCAGCTGATGTTGACGATGGTTCTGGTGATAATTGTGGTACTGCAACTCTCAGTATTGACGTTGATACGTTTACAATGGAAGGTGTATTTCCTGTTGTTTTAACAGTAACAGATGCTTCAGGAAATACAGATTCAGTAACAGTTAATGTTACTGTAACGGATAGTTTAAGCATTGATGATGAAGAGTATTCACCAAATGATATTAGGCTATATCCAAATCCGGCTTCAGACAGATTATATTTTGATACTGAATTGATTATTTCTCGTGTTCAAATTGTCGATCTAACAGGAAAAATGGTTCTAGAAAGAGCTAATCCTGGAGACAATGTATTTGTTGAGAAACTTCAAGAAGGTGTTTATTTTGTATTATTTGATGTAGACGGAATAAAATTAACCAAACGGTTTATTAAACACTAAATAAAAAAAGCAGTTGTGAATCGCAACTGCTTTTTTCTTTATATATCTTTTTAAGATTAATTTACATCAGGTAAGTGATTGTAAATTTTACTGTATACTAACATTTGTTCTGGGAATCCCTTAGGTTGTGTTACCTTAATTGCTGTAATTTCA
This sequence comes from Winogradskyella sp. A2, assembly GCF_046762865.1. Taxonomy (NCBI): domain Bacteria; kingdom Pseudomonadati; phylum Bacteroidota; class Flavobacteriia; order Flavobacteriales; family Flavobacteriaceae; genus Winogradskyella; species Winogradskyella sp. A2. The sequence goes on from NZ_JBKQXM010000003.1 coordinate 420,164, forward strand.
CCAGAATCATTCATTTCAGGTACTAGAACTGGATTAACGAATCCACTGTACGGAGCAGACGTAAATTGCTTGTTGCGTTCTAACACTTCCGCATGCACCTCTTGGTCAACTTTTACACCATATCCCTCAACTAATGCTTCAACTGCATCATAATCACCTTCAGATTTAATACGTTGTGTTTCTCTCAACAACTGACCAAATAACTCATGTAATTTATCATAATCATTTATATTATAATACGTTTTACCATCTCTACTTACCTTTTCAATAACATTGTCTACTTTACCTTTCTCATATGCCCAAGCAGAAACCCATTGTCTGTTTCTCATATGAGCTTCTTCTACATCATCGCCAAGATTCAATCTAATTAATTGTGTAATTAAGCCGTTTCTAATATAACCATCAAAGGCTGCCATACCTACTGCTTTCCAATCTTCAACTAAACCTAATTCTTGTAATTTAGAATCATATAAATAATAAAGACCAACAAGATCTGCTCTTCCTTCTTCTAAAGTAGAAGCATAGTTCTTCAACGTTTCTTTGGTCTCTCCTACACCTGGATTAATTTGACCTGATGCATGACCTATAACTTCATGCAACGCTGTGTGAAGTTTATCTGCTAGTTGTCCATACTCTTCTTCAAGTGCTAATTCTTCCTCATCATGAACAAATTCTTTTAAACGACCTGAGCTACCGGCATTATTGTAGGCCTCAATTATGTTTCCTAACGAAACAGATTTACTACCTACTTCTTTTCTTATCCAATTGGCATTTGGTAGATTAACTCCAATAGGTGTACTCGGTGATGCATCACCTGCCTCTCCAGCTACTGTAACTACTTTATAGGTTACACCAACTACATTCTTCTTTTTATGCTCATCCATTAATGGAGAATTATCTTCAAACCATTGGGCGTTTTCCGATAGAACGGCCATTTTTTTAGACATGTCAAAGTCATTGATCTGTACAATTGTTTCATATGAGCCTCTATATCCTATAGGGTCGTTGTATACCTCTATGAAGCTATTAATGTAATCTACATTCCCGTCAGTTGCAGCTGTCCAAGCTACATTATAATCGTCCCAAGTTTGTAGATCTCCTGTCATATAATATTTAATGAGTAAGTCTAACGCTTTACCTTGAGCTTCATTTTCTGCAACTTCTCTAGCCTTACTTAACCATTCTATAATTTCATCAATTGCCTGGCCGTATAATCCTTCAGATTTATAGACTCGTTCTTTTAAAACACCATCCTCTTTTATCAACTGAGAATTTAATCCATAAGACAATGGTCTATTTGGGTCTGGTGAATTTTTAGCCTTGTAAAAATTAACAACATCATCGCTTGTAACATCTGGACCATAAAAATTAACTGCTGAAAGCGCAACATTATCTACTCCTTTGGCCTGATTTACTTTTTTAGAATCTTTATCATTAAAAATAACATCAAATGCTTCACCATCTAGCTTGGTGTTTGTAGCTAAAAACAATTCGTTTAAATAGTCTTTTGTAAAATCTGGTTTCAGCTTATCATTTGAGTAATGATGATGAATACCATTGCTAAACCAAACACGTTTAAGATATATTTCAAAATTCTTCCAGTCATCTGTAGTCTTATCACCAGAATATTCCTTAAATACATTTTCAAGAGCACGTCTAATCTTTAAATTATGTCTGTAGTTTTGATCCCACATAATATCTCTACCGGCAAGACCAGCTTCAGTTAAATAATACACTAATTTTTGTTCTTTTAAGGTAAGATTATCCCATCCTGGGATTTTATAACGTAGAATCTTAACATCAGCAAATTGCTCTACATTATAATCAAATTTTGTGTCTACTTCCTTAAATGCACCCTCTTTTGAATCGTCCTTACAAGCCACTATCATTAGTGCTATTAGACAAAATTTTAATATTGATTTAAATTTCATATGTTAGTTGATTTTAGTATTTCCACAAAGGTAATACTTATATGACATATCATAAAATTACTATCTTTGAATAACAACTAAACTTTATCAATCAATGAAAGCGTTTAAGTACATTTTATTGTTACTGTTAATTTTCATTATCGGATTTTCGATATATGTAGCGGTTCAACCCAATGAATTCAGTTTTAATAGAAGTAGAACTATCAATGCACCTGCTTCATTACTCTATCAAAAAGTAAATGATTTTAAGGAATGGCCATCATTCTCACCATGGATTGAACAAGAGCCTGACGCCACAATAACATATGGTGATAAAACAAGCGGAGAAAATGCAAATTTTTCTTGGAAAGGTGAAATTCTAGGTGAAGGTCAAATGACAACCAATACTATTGAAGAAAATAAGTCTATTACTCAATTAATTGAGTTTACTGCACCCTATGAAGCAAAATCTAATGTAAACTGGACTTTTGAACCAACCGATGAAGGCACCAAGGTGACATGGGCTATGGATGGTAATCAAGATTTTGTCTCTAAGCTATTTACAACTTTAATGGGTTCTATTGAATCGGAAACAGGTCCTGATTTTGAACGTGGACTTTTTAAACTTGACAGCTTAGTTACTGAGGACATGGCGCGATATGATATAAATATTAATGGTATTACAGAATATGGTGGAGGATTTTATTTATATAAGACCACAAATGCTAATTCAACGAATATGAGTGCCAAAATGGGTGAAAATTTTGGTGCAGTTATGCAATTTATGGGTAGTAAAGGTATAGTCCCTTTTGGAATGCCATTGACAGTATATAATGATATGGGCGAAGACAATGTTATTATGAGTAACGGTATACCTGTGAATGAACGCTATACTATACCTGAAGGATCAGATGTTTCGATCGGTTATATACCGAAGACTAAAGTTCTAAAAACTATTTTGTTAGGTAATTATACAAATCTTTCTAAGGCATGGGAAGCCACTATGAATCATATATCAGAAAATGGATTGGTACAATCCGATTTAAAACCATTTGAGATTTACACAAATGATCCAGGTAATTTTCCTAATCCTGCAGATTGGAGAACCGAAATCTATATCCCACTAAAAGAATAAATGAAACAAATTTTACTCGTTTTTTTTGGTGGTGGTATCGGTAGCGTATTAAGATATTTAATTGGCAAATGGCTCAATAGCACTGGCGATGGCATACCTTATGGCACTTTTTTGGCCAATATTTTAGGTAGTTTACTTATTGGAATCATCCTTGGACTTGCTAGTAAAAATGATAGCCTGACCCAAAGTCAGACATTACTATTAGCTACAGGTTTTTGTGGTGGGTTTACAACTTTTTCAACCTTTGCGTATGAGAATCATGTATTTTTAAAATCGGGTGATTTTACAAGTTTTGCTTTATATACCATAGGTAGTTTTGTCATAGGATTTTTAGCAGTCTTCCTAGGAATTTTCCTTGTCAAATAAACTAAAGCTTTTTAAATTTTTTCATCCCTGCTTTAATTTCAATGTCTAAATAATTTACCCTTGGTACGATTGGACAAGAATATTTTTCATTGTAAACGCAAAGTGGATTATATGCCTTATTAAAATCTATAATTATACTATCATTATTTGGGATCCTAAGATCTATATAGCGTCCACCACCATAGGAAATATTTCCATTTGTATCATCTAGAAATGGAAGGAATAAATAATCTTCATAACCTTCAGTTTGCATATTTTCTTCACCCTGATAAACATTTAATTGGTAAGGATTACCTTTTATTTGAAACTTTAAAATTCCATATATACGTTCTTTTGATAATCTATCATCAGTTGTTTTCATATTAAACCACTCTGAATTAGGTGTTCTTTCTAAAATAGCTTTGACCACAAATGTGGAGTCAAAATCAAAAAAATCTAAACCGGTAAAATTCTTTAAATCCTTTGCCTTTAAAGGAGATTTAGATGCATCCTTAAAGTTGGAATTCGTCTGTCTTTGCCACTCAGTTTGACCCTTAAGACTATGTTTCTTTTGGGAACAACCAAAGACCAAAAATATAAGCATTGGAAGAAGTATATATTTCATTGAAGGATTATATTTCTTTACCAAAAATACAACTTATCAATTTTTATTGTAGTTTTGATTCAAACATTAAAAAATAAAATGCGACAAGCAATTAGATATACAAAGCAAACCACAGTCATTTCTTCGGAAGACATTCGGATGCATTATCTATTGTAGCTATATACACATACTATCAAACAATATTTAAAAGTCCGACGATACCGTCGGACTTTTTATTTTTTTAATATCAACCAAAATGAAAAAACTCTACATAAATTATATCGATTCCTTCAAAGGACTTTCTAAAGAAATCTGGTATATCTCCTTAATTTCTTTAGTAAATAGAGCTGGTACAATGGTAATTCCATTTCTATCGTTATACCTCACCAAAAACTTAGACTTTAGTAAGGATGATGCTGGCTGGATTTTAGCATTTTTTGGTATAGGCTCTGTAATTGGTGGTTGGTTAGGAGGAAAACTTACAGATATATTTGGATTTTATAAAGTAATGATATTTAGTTTACTTATAACTGGACTAAGCTTCATTTGCTTGCAGTACATCACATCATTTTGGGGATTATGTATTGCGATTCTTATTATTATGAGTATTGCCGACTGTTTTAGACCAGCCATTTATGTCTCAATTAAAGCATATAGCACTCCAGAAAATCAAACTAGAGCAATTGGACTGATAAGGTTAGCCATAAATGCAGGTATGGCCATAGGACCTACTGTGGCAGGTTTAATTATTGTAACACAAGGCTATGGGTTACTGTTTTGGATTGACGGCATTACCTGTATTGTTGCCATTATAATATTCAAGTATTTGGTTACGCCTCCTCATAAAGAGATCACTGAAGAGAAAAGTGATGAACCAAAACTAAATAAGAATATTGTTTACAAAGATTTTACCTATTGGATATTTATTGCAATTTGCTTTTTTATGGGTATGGCCTTTTTTCAACTCATTGTGACTATGCCACTTTATTATGAGGAAATATTCAATCTCAATGAATTTAAAATTGGCCTAATGTGGATAATAAATGTTGGTATAATAATAGTTCTAGAAATGCCTTTACTTAATTTCTTAGAGAAAAAATTTATACATGTTACCAAGCATATACTTATGGCATGCTTTCTTATGTGTTTCAGTTTTTTCATTCTTTACCAGAATTTTTGGATAGGCATATTAATCATAAACATGATAATAATAACATTCGGTGAAATGTTAGGGTTTCCTTTTACAAACAAGTTTGCACTTAATAGAGCGAAGAAAGGTGTTGAAGGAAGTTATCTAGCACTTTATGCCATGGCGTTTTCTTTATCCCATATTTTCAGTTCTAAAATAGGTCTAAGCATCGTGGATAAATATGGTTATCAGGTGAATTGGCTTGTAACTGGCTCTTATGGATTAGTGGCAATATTATTATCCTTTTGGCTTATAAATAGGGTAAAAACTAATCAATAGCTAACGTTTCAATCTTTAATATTAACTTAGTGAAATGAAAAAAATATTACTTTTTTGCTTTTCAATATTACTTGTATTTAGTTGTACTGAAAACTCAGATACAAAGAAGACTAAAACAAAACCGTCTGAAGCTAGTAAGAGTTATCCAATACTAGAACCTGACCGTTATAATGTAGCATTTTTGATAATGGATGGTGTTTATAATACGGAACTTACTGCACCATATGATATTTTTCAGCATACTGTCTTTAGAGATAATATTAAAGCAATGAATGTCTTTACTTTAGCTAATACCGACAATGTAATTACCACGTTTGAAGGCATACGTTTATTGCCAGATTTTAATTACACCAAGGATTCATTGCCTAAAATTGACATTCTAGTTGTGCCAAGTGCAGAACATCATATTGACTCAGATTTAGAAGATAAAGCGATGATAGATTTTGTTAAGCAAGTTGATAAAGAAGCTCAATTCATCACGTCACATTGCGATGGTGCCTTTGTATTGGCTAAAGCTGGTCTTCTAGAAAATAAAGTCTCTACCACATTTCCGAGTGATATTAATAAAATGAGAGCAATGTTTCCTCATTTAGACATAAGAAAGGACGTTCTTTTTGTGCATGATGGAAAGTATATTACATCAGCTGGCGGTGCGAAATCATTTGAGGCTGCACTCTATCTTAGCGAATACTTATATGGAAAAGACATAGCACAATCCTTAGCTGGTGGACTAGTAATTGACTGGAATCTCGAAGATGTTCCTCACTTGGTTATTGAGTAAATTTAATTGCGTATTTTTAAAGGACTAACCAACCTTATATTACCAAAAATGAAAATCCGTTTATTCAAAACTGTTTTTTTAATTCTCTTTTACTGTTCATCAGTTTTTTCACAAAACAATTCAGAAGGCCCATTTAATCAACTCATTATTCGAGGCGTAACATTGATTAATGGTGATGGTGCGCCTCCTAGAGGACCAGTCGATATTGTTGTTGAAGGCAACAAGATCACCAATATAAAAGTAGTCGGTTATCCTGGTATTGAAATCAAAGAAAGTAGTCGTCCAAAACTAAAACCGAGCGGAAAAGAATTAGATGCTAATGGTATGTATCTCTTGCCAGGATTCATTGACATGCACGGACATATTGGAGGTGTTTCCCAAGGTGCAGATTGGGATTATGTTTTTAAACTTTGGATGGCACATGGTATCACTACCATAAGAGAACCCAGCGGGAGAAGTATAGATTGGACCTTAGACTTAAAGCGGAAAAGTGAAAAGAATGAAATAGTAGCTCCACGCATTTTTGCTTATACAGGATTTGGTCAAACAACCAAAGATTTTAATCCATTAAATGATGTGCCTATTACCACACCTGATGAAGCTAGACAATGGGTTAGAGCAAATGCTAAAAACGGTGCAGATGGTATTAAGTTTTTTGGTGCAGAACCAGAAATAATGGCCGCAGCACTAGATGAGAATAAGAAATTAGGTCTTAGATCAGCATGTCATCACGCGCAGTTAAGTGTTGCACGATGGAACGTGCTTCATTCGGCTAGAGCAGGCTTAACGTCTATGGAACATTGGTACGGCTTACCTGAAGCTCTTTTTGATGATCGAACCACACAAAACTATCCTTTAGATTACAACTATCAGAATGAGCAACATCGATTTGAAGAAGCTGGAAAATTATGGAAGCAAGCTGCAAAACCTTATTCGGAACATTGGAATAATGTGATGAATGAACTCATTGATTTAGATTTTACCTTAGACCCTACGTTCAATATTTATGAGGCAAGTAGAGATTTACATAGGGCAAGACGCGCCGAATGGCATGAAGATTATACCTTACCGTCGCTTTGGAAATTCTACGAACCAAGTAAGGTAAGTCATGGAAGTTATTGGCACTATTGGGGAACAGAACAAGAAATAGAATGGAAAAACAACTATCAACTTTGGATGACCTTTGTAAACGAATATAAAAATAGAGGTGGTAGAGTTACAACTGGATCCGATTCTGGTTTTATTTATCAGCTTTATGGATTTGCATATATCAGAGAACTAGAATTATTACGCGAAGCCGGATTCCATCCCTTAGAAGTTATCAGATCAGCTACACTAAATGGTGCTGAAGCATTGGGCTGGGATGACAAAATTGGTAGTGTACAAATAGGTAAACTTGCTGATTTTGTTATTATTGAAGAAAACCCTTTAGTTAACTTAAAATCGCTCTATGGTACTGGAGCTATTAAACTCACAAAAGATAATAAAGTTGTCCGTGTAGGCGGTGTAAAATATACCATCAAGGATGGAATTATATATGACGCGAAGAAACTTCTTGCCGAGGTTAAGGAAATAGTTGATACAGAAAAAGCGAAAACTGATTGGAAATTAAAACAACCTGGTATAAAAAACTAACTTTTTGGCAATAGTGGTTTTATTTCACTATGCTTTACGACTTGCGATAAAACAATTTGAGTTTTGGTTTCACCATAAGAAATTAATTGGTCTATAAAAGACTCTAGATGTTGTTGGTTTTTTAAAACAACTTCCATCACAATATTTTCATTACCAGTTATTCTGTAACAATTTACAACCTCATCATAAGTTTTGACCTTTTCTAAAAATGGCTTCAACATTCCCATAAATGCTCTTAGTGTTATCAATGCTTTTAATTGATAGCCCGTTTTAAATGGCGACACAAAGGTTGTATAGCCTTCAATAATTTCTGCATCTTCCATCTTTTTAATGCGTTCACCAACAGCAGGAGAGGACATACCGACTCTTCTTCCAATTTCAGAATTAGACATTCTTGCATTTTTTTGGAGACACTTTAATATCATTGAATTAACAGAATCCATAATAATTTAAATTTTTAGGAAATATTAACATATAATTTAAAGTAAATATACATTTTTAATTTAAATTTTAAATTATTCTAACGCGATTAGTCCGTAATTTCGTAACAATTGCTATAAAAATGAATTACAACCTACCATCTCACTTATCAGAACTTCCTGTTTACAGAAAGGCTATGGATATCATTATGTTATCCAGGAGCATATCCACATATCTTAACCATGATCTATCTTATTTAAATTCTGATGGTACCGAAGATTCTGATATTTATTTTTCTGGTGATATTGTACAGCAATCTACCAGTCTAGCACCAGAAATTATAAATGCTGAACTCGAACGTCATTCTGATAAAAAGCATAAACATTTTGAAAGTTTAGATCGTCTTACCTCAAAATTATATAGTAACTGTAGAAGACTTGAACACTCAAAAAGCAATGGTAAAGATTATTTACCAATTTTACGTGGTGAACTTAAGAAGTTTAGGAGACTACAGCGCAATTGGATGATGACGCTTTGATTATAATTTTTTAATCAATTGTGCATTTCTCATAAACGCATTCTGATAATTCTTAATTTTAGAATTAAACTCGTCCGCAATAATCACATACTGACATTTTTTGAGACTTTCGGATAATCGTAATATATGATTGTAGGCATTGTTTTGTCCTAAATAATCGGTATCTTCAATAGCAAATAATTGAATTTCGCCTAGATGTATCCCATTTAAAAAATATAATTTACTTAATCTGGATGCGGTAGCAATAACGATATCCTGTCCATAGTAAACTTCTTCCTTTTGTTTTTCAATATCGTACTCATCATAAAGGGCATAAACTCGTAAATCTGTATGTGTTGTAAATCTTTCGAATTCATCCTTTAAAGCCAAGGCATCTTGTTTGTCTTTAACAACCACAATTGCTCTTGGTGAGTCTTCAAAAGCTGTAGCTTTTAACTTATGAATAATAGCAATAATAAGGGCAGTAGTCTTACCACTACCCTTTGGAGCAATAATATAGGCGTCTGCTCCTCCTTTTAGTATTGGAAGGGCTTCTTTCTGAAATGCATTAGAAGTTTCGAAACCTAAATTTGACAAGGATTCTTTTAATAAAGGATGTAATTTCTTGAAAGACATTAAGTAAATTTAATATAATAAGATCCCAAATCTAGTTTGGGATAAGCGATATTCACAATTTTGAATGCGTAAGCTTTTCAAAAATTGGAATCCTGCTTACATGTTACGTCTATACTGACCTCCTACCTCAAATAAAGCAGATGTAATTTGTCCTAGTGAACATACTTTACAAACATCCATTAAAGCTTCAAAAATATTTTTGTTATTAATAGCTTTATGCTGTAAATCCTTTAAAAGTTCTTCAGTTTCATTAACGCCATGAAGATTCTTCAAAGTTTGAATTTGGAATTCCTTTTCGGCTTCTGTTGCCCTTATAACCTCAGCGGGCTGAACCGTTGGTGAGCCTTTACTACTTAAAAATGTATTTACACCAATTATTGGAAATTCACCATTATGCTTCAAGGTTTCATAGTACAAACTCTCCTCTTGAATTTTTGATCGTTGGTACATAGTTTCCATAGCCCCTAATACACCTCCACGTTCTGTGATTCTGTCAAATTCAGTCAAGACGGCCTCCTCAACTAAATCAGTTAATTCTTCAATAATAAAAGAACCTTGAATTGGGTTTTCATTCTTAGCTAAACCAAGTTCTTTATTGATTATTAGCTGAATAGCCATTGCACGTCTTACTGACTCTTCCGTTGGTGTGGTAATGGCTTCGTCATAAGCATTTGTATGCAGTGAATTACAATTGTCGTAAATAGCATATAATGCTTGAAGCGTGGTTCTTATATCATTAAAATCAATCTCTTGAGCATGCAAACTTCTACCGGAGGTTTGTATATGATACTTCAACATTTGCGCTCTAGAATTAGCGCCATATTTATGCTTCAATGCTTTTGCCCAAATACGTCTTGCAACTCTACCTATAACTGCATATTCCGGGTCAATACCGTTTGAGAAAAAGAACGATAAATTAGGACCAAATTTATTGATATCCATGCCTCTACTTAAGTAATATTCCACGTAAGTAAACCCATTGGATAACGTTAAAGCTAATTGCGTAATTGGGTTGGCGCCTGCTTCAGCAATATGATATCCTGATATTGAAACCGAATAGAAATTTCTGATATTATTTTCTATAAAGTACTCTTGCACATCACCCATTAATCTAAGGGCAAATTCAGTTGAAAATATACATGTATTTTGCGCCTGATCTTCCTTTAAAATATCTGCTTGTACAGTACCTCTAACTTGAGCTATTGTCTTCACTTTTATATCTTCATAGGTATCTTTAGGTAAAACTTGGTCACCAGTAACACCTAAAAGCATCAATCCAAGGCCATCATTCCCTTCTGGTAAATCACCATTATACTTTGGTCTTACTTTACCCTTATATATAGTTTCAATTTTCTTTTCAACTTCTTTTTCTAAGCCGTTTTCTTTTATATACAGCTCACATTGCTGGTCTATGGCAGCATTCATAAAGAAACCTAATAGCATTGGTGCAGGACCATTAATAGTCATACTAACAGAGGTCATTGCATCTGCCAAATTAAACCCAGAGTATAATTTTTTAGCATCGTCTAAACAGCAAATACTTACACCTGCATTACCGATTTTACCATAAATATCTGGTCTATAATCCGGATCATTTCCATATAGTGTAACACTATCAAATGCAGTAGACAGTCTTTTAGCTGGCATACCAAGACTCACATAATGGAAACGTCTATTGGTACGTTCTGGCCCTCCTTCACCTGCGAACATCCGCGTTGGATCCTCGCCTGTTCTTTTAAATGGATATAAACCTGAAGTATAAGGAAACTCACCAGGTACATTCTCTTGTAAACTCCATTTTAAAATATCACCCCAAGCCGAATATTTTGGTAATGCAACTTTTGGAATATCAGTATGAGATAAAGACTTTGTATGTGTCTCTATCTTTATCTCTTTATCTCTCACCTTAAATGAATAGATTGGTGCTTTATAAGTGTTAACTTTTTCGTCCCAACTAGTAATTATTTCCCAGTTGTAAGGATCTAAATCCATCTTAACACGATCGAATTCTCCCAATAATAATTTTAAGAAATCTTTATTGTCATCATTGGCTGAAGCAACATCAATTCCTGATTTATTCAAATTAGGTTCATTTCCTGTTACAGACTCTATGGTTTTATAAATACCATATAGTTTCTGTACTACCTCTACTTGTTTATTTGCTATAGTATCGTAAGCACGATTATTCTCAGCTATTTCAGACAAGTATCTCACACGTGCTGGTGGTATCACAAAGATCTTCTCGCTCATCTCTTTTGAAATCTCAAAAGTCGAATTCAAATCTGCATCAGTCTTTTCAACAATCTTATCCATGATCGCTTTGTACAGTGTATTCATACCAGGATCATTAAATTGAGATGCAATTGTACCAAATACAGGCATTGTATCTGGGTCTGCATGCCATAAATTCTGGTTACGCATGTATTGCTTTTTTACATCCCTTATAGCATCTAGTGCTCCTCTTTTATCGAATTTATTTATCGCCACTAAATCCGCGAAATCTAACATATCGATTTTCTCAAGCTGTGTTGCCGCACCAAACTCAGGTGTCATCACATATAAGGATACGTCACTGTGTTCTAGAATTTCTGTATCCGATTGTCCTATACCAGAGGTTTCTAAAATGATTAAATCATACTCAGCTGCTTTTAAAACCTCAACAGCTTCATTTACATATTTTGATAATGCTAAGTTAGATTGACGTGTTGCCAGACTACGCATATAAACTCTTGGGGAATTTATAGCATTCATTCGTATTCTATCACCCAACAAGGCACCTCCAGTTTTACGTTTTGAAGGATCAACAGAAATCAATCCTACCGTTTTCTCAGGAAAATCTATTAAAAAACGTCTAACCAATTCATCAACTAAAGAAGATTTACCTGCACCACCTGTTCCAGTGATACCCAATACTGGAGTTTTTGAATTTTTATTTTTTTTATGGATAGTTTCTAAAGCATCTTTTGCAATTTCCGGAAAATTCTCTGCAGATGAAATTACACGTGCAATGCACTTATCATCTTTATTTTGTAAAACGTTAACTTCTCCATTTAGTGCATCTCCAATTGCATAATCAGATTGTTGAACTAAATCGTTAATCATTCCTTGCAATCCCATTTCCCTCCCATCATCTGGTGAATAGATTCTGGTTATACCGTAATCCATTAAATCTTTAATCTCTTCTGGAAGGATTACACCACCTCCTCCACCAAAGATTTTAATATGACCAGCTCCTTTTTCTTGTAGTAGATCATACATATATTTAAAGTACTCATTATGACCTCCTTGGTAAGAGGTCATAGCAATAGCATTTGCATCTTCTTGTATGGCAGTATTAACAACTTCCTCAACACTTCTGTCATGACCTAAATGAATCACTTCAACACCAGTAGCTTGGATAATACGACGCATAATATTTATTGCCGCGTCATGACCATCAAATAGTGATGCTGCAGTAACAATTCTTACTTTATTCTTTGGCTTATAAGGAGCTACTTGTTCCATTCGTAAAAAACTGACTTAATTGAACGACAAATTTACGAAATATTCAAAAAAATACCTTAAATTTTATCAATAATCTAAAAATGAATCTTCTTGTATGTGTCGTAGTATTTTAACTAAATTTAGACCATCGATTTAGAACTATTTCATGAATAAAATAACACTTTTAATTCACTGTAAGGATCAACCAAATATTATTGCTTCTGTCACTAATTTTATGGCAATAAATGATGGGAATATTGTCTACATAGACCAACATGTTGATAGAGAACAAGATATTTTTTTTATGAGATTAGAATGTGAGTTTAATTCAGATTCCTTCTCCATCGAAAACTTTAAAGAAGCATTTAGCAAATCGCTCGCTGAAAAGTTTGAACTTAAATGGCGCATGTATTCTGCAGAGAGAAAGCCTAAAATGGCTTTATTTGTGTCAAAATACGATCATTGTCTTTACGATATTTTAGGGAGATACAACTCCGGTGAGTTGTTCTTAGAGATTCCTTTTATACTTAGTAATCATAATGATTTAAGACAAATTGCTGAAAGTTTTAATATACCATTTTATCATGTTGCTGTTACAAAGGACAATAAACATGAAGCTGAGAAAAAACAATTAGAGTTATTGGAATCTCATAATATTGATTTTGTAGTCCTTGCGCGTTATATGCAAATTGTATCTAACTTCATTATTGATAAATACCCGAATAAAGTTATCAATATTCACCATTCATTTTTACCAGCATTTGTAGGAGCAAAACCTTACCATTCTGCTTTTAAAAGAGGTGTGAAAATTATTGGAGCCACAAGCCATTATATTACAGAAGAACTTGATGCTGGACCAATTATTGAACAAGATGTAGCGCATGTTTCTCATACACATTCCATAAGTGATCTTATTGCAAAAGGTCGAGATTTAGAAAAAATTGTGTTGTCTAACGCAATTAAATTACACGCCAATAGAAAAGTGATGGTATTCAATAACAAGACTGTGATTTTTTCTTAATCTTCCTAACTCCTATTATTACTGACCTAATCAGTAAATAATTGGAATAAAAATTCGCTTTCAAACACATTTTTATAACAATAGAAGTGACTCTTTTAAAAATGCTGTGTCTTAATTAATGCGTGGCGTATAAGACCTACGTATAATACACTATAACCATTAACTATTTAATTCAATGAAACAAAAATTATTACTATTAGTATGCTTTGTGGCTGGGATAGGATTTTCTCAAGCACAAGGTCTTCCAACAAATCCTGAACCAGGAAAGTGCTACGTAAAATGTATCACTAAAGATGAGTTTAAGGAAGTTGAAGAAACGATTCAAACTTATCCTGCCTATACTACATTAAAAGTTGTACCTGCAACGTACAAAACTGTAGAGGAGAGCGTTTTAGTTAAAGAGGCTTCTAAGAAGTTTGTTTATGTACCTGCTGTTTATGAAACAGTTGAAGTTCCTTATGTAAAACAAGAAGGAAGAACCGACCTCAGAGTCGTACCGGCATCTTTCGGTAAAGATTCAAGAACGTTTGAAATCTATCCTAAAACATCTGGATGGGAATACAAAGTTTTAGACGATTGTCCATCAGTAAACAAGGAAGATTGTGTTGCTGCATGTTTTGTAGAATATCCTGCTCAGTCTAGAGATGTAAGTTTTACAACTTTGGCATCAGATGCTAGTACTAATTCAGTTCCTGTTGGGGAGCAATCTACAACTTACAAAAAGCGTGTAGTTAAGACTCCAGCAAGAATGGATGAAATTGAAATTCCTGCTGAATACACTACAATAAAAAGAAGAGTAATTGATACTCCGGCTTCTACAACTACTTCTACAGTGCCAGCACAATATCAAACTGTTACTAGAACAATACTTGATAAAAAAGGTGGTATCACTACATGGGAAGAGGTTGATTGTGAGCTTTTAGATCCAAATGTATTACCAATTTTTTATGAATTAGGTAGCGCTAGATTAACGCCTTCTTCTAAAAAGACTATTGACGATACATTATTACCAATATTAAGTGATTCTAATGTCAGTATTGAAATAATGTCTCATACAGACTCAAGAGGAAATGATGATTTTAACCAATCTTTATCGCAACAAAGAGCAAATTCTGTTGTAAACTACTTAGTTTCTAAAGGAATCTCTAGAAGCAGATTATCTGCAAGAGGTTTTGGTGAATCTAGATTGACTAACAGATGTTCTAACGGTGTTGACTGTTCCGAAAATCAGCATCAAAGAAATAGACGTACAGAATTTAGAGTTTTAAGTAACTAATTATACGTCCATAATTTGGTTTTAAGATTGAAAAAGCTCCCTTTAGGGAGCTTTTTTTAGTATGTAATAAACTGGGTATGAAAGTATTTTCTTTTCCACAATAATGCCATAATCATCTTCTAGGCTAGATTGCATCAATTGATAAAACTTATAATGAATGTCCCAGTCGTGAAGTGTTAGACTTATACTTGTATCTTCTGGCACAATAACTGGCATATCTAGGACATATGCTAACTGATAAGCCATATCCCTCAACGATACATTATCACCTTGAATTTGTGAATCTCCTACTAAGAATTTAGTATTATTTATTCCCCAATTAATTTGGTCCGTATCCCAAAATTTTGGCGACTCCGCAGTAAATTTCATGACCTCTCCATCTTCAAATTGCCTATCAATTCCTAAACCGAGTTCAGTAATTAATTTAAAAGCGAGGTTTTCATTAGCATTATATGGTTTTTTAAAGTATACCTGGTAATACTTATCCAATTCTGGCAATACTTCAATCTGGTTTTTATAAATCTTTGCCAAATAACTAATTATATCAGACAAGGCCCCATTAAGTTTAAGGTAATTTCCGTTATCTATTATCTCTAATTCTTCATTATTGTTTGGCAATAAGGTCACCTCAATTTCTTTATTTGGTATATATTCAGCAGCTATTTCTTCTTTAACGGTAATTATATCAACAAATTGATCTATTGTAGATCTTGATTTATTTCGTCTTAAATAATTAGCTACCATATAGTCTTTTAGATCTGGTGCTCCTCCTCGCCAGAGTATATCACCATTTGCATTATATAATACACCATCTGGTAATATTCTAACATTATGCTTTTTAAATGTTTCGCCATAATTATCTATCGCAACCGCAAGATCAGTTGATTTCTTTTTTAGAAAACGCTCCACAACAAGTGGATTTTCTTTTGAAAGTGAAATAATATATAATTCTTCTGGATATTTTTTTTGTAGAACTCCCAAATGCTCTTTAGCAGTAATGCATGGCGTGCACCAAGTAGCCCAAAAATCTACAAAATAAAGTTTGTTGTTGTCTGCTGACGCAATTTTAGAATCTTGTAAAAATTCTGAAATTTTTATTTGACCAAAAGCATAAGTTGCTGTTAGGACGCAAATTATAGCTAATGACAAGTGTTTTCTATTTAAACGACTCATATGTTAATATAATTTACTAGGGATTAATCAAATACTGTGCTAAAAGTAATAATTAAAATTAATTACCTTTTTTCTAACGCCTATTATAACTCAAAATTGTCACCTTGCTTAGCAAAATTAAATCCTAAACTTTGAATACTATCCTTTAAAGGGTGACTATCTCTTATAGTTGGATTGGTGTGGTTAAAATGAATAAAATAGATTTTGTTTTTGGTCTCCATTGATTCATTTTGAAAGAGACTTGTGGTTTGTGTGGTAAATGGATGCGGAATTTTACTCATATCCCTTTCTAATTCGCCATCCCTAAAAAACGAAGCATCTAAAAAAGCATAATCAACTTTTTTAACTTCATCAATTATCGATCTTTCCCAAGTATCCCATTTGTCTATATCTGGTATAAAAATGGCTGACTTACTATTTCCCTCTATTTTGTATCCAACAGTTTCAGAATATTCATCTCTGTGAGGCACTATAAATGGCGTGACCTTTAATGACTTGTTTAGTAGGATTGTTGAGTCGTTACTGAGAGATTGTAACTCAATATTCTTAAGATTAATCAATTGACTCCAAGGTCCATTTTTTTCAAGATAAGATTTCATTCTTGGCATTGTAAAAACAGGAATATTTTTAGCACCCAAAGCCTCTCTTCCTAATTGCATCAGACCAGTATAATGACCAATATGAGCGTGAGTTAAAAAAATACCATCAATTACATTATCATTACTTAAATGTTGCTTGTTTAACACATTTGTTTGCTCTATAATATCTGGGGTTGCATCAAATAACCATTTCTTTTGAGCCATCGTATCTATAAGCCCTAAACAAGACACAAGTTTCTTAGATTCTAATTCATTAAAATATCTAGTACAACATTCCTTTTTACAATTTATTTGTGGATAACCAGCATCCTGTGCTATACCTAAAACGGTAATATACTGATTGAAATTTTGATTCTCATTTTTGATTGAACCATTATCATTATTGACTTTACTATCGCCACAGCTAATAACAAACAAAAAACAACATATAAGTATGTATTTAAATACCTTCATCAATTATTATATTAATTTTGTTAAAGATATAAAACCTAAATCCATGAAAAAGCAAATTACAATCCTACTAGCGCTAATTACCTTTCTTTCTTGTGCCGAATTGCAACAAGTTGTAAACCAACTACCTGAATCTGGCGGTGTATTAAGTAATGCTGATATAGCATCTGGATTACGACAAGCATTAAATAATGGAATTGATAAGCAAGTATCTAAATTAACCTTAAAAGATGGTTTCTACAAGAATGAATTGGTTAAGATATTATTACCTGAAGAATTACAAAAGGTAGATAAGGCATTAAGAACAATTGGATTAGATAATCTTGCAGATGAAGGGTTAAAGGCTATTAATAGAGCTGCTGAAGATGCTGTTAAAGAGGCTACACCAATATTTGTCAATGCCGTAAAAGAAATAACCTTCAATGATGCTAAAAATATATTACTAGGTGAAGACGATGCTGCAACACAATATCTCACAACCAAAACCAAAACGGAATTATATAACAAATTTAAGCCGGTAATAAACAATTCTTTCAGTAAGGTTGGTGCTGATCAAATATGGAATAATCTAATTACAAAATACAATAATTTACCTTTCACCAATGACGTAAATCCAGACCTAACGGATTACGTAACTAATGAAGCACTTGAAGGTGTTTATTTAATGATAGCGGTTGAAGAAAAGGAAATTAGAACTAACTTATCTTCCAGAACAACAGATCTCTTAAAAAAGGTATTTGCACTACAAGATCAATAATTGTTTAATGTTTTGTTAAAATTTTTAAACAAAACGATGTATTCTATATCATTTTTTATAATTTTCACAAAGAAATACTAAATTAACTAACCGTGGAATATTTTAAAAAGGGGCTCCAAAAAAGAAATGATTTATACCTTCAATATATTTACCTTATTGAAGAAGCATATAATTTGAGTCAAAGTGACCAAGCACAAAGCGATATATCCTCTTATGAAGCTAATAAAATTCTATCAAGACTAAAAGAAATAGAATTTGAAAGTGCAGAAATGCAATTAGCATAAACTATTGCTTACGCTTGTATAAACCATTGAAAGCAATAACTACATCTGCACCTTCAGTGTAGGTTTCCCATAGCTGACGTACAGTACCATCTTCATTGGCTGACCATGTTACTTGGTGAAAAAAAGTTTTGCCTTGGGCATTAGTCTCTTTATCAGTTTTTAAAATCATTTGATTTCCTTTTCTATTGCCTTTAAGATATAAACTGGCACCTTGATTATCGATCCAGATTTGCTCCCATTGTTTAGTTTTTAAATTATAAAAACTATTACTAGTTCCTGTGTATCCAGGTGTCGCACTAGTCCAATTCTCTCTTAACACACATTTATTTTCTACTTTGGTAAGTATATTGTTCCCTACTTTATTGCCATTGGGACCTGTCACTTCCCATGTTCCAATCCAAAAATCAAATTCGGCATGCTTTTCGGTACAACAAACACAAGATTGGTTTTGTCCAAAAGCAGAATAATAACTAAAAAATGCAAAAAGTAATATTAATACGTTCTTCATGATTGATATAGTTTTTCCTAAGGTATTAAACTACATTTAATTAAAAGCTAATATTAACATTACATTGATAGGTTAAAAAACACGCATCTTCGTTGAGCAAAAGATTAGTTTAATAAGTCTTACAGAAGTCAGTACAGTTATTTAGAAGAGTCGGTATGTTTATACCGACTTTTTTATGCTTTTAGAAAAAGTCAAAAGTTACAAAGACAACATTTCGTTCATTTGACTCTGTAATTCTGAAGCTTTTTTTGCTGATGCTTCTGCAAAATCCTTACCATTAGACGCATAAATTATTCCTCGTGATGAATTAATAAGCAATCCAACTTCTTTATTCATGCCATATTTACAAACATCTTGCAAGTTACCACCTTGAGCACCAACTCCTGGAACTAATAAAAAACTATCTGGAATAATTTTTCGAATATCTCCTAAAAATTCTGCCTTTGTTGCTCCAACCACATACATCAAATTTTTAGAATTTGTCCAATCTTTAGAAGTTTCTAATACTTGTTTGTACAGTTCCTCTCCATCAAGATATTTAGTCTGAAAATCGAAAGCCCCTTTATTTGAAGTAAGTGCTAGAAGAATAGTATGCTTTTCTTCAAATGCTAAAAATGGTTCAACAGAATCCTTACCCATATAAGGAGCAACAGTAACACTATCAAACCCTAAATCCTCGAAAAAGGCCTTTGCATACATAGAACTTGTATTACCAATATCACCGCGTTTAGCATCAGCAATGGTAAATATATCAGGATGCTTTGTATTTAAATAATTAATAGTCTTTTCTAGAGCTTGCCAACCTTTGATGCCATAGGCTTCATAAAAAGCAGTATTTGGCTTGTAAGCAATGCATAAATGATGTGTTGCATCAATAATTGCCTTATTGAACGCAAAAATAGGATCTTCCTCTTCGAGTAAGTGTTTAGGGATTTTGTTCAAATCAACATCTAATCCTATACATAAAAAGGATTGTTTTTTGCGGATTTGTTCTGTTAACTGGGTAGTTGTCATATATTAAAAAAGCCTCGCTAAGAGGCTTAAAATTAAATTACATCATCACTAGCTTTTAATAGCTCCGTATTTTCAGCTAGCATTAATTCATCTATTATTTTTTGAATATCACCATTTATGATATTCGAAAGATCGTATAAAGTTAATCCTATTCTGTGATCTGTTACACGACCTTGTGGATAATTGTAGGTTCTAATCTTAGCACTTCTGTCTCCTGAACTCACCATACTTTTTCGTTTAGCAGAATCTGCTTGTCTTTGCTTTTCTAATTCTAAATCGTAAAGCCTAGTCCTTAATACCTTAAGTGCCTTTTCTAAATTTTTATGCGATGATTTTTGATCTTGACAACTTACAATCATACCCGTAGGCTCATGATGAAGCTTAATGGCCGAATATGTTGTATTTACAGACTGACCACCAGGACCTGTAGATGTTGTACGCTCAATCCGAACCTCTGTCATATCTAGTTCAAAGTCTATATCCTCAGCTTCTGGCAATACCATAACCGTTGCAGCACTTGTATGTACACGACCTTGAGTTTCGGTTTGTGGTACACGTTGCACACGGTGAACTCCAGCTTCAAACTTTAAAGTACCGTAAACATCTTCTCCAGATACTTCAAAAATGATCTCTTTAAATCCTCCTGATGTTCCGTCGCTTTGACTAACCACATCGATCTTCCAACCTTTATCACTGCAATATTTAGAGTACATTCTGAATAAGTCTCCTGCAAAAATACTTGCCTCATCTCCACCTGTACCTGCTCTAACCTCAACAACAACATTTTTAGCATCATCTGGGTCTTTGGGAATTAAAAGAAATCTTATGTCTTCTTCTATTTCTGGTAAAGCTTCTTTAGCTTCATCTAATTGCATTTTAGCCATCTCTACCATTTCCTCATCAGAGCCATCCGCAATTATCTCTTCTGCTTCAGAAATATTATCTAGCAGTTCTTTGTAAATAACACCTTTATCTACAATTTTCTTTAAGTCCTTGTATTCCTTATTAAGCTTAACATATCGCTTTTGATCTGCGATAATATCTGGCTGTATTATAAGGTCATTTACCTCATCAAATCGCTGTTTTACAATTTGGATTTTCTCTATCATTTATCTTCTAAAATTGAATTTCAAAAGTACAATTTTTTATGGATTATATTGGATTGCTGGAGAGATAACAACTCTGAAAAAATATTTTTTTATGTTTATGCGTTATAGGTTATATGCTAAAGCAATTTGCATCCATACTAAACTATTACAAACCCCTCGCTTTATGGTCATTTTTAGTGACACTAGCGATTACTGTTATAAACCCTCAGTTAATTCTAGCTTTATGCACAAAATTATTCTTAGCCTTCTTATTATGGATAATGCTAAATGACAGAACCTTAAGAAGAAGATTAAATTACTACCGAATACGAGGTGTAAGCAATCTAAAATTTCTTTTAATAGTCTTTATTTTAGATAGTATTATTACTTGCACATTTCTTTCTCTGATAAAAGGGTTTATTTAAAAAAGAGGTAACAATACAGATTAACAAACTAACCAATTTAGAAGATTACAAATAATTGAATGAAGTGAGAATTAATTATCACCACTATTATTATTACTTATAAACTCATCTAAATCAATAACGACTCCAATACCGAGTAATTGTTTCCACTGCAACTTAGGTCCTTCTACTACAATATCTTCATTAGTAATGTCATTGCGTACTACTTCAGTTTTAATATCGTCATCATATCTTAAATGGGACCCAAATATAGCGCTGATATATTTATTGACCTTGAAATCAAAATTGACTTCCCATTCGAGATCAATGTTTCCAAAACTATTGAGATAATCGGTATATAATCGCAATAAACTATTCACCTTTACATTCTCCATAATCTCTTCTTGATACTGATTGGTAATTAAAATCCCCAATTCAGTTCTTACTCTATCACCTCTATTCAGGAGGTTTCCATTTGTGTCATAGATTGCAGGATTTACACCAAAAGCACCAGAATTTGCTAAATCCTCATCTAATACAAAAGTGTTTTTCATGGTAAACGGAGAAACATACAGTGAAAATTTCTCTATTGCTTTACCATATTCCATACCTGCACCCAAAAACAAATATCCAGGCGCCATGAATGTGGAAATAGGATCTTCGTCGGGATCGTTAAACCCATTTGCAAATTGCGTATTAAAACTAAACCTTATGGAATAAAACCAATTACTATCTGGGTTTGATTGAAAACCAACATTTGAAATTATTGAAATAGCATCATCCGTTTTCCTAATTGGTTCGTCTTCCTGTTTATTTATACCATATCTAAGCAATAAGGATGAATTCCAGAATAGTTTGTCATTTTTATAGTTGGCTTCGGCTTTACCATTGAAAATCGCAGATATAGAATTGGCACCACCAGCGTTCCAATTTGTAAATGACACTTGGTTAAAATATAAACCTACTTCCTCATTAATATTCCAACCTAAATTGTTTTCTTCAACAAGACTTAAAAATAGAGAGTCCGGTTGTGCATGAATTACATCAGTAAAAATACCTATGCTAATGAATAGAATTAAGTATCTGCAAACTTTCATTCGTTTAATACTCAAAAGTTCCGTATTCGCTCTGTATGGAAAGTTTTTTCTTTTCTGATGCTTCAACCCTTCCAATTATTTTGGCATCGACATTGAAAGATTTTGAAATGGATATAACGTCCTCTGCAATTTCAGGTTTTAAATAAAGCTCTAATCTGTGACCACAATTGAAGACCTGGTACATCTCTTTCCAGTCAGTATTAGACTGCTCTTGAATCAATCTAAACAAAGGTGGCACTTTAAATAAATTATCCTTTATAATATGTAGATTATCAATAAAATGAAGAATTTTAGTTTGCGCACCACCACTACAATGAACCATTCCATGAATAGTATCATTAGAATACTTATTTAAAATAGCTTTAACTATTGGTGCATACGTACGAGTAGGCGATAAAACTAATTTACCAGCGTCGATTGGAGAATTTTCAACAGTATCTGTAAGCTCAGTATTCCCAGAATATACTAATTCGCTAGGTACTGCACTATCAAAACTCTCAGGATACTTTACTGCCAAATACTTTGAAAATACATCATGTCTAGCAGAAGTTAATCCGTTACTTCCCATACCTCCATTATACTCAGTTTCATAAGTTGCCTGGCCAAAAGATTCTAATCCCACTATAACATCACCTTCAGAAATATTGGCATTATCAATTACATCCTCTCGCTTCATACGTGCTGTAACGGTAGAATCAACTATAATAGTTCTTACCAAATCACCAACATCAGCCGTTTCGCCACCTGTTGAATGGATGGTGACTCCAAAAGATTTTAAATCTTCAATTAATTCCTCAGTACCGTTAATTATTGCAGATATAACCTCTCCAGGTATAAGGTTTTTATTTCTTCCTATTGTAGAAGACAACATAATGTTGTTAGTAGCTCCAACACAGAGCAAATCATCAATATTCATTATAAGG
The DNA here is from genome assembly GCF_046762865.1 of Winogradskyella sp. A2. NCBI lineage: Bacteria > Pseudomonadati > Bacteroidota > Flavobacteriia > Flavobacteriales > Flavobacteriaceae > Winogradskyella > Winogradskyella sp. A2. The sequence continues at coordinate 443,692 of NZ_JBKQXM010000003.1, forward strand.
GCATCCTGAGCTATCCCTTTCCAAACTGAAAGGTCGCCAGTTTCTTTCCAATACATATATGCTAATGACGATTTTGTACCTGCGCCATCAGCATGCATTATTAGACAATAATCTTCATCATTGGTTAAATAATCTGGGACGATCTTACAAAAAGCCTTAGGAAATAAACCTTTATCAATATTTTTAATGGCATTATGTACGTCTTCTTTAGAGGCAGAAACTCCTCTTTGCGCATATCTTTTACTAACCGAATTACTCATGAAGAACTAGAAAGTTTAAGGTTATGCAAAAGTAAGAATAGATATTAATTATCTGGTATAATTGGGTTTGAATTCTTAATAGTCTTTACACCTTTTTGAATCTTATCTTTTTGGTTAGAACCACCGAAATAGTAATTCACTCCAATACCAAGACGCATAAATTTATCATTATCGCCGTCTGCTATTAGTATTTCAATTTCATCATCAAACCCATAATTATATTCATAAAAAAACTTGAATCCTACTTTCTCTACTAATAAGACCTCAAATCCAAAACCAACCTGTGCCTTCATAGCATTAACATCAGTTTCAGAATCCATGTTCATCCCAATTCCACCATAGATAAAAGGTGTAAACATTTCTGATGGCATAAATAAATATTCTAAATTAAAATCCACAGAGAGCAAACTTTGATCTATATCATTATAGGATAAATTATATCCGTTTGCAGTTAGTCCAACAAAAAAGAACGGAGACAAGGCACGTTTATAACCTGCTCTATAATAAAAACCAAAAGATGTATCTTCATAATCACCAAAAAGTGTAGAACCTCCAATACCTAGATCAATAGTATTGGTGCCCCTAAAATTATAAAAATCTAATTTTTGAAATTCTTTTTCATCTTCTGAAGATTGTTCTTCGTCTTCTTGAGCAATGATGCCGTTAATACTTAATACAGAAAATAAAATACTTAAAAAAAGCAGTCTAGATTTGGTATTCATAGTTTAAGTGTTAATAAGTTTATCACTAATAAATGCGAATTAGGATTGACGCAATATAGAAAAATAATCTTCAAATTAACATAACAATCTAAATCTCAAGGCATAAAAAAAGATAAAACCAAACCATTGGTTTTATCTTTTTTTATCTAAATAAGACTAATTAAACTCTATTGTCTATTTAAATTTTTAAGATTCAGCCTGTAGCTTAGACTGTATATTTACAACTTCGTCATTAGTGACATTATTCAAATCTTCAGAATTGTCTTGAGAAAGAATTAAGGTTGCACCGATAAGAATAGCTACGCTTAAGAGTAACTTCTTCATATTTATAAGTATTGATTAATAGCATTACAAACATACTAAATAATCTACCGTCAAAACTGATCGCAATCAGTTTTTTGTCATTAAAAGACTACCTTTTCGATAATTAGCCTTTGTTATCGACAAACGACATAAAAAAGATGATTTTGATATCAAAATATACGTAAGTATACCTACAAAATCACCAACAATATGAGTAAAACAAGGTATTTTTTGTTTAACTACTTGAGGTTAATTGGTAAACAAAAGTTCTCTGTATTTGGTCAATGGCCAAAGCTCATCATCAATCATTAATTCTAATTTATCACTGTGGTAACGTATCTGCTCAAAGAATGGCTTTACCTTCTCACAATACCCTTTTGCTTTCTTATTTATATCACCTTGATTATTAAATAATTTACGCGCGTCTACCATATTTGTTACCAATGAATTTATAGCTTCAATATGACCTGAAATCTCTTCAATTAATGTCAGTTGTTCTTGAGCTAGACTCTTAAACTTATCTCCAAAGATATTTTTTAGTCCTGTAACATTTTCAATTAGAATATTTTGATAACGTACAGCTGTAGGAACCACATGGTTTCTAGCAATATCTCCTAACACTCTACTTTCAATCTGAATTCGCAGTATATATTCTTCAATTTCTATTTCATAGCGCGCCTGAGATTCTACCTTGTTCATTACGCCTAAATTTTCAAAAAGATCTATGGTAGATTTTGCAATTTTCACCTTTAATGCTTCAGGTGTTGTCTTGTTATTACTTAAGCCTCTTTTCTTAGCTTCTTTTTCCCATTCAGGACTATAACCATTGCCTTCAAATAGAATAGTTTTTGAGGACTTAATATATTCTCGTAAAACATTGAATATGGCATCATCCTTTTTCATTGATTTTTTATCTATCAATTGATCTACTTCAACTTTAAAATCAATTAGTTGTTTGGCAACTATAGAATTTAAAACAGTCATCGGATTTGCACAATTTGCTGAAGACCCAACAGCTCTAAATTCAAACTTATTTCCAGTAAAAGCGAACGGTGATGTTCTATTTCTATCCGTATTATCTAATAGTATTTCTGGTATTTTACCAACTACATTTAATTTTAAATCAGTCTTTTCTTTTGGTGATAGTTTCCCTTTAGTAACAGATTCAAGTTCCTGTAAAACATTTGTTAATTGCTCACCTATAAATACTGAGATTATTGCAGGTGGCGCTTCGTTTGCACCTAACCGATGGTCATTACTAGCAGAGGCTATAGCCGCTCTTAATAATTCCTCATAAGTTAATACTGCTTTAATGGTATTAATAAAGAAGGTTAAAAACTGTAAATTACTCATTGGTGTTTTACCTGGCGACAAAAGATTAACATCAGTATCTGTGCTTAAACTCCAATTATTATGTTTCCCAGAACCGTTGACTCCAGCAAATGGTTTTTCATGCATTAGGACTAGAAAATTATGCCGTTTCGCCACTTTCTGCATAATATCCATTAATAAGGAATTGTGGTCTACAGCTAAATTGGCCTCTTCATAAATTGGTGCTAATTCAAATTGATTTGGAGCGACCTCATTATGCCTGGTTTTTGCAGGTATACCTAACAACATACATTCATTTTCTAAATCGCGCATAAAGGCCATGGCTCGCGAAGGAATGGTGCCAAAATAATGATCATCCAATTGTTGTCCTTTAGCTGGAGAATGGCCAAGTAATGTTCGTCCTGTTAAGACAATATCTGGTCTAGAGGTTGCAAGTGCATTATCAATTAGAAAGTATTCTTGCTCCCAACCTAATAATGCACTAACCTTTCTTACATTTTTATCAAAATATTTACAAACTGCTGTCGCCGCGCTATCTATAGACTGCAATGCTCTTAATAAAGGTGTCTTATAATCTAGTGCCTCACCTGTATATGCTACAAATACGGTTGGTATACATAAAGTAGTACCATATATAAATGCAGGTGATGTAGGATCCCAAGCTGTATATCCTCTTGCTTCAAAAGTATTCCTTATACCACCATGTGGGAAACTGGATGCATCAGGTTCTTGTTGCACAAGTTGGCTTCCATCAAATCGTTCTATTGCTAATCCTCCATCAGTAGTTTCAAAAAAAGCATCATGCTTTTCCGCTGTTGCACCAGTTAGTGGTTGAAACCAATGTGTATAATGCGTTGCCCCTTTTGAGATAGCCCACTCTTTCATACCAGTTGAAATGTGTTCTGCAGTTACTCTATCTATCTTGGTGCCTTTTTCAACAGCTTGCAATATTCCATTAAGTGCATGCTTACTCAGATATTGACGCATTGCGGTTTCATTAAATACATTTGAACCAAATATTTCTGAACGTCTTTGCTTTTCATTAATGACTAATGGTACTCTTTTTAAAGACTCTTTTAAAGCATGAAATCTAAGTGTTGACATATTAGTAAAATTTTAGGTCAAAAATAAGAATAATTAAATTTTTGGCATAGCAACCCATCAAAAAAAGGGGTTATCAACAATTATTAATAACATTACAACTAAAATACCCTATATTTTTTGAGTAATTAAAAAAAATATTAATATTTGCAAGGTCAAATTATAAATAAATTAGTGATGAGTAAATCTAAATTAGAGTACATATGGCTTGATGGTTATAAGCCAACTCAAAACATGCGAAGTAAAACAAAAGTTGAAGAAAATTTCAGTGGAAAATTGGAAGATTGTCCTATCTGGTCATTTGATGGTTCATCAACAAGACAAGCTACAGGAGATTCGTCAGATTGCCTTTTAAAGCCAATTGCAATTTACCCTGATCCTGAAAGAAAGGATGGTTATTTAGTAATGACTGAGGTATTGAATGCTGACGGAACACCACATGAGTCAAATGGTAGAGCTACCATTGATGATGATGATAATGATTTTTGGTTTGGTTTTGAGCAAGAGTACTTTATTATGGATAGAAACACCCAATTGCCATTAGGTTTCCCTGTTGGTGGTTACCCTGCACCACAAGGTATGTACTATTGCTCTGTTGGTGGCAGAAACACCCATGGCAGAAACTTAGTTGAAGAGCATGCAGACGCATGTATTGCTGCGGGGTTGAATTTTGAAGGTATTAACCAAGAAGTTGCTTCTGGTCAATGGGAATTTCAATTATTTGCAAAAGGGGCTAAGAAAGCTGGTGACGAAATATGGGTTGCTCGTTATTTATTAGACAGACTAACTGAAAAATATGGTTACTATATAGAATACCATCCTAAACCACTAGGAAAAGATATGGACTGGAATGGTTCTGGTATGCATGCTAACTTCTCTAATACTACGTTGAGAACTTGTGGTAGCCAGGAAGTTTATGAGAAAATTTGTGAAGCATTTAGACCAGTTGTAAAAGAACATATCGAAGTTTATGGTGAATTTAACGACCAGCGTTTAACAGGACTGCATGAAACTGCTTCTATAAATGATTTTAGTTATGGAATCTCTGATAGAGGCGCTTCAATTCGTATTCCAATTATTACAGTTGAAAAAGGCTGGAAAGGTTGGTTGGAAGATAGAAGACCAGCTTCCAATGGCGACCCATACAAAATCGCAGGTAGAATAATTAAGACTGTAAAAAGCGCAAATATTAAATAATATCTGCTATTACTAATAAAAAAAAGCTCGCATCTGTGGGCTTTTTTTATTTCAAAGCAAGAAATATAAACAGGATATAAGCTCCAAAAAGTAATACACCTTTAAGTCTTCCAATTTCAAATCGCTTAGGAATTAAAATAAAAGGCACCAATATAAAAGCAAAACCAATCATCCAAAATATGTTGGTTGAAAGTATTTCTGGAGTTTGTGGATTCACAACTATAGGTTTAATAATTGAAGTTAATCCTAAAACCGAAGCTATATTAAATATATTAGAACCAATTAAGTTACCAAGTGATATTGCCTTTTCACTTTTTAAAGCCGCAATAACTGAAGCTGCCAATTCGGGCACACTTGTACCTATAGCTATTACAGTTACTGATATTGCATAATCACTAATACCTACTGCTTTAGCCAATTGCTTAGCACCATCGACCAACCATTCAGATCCATAATATAGGCCTGCAAATCCTATGAGTAACCAAATAATTATTTTAAAATTAGACACTTCTGCTAAGGCCTCATCCACCTCTTCTAAGTTCACCCTACTAGACTTTCTCGAGTTTCTTATGAGAATAACTAAAAATCCTATTAGTCCAAAAAATAAAATAAGTCCCTCTAATGAAGTAAGTACATTATCATTCTTTAAAAAGAAATAAAGCGCAAAAGACGCAATCATCATCATTGGCCAATTAAACCTGTAAAAATCTCTATCTACAGCTAATGGAGTTATAATTGCTGTTATACCTAATACCAAACCAATATTGGCAATGTTAGAACCTATAACGTTACCTAGTGAAATATCCGAAATACCATCTAACGCAGCCTGTAAACTGACCAAAAGTTCAGGTGCAGATGTTGCAAAAGAAACAACAGTCATACCTATAACTAATTTTGATATTTTCAGTTTAAAAGATAGACCAACGGAAGCCCTAACCAAAAAATCTCCACCAACAACCAACAAAGCTAATCCAGCAATAACAAGGAAAATACTCATCTATTTTATCTATTATAAAACCTTCTATTCTTTAAAAATGCGAAGATAGCATTTGTAATTCATTCCAGTGTAAAACTAAAAATTTCGTTAAATAACTATTATTTTAGTTCTATAACTATAAAAATAGTTATATATTTACCATTGAAATTATAATTCAACAAAAATGCAGAAACTTACCAATAAGGAAGAACAAATAATGCATATACTCTGGAAGCTGGAAAGAGCTTTTGTGAAAGATGTGTTAGCTGAAATAAATGATGATAAACCACATTATAATACACTTTCCACAATTATTAGAAATTTAGAAGAAAAAGGATATGTGGATTATAATGCATTTGGTAAAACACATCAATACTTCCCTATTGTTTCTAAGGAAGACTACAAAAAGCGATTTATGACTACAGCGATTGAAAATTATTTCAATAGCTCTTATAAAAATGTAGTTTCCTTTTTTGCTAAAGAAGAAAAAATTAGTGTAAAAGAGCTTAAAGAGATAATTGCTTTAATCGAAAACAAAAAATAATTATGGAATATCTATTAAAAGCAACTATAGTTTTGGCAGTTTTCTATGTCTGTTACTTTTTCTTTTTGAGAAAGGAAACCTTTTTTAATCATAATCGCTGGTACTTGTTAGGCGGTTTATTAATTTCCTTGTTACTTCCTTTGATAATTATACCTATCCATGTAACAGTAGAACCTCAAACAGTATCCCAGCAACTTTATACGTTTTCTGAAAATGCTCCACTATTAAATAAAGTACAAAAGGAATCCTTTAATTGGATGAATTTATTACTTGGCGTTTATGCTATAGGCTTAGTTATATTTTTAGTTCATTTCATGTTTCAATTTGGCTCATTAATTTGGCTATTATTGACTAATCCTAAAAATAAAGATGGTATTTACACCTATGTAATTGTAAATAATAAAATTTCGCCTTTCTCATTTTTTAAGTGGATAGTTTACAATCCTAAATCATTTAATCAAACGGAACTTCAACTAATGCTTACCCACGAAAAAGTACATGCAAATCAGTTACACTCAATTGATATACTTTTTGCGCAATTAGCATGCTCTATCTTTTGGTTCAATCCAATTGTTTGGTTGTACAGAAGGGACGTTAGGCAAAATCTAGAATATATTGCAGATTTTGAAACCCATTTAGAATCTGCTAATACCAAAGAATACCAGCACTTGTTGTTAAAAACAAGTATTGCCGATCAACAAATTTCATTATCAAATAATTTTTATAATTCATTAATCAAAGAACGAATAGTTATGTTACAAAAATCGAGATCAAACGGAAAAAAACAATGGAGATACTTTTTAATATTACCCATATTAGCAGGTTTATTAATGAGTATGAATACTGAAACAATCTATATTGAGTCTGAAGACTATATGACACTTAAACCAATTGAATCAGAAAAAACTGAAGGTAAACAAATTGAAATAGTATTTAATAAAGATACTACTGAAGAACAATTGGAAGTAATAAAAAAAGAATTGAAATCTAATGGTATCACCATGACGATTAACCGCATAAAGCGTAATGATAATAACGAAATTATAGATATTGATATTGATTTTAAAACTGAAAATGGCTCAGCGAATTATACCATAAGCAGTGATGAAGGCATTAAACCATTTAAATTCAACATGAGCGATGATGGCAGTTTTAGTGTAGGTGCAGTTAATGAAAAAGAAGTAATTATGGTTGAAGATGTAATTTTTGAGAACAGATCTGGAGATGATGAAGCAAATGTTTTTTTCTTTAAAGAAGGCGACGAAGACGAAATCATTGAAATAGAAGAAGATAGTGGTAAAGTTTATAAAATCAGAGTTAAAGCAGGCAACGAGTTTCACTTTGATGGAAAACACAAAGTCAAGGGTCTTCATAAGGATCATGATGTAGATACTGATGTGCATGTAATAAAAGAATACATTATTGACTCTACAAACTCAAAAAAAGAATTTATCATCAAGACCGACAATTATTTTGAAGGTGACAAAAAGATAAAAATCAAAAAAGGTGATAAGGATAAAATCTCGACACCTGGTGGCAAAGGAAGTAATCGTGTATCTGTTTTTGCTTCAGGAAACAACTCTAAACCCTTAATAATTATTGGTGATGAAATTGTCTCTGATATAGAATTGCAAGCTATTGATCCAGATAACATCGCAAATATTAATGTTCTAAAAGGTGATTCTGCAACTGAAATTTATGGTAGTAAAGGCAAGGATGGGGTCGTAGTCGTAAGGTTAAAAGACAATAACTATAAATTTCTTACTAAAACGAACAGTTGGGAATCTAAAAAGATAAAAGCCAATAGAATTGAATATAAAGATCATGATACTATATGGATAGAAAAATCAAAAAACAATCAGAAAAGTCCTTGGAAAGTTACAACAGGAGTATCTGGTTATACTTTTATAAGTGATGATGACATTTCAAAAAATGCGACATTGGGTATTATTTCTAAGAACACTCCTAAAAGTGTACTTGATGCTAATAAATCAAAACTAGAAGATCTGGGAGTTACGGTTAAATACTCTAAAATAAAAAGAAACAAAGCAGGTGAGATTACCGGTATTAAAATTACCTTAAAAAATGACAAGGGTAATCAGAGTAGCGCAAGTTATAAAGATAATGATGGAATTTCGGAAATAGAATATGGAGTTATTGGTGACAATCTAGTTGTTAGGTCAAGGAATTAGAAGAACCACCAAATAAAAAAGAAAAGCCAAACTCAAAAAATTGAGTTTGGCTTTTTCTATTTAATCAATAACTTCTTTGTTATAATTTGGTTACCGTATCCACTAATTTTTAATAGATACATTCCAGAAACCAGGTTAAAATCTACATGATTTTGTATATCATTATAGGTTTTTATTAGTTTTCCATCTATTGAGTACAGCTCTAAACTGATTTTTTCGTTATATCCTTCGAGATACAACCTACCATTTGTTGGGTTAGGAAACATAGTTAAAGTTTCCAAATTAGAATCGGCTATGGATAATTGTTGATTCCATTCTTCCCCAACATTGTTGCCCCAGATATATTCAACCAAGTCTGGCTGATCAATAAACGGATTTCTATTTTGTTGCCAATTATAAATCACATTATTCCTATTCATTTCATAATCATCTGGAGGATCATTTCTATGCCAATCCAATAAGGTTACCAAATCACCTAACTGACCTACAGTACTTGGAAATCCATTTACAACCTCTAACCCATTATATCTTATTTCTAGATATAAAACACCTCTGGCTACATCGCCTCTAAAACTTCCCTGTGTACCAGTAGGACCAATATATTGTCCATAATGTTGATTCCCTCTTGAACTATTCTCAGCCGCATCTGCAGCTCTTAAAGCATGAGCATCTGAGTTAGCATGACGTAATGAATCTGCTTTAGTTTCCCAAAACACATTTATGCCATCGGCTATTTCATCTTCTTCAATATCATTAAAACCTCCTCGAGATCTAGGAAAAGTGTGTTCCCTGTTCCATTTACCAGTATTAGAGCTTCCTGTTTGTAAATCTAATTTAGGTCTACCTTCTTCTGAATAAACCAACCAAACCTGATTACTGTTTTCTGGATTCTGATCTGCCTCCTTTAAAATGTCAATTACATCAGCATAAGTTTGTGCTCTTACTGTATTTGGATCTGCTATGATATCTTGTAATGCTTGGCGTAAAGCCATATCTGACAGTCCATCTAATGAATCGTAATAACCATTTGGCTGCGTACTTGTAACCTGTCCTGTAGTAGGGCTTAAAGGTGTTCCCCAAGGCGCCATGGTAAAATCATTATCTACAACCCTTATTTCTACTTTATTATTAAACGCGACTATAGGTTCAATTAAAGAAACAAAACTAATTTCTAAAACCTCATCACCCTCATCATCAGAATCATCCACTAAAGAAATTGTAGTACTTGTTGTATTCTGCCCATTAGGAATAGTTAAACTCGTGTTTCCTGTAAAATCCGAAGTATTAAATCCAAAATTGTTTAAAGTAATGTCAAAATTGAGGTTAGAAGTAACATTGGCTTCACTTGTAAATGTAATTTCAAAAGATTCACCTTCATTATATTGAGTTTGTACAATAGAAATTGAAATAGGATTTATTGGTGTGCCAGAGCCATCGTTTAATCGTCTTGGTGTTGGCGTAGCCGTAAAGTAAGTTCCATCATTATTTCTCTGAATGGAATTCACGCTTCCACTTGATCCTTCATTGATTTGCGTTATACTAGCAAAATTTGGATCATCATTAAAAATATCAATTAATGTGAGATCATCAGCATCACTTGTATCATATATCAACACATCTACAAGATTTGTAATATTTGCAACAGTACCTTCAGGAAAGGCAATAGGTGAATCTTGATAAATTGCAACTGCATCAGCTCCATTTTGGATTACGTTCTCAGATATTATTAACTGAGGAAATGGAGAAACCCCTTCACTACCTACAACCAACAATCCATTATTGTCAGTTTCATAACCATTTAAATCAATTACCAAGTAACTAGAGTCACCACCACTTGTAGACCCATTAAAGAACACTAAAATAAAGCCATCAGTAGAAAAATTAGGAGTCTGAGATTTAATCTCAACAAATTCTGCAGTGTCCGTACTTGGGTTATCAGAATCTAATTCATTTATTACCAAAACTTGCGCACTTATAACACCCGAAATAACAAATGCTAAAACGCCTAAAAATGATTTCATATTAAAAATTTTTATAAAGATAATCTTATAACATTGACTGAATGTTAAATTATTAAATAGAAAATGGAATAGTAAAACCAAGGCAAATATTATATGATATTTATCAGTTTAATTTTTGTCACAAAAGATGAAATGACCAATTATTGAACTTTTTTGAACATATTGCCTCTACAAATTCAAAATACATTTCAAAAACACCCTACAATTATTACACATTGAAATTATAATTATAGTTTTAAGTTAATATTATTAATTTTTTTATAGACAAGTCACATAAATTTATAATCAATACCATTTTTTTAATTATAATGTTAAATGCAAATTCGTGGATTTATAATAAAACGTTTGGAGGATTATTTGTTCTGATTATATATTGACAACTCAATCAAACAAAAACGTATAATATTAACCTCTAAACCAAAGTAATTATGATGACATTAGCCAAACTGATCATAGATATTGTTTTTTCAATGATCTAATTTAAAACCGGCCAATCAACCAATCAAAAAAAAGTAAAACTTAGTTCTAGAATAAGTTTTACTATTTTTGTTTTAAAGCGTATCGTAATATTAAAACTTCGCTTTAAAATTCATGAAAAAAACATTCTTCAAAGCCTTAGCCAAACTAAATAAATCTATTCTGCCTTCATTCAGTAAAAAACAACTGGACCTTGGTAAAGCATCCAAATTGCAACTTGCGATTATTGGATGGCGTGCCTATGTAACAAAAAATGCACTTTAATTAAAAAAGACCACCTTACGGTAGCCTTTTAAAACTCAATATAATTTATCGCATTGCGGTAAATTCTCTTTTTCAATAATTAATTACGTGTTACCTGAATTGAATTAGATAGATCAAAACAACCCACTAAATTATTTGCATTCATTCCAGGAGCAAGTCCTTCTAAACCATCTTCATATCTTAAGTACCAAATTAGACAAACACCTGTTCCTGCACCATCAAAGTCAACCCCTTCTACATCTGTCAAAGTTGGTGGTAATCCTAGGATGTTTCCTTGATCATCTGTAATTACATAAGTTCTATTTGTTCCAGAAGCATCAGGATTATCTAAAGTTATACCACTTACCATATCAGGAGTTCCGTCTACTGTAAAAGTGAAGGGACCACCAGATAAAGTACCGGCTTCAGGTGCATTTCTTGTTACAGTAATTGAATTAGAAAGGTCAAATGTACCTGTAAGATTATTTGCATTAAGACCAGCTTCTAACCCATTAATATCGTCTTCATATCTAAGGTACCAGATAAGACAAACGCCTCCGCCAGCACCATCAAAATCAACTCCTTGTACGGCATCTAAATTTGGAGGAAGCCCCAGTATATTACCCGAATCATCGGTTATAACATAAGTACTGTTTGTACCAGCTACATTGGTATTATTTAGAGAAATACCACTTACCATATCAGCCGCACCATCTACGCAAAATGTAAATGGACCACCTTCTAAAGTTCCAGCATTTGGTACAACTGGCTGTGTACCATCATCATCACTACTGCAGGATACGACAATAAATCCTAATGCCAATATTCCTAAAATTGTTTTTTTAATCATTGCTCGTTATTTAATTTGTTCAAGACAAACATATAACTGAGAATAGAATTAAAATGTTAGCTATCTAACAAAAGAAGACATTATTGAAATTAATTATGAAAAATCATTAACGGACAATCTAAATTTTTGCTAATCTGAGTTTTATCGGAGTTACCAAACAAACGCTCAAAGAAACCTTTAAACTGACCGACTAAAGTAATTACATCGGTATCCTTAGATTTTGTAGAGTTTATTAATATACTAGACAAGGTCATATCTGAAATAACGTCATATGTAAATTTATTTTCATTTATCAGCTCTAACAACAACTCTTTATCCGTATTTATTTTAGCATTTACATTGTCTTCTGAAGCCACAAACCTCTTTATTTCTATACTCGCATTTAACTTCTCCATTAACTCTATAATTTCCCGTACCGTAATATGATCTACATAATCATCCGTATCTAAAGCCAATAATAATTTCTTCGGTTTCTTATATTTAAAACCATCAGGTATTACGAGTGTATTACAATCTATATTTCTTAAAACTTTAAGCGCATTACTTCCAAACAAAGACTCCTTAATATTGGACGCACCATTGGTACCCATAACGACAAATCCTATTTGATACTTATTGATTAATTGTTTAATTGAATCTATAAATACATCATAATCTACTATTGACTTAAAATTATGAAGACGCTCGTTTGAGTGCAATTTAAGCTGTGCAACAAGGGCTTTTAGTTTACTTTTATTATCTGCTATTAAGGTATCATAAATACTTTCATTTGGTTTACTATGTATAAGATCATCAGAAGTATAACTCAATGAATCTTGTACATTTAACACATAAAATTCACATAATTCATTACTAAACAACTGTAGTGCATATTCCATTGCATTTATGGAATTTTCAGAGAAATCTGTAAGTAAAAGTATATTTTTCATTGTGATTTCATTTTCTATTAAATTATAAAAATTGTTTTAAACCGTTAATGACAAATGTCAGTATACATGCGGTTTGCATTTTACCACTAACCCTATCTCATTAATAACTAATTGACTATAAAAAATTAAAACTGATTTATGTCAGTAAAATTAAAGTGTATAGTGAGTATCTTAATGGAATAATAATTCCATCATGATTAAAAATATAGATAAAGATCAATGTAAAGATATTCTTAAGAATAATTATTTAGGATATCTTTCTTACGTCAGTAATAACTTACCTTATACTATTCCTATTACCTATTACTTCAATGAGAAAGAAAATTACATCATTTGCTATTCTGGTTTAGGGCATAAAATCAATGCAATGAGAAAGCAAATCAATATTTCGTTAGCAGTTGCAGATGTTATTGCAGCAAAAAAATGGCAATCGGTTTTAGTACATGGTAAATATGATGAAATTAGTGGTAGCACTTCAAAACTTTATCTACATGAATTTTCATTAGGTATTAAAAGTATTATTCTAAGCAAGGAGCGTAAAGATCTAGATTATATTAGTGAATTTTCGAGTAAAATTTATAATCAAGATGTACCGATTGTATTTCTTATAAGAATAGACGAAATGACTGGTAAAATGCGAATATAACAGTTAGATGTACATTAAATTAAAAAAAGCAAGCCACTGTATTTTCTACGGATGAAGTCCTAAGACTTATGGACGCAACATACGGTTATACGAGACCGTTGTGCTTCATTATCAGAAATCATCGTTAGAGGATAATAGATGATATTATGCAAAAAGAAAATGTATCTGTTTAGCTTAAGGACTTTCCTTTATATACAAATCTCTTAAAACCAATAGCCGCAATTAACCCTATAATGGAGAAAATCCCAAGCACAGCAAAAACCAATTGATGTCCGTATTCTCCCGGGTTATTATCAAGTAAGACACCTATTAAAGGACCTGAAAAAATATCAGGTGTATATCCAATAAAAGAAATTATACCAACAGCTGTTCCGGTAAGATACAAAGGTATTCTACCTTCCTGTAAAACGGCAAAGTACAGAGTCCTTGCCGAATAAGCGCCTACTGCTAAAATAATTACAGAAATAAGAAAAAGCAGGTTCAAGTTTGGTGAATTGACCCCACTGGCGAATATGCTGGATCCGGCGAGCAAAAAAACAAAACTTATTACTAAAAAATTGGCACTCTTAATTGAGCTTGCAAAAAGGCCAATCATTAAACCCATAACTGGCCGTAAGAACAATAGAAAGGTTGCCAGGTTCGCCGAGCTGATTTCGTCATAACCCATCACTTCATTCGCATATAGTGATCCAATATCTGTGACCTTATATCCAAAGTATGCGCATAAAATAATGACCATTAAATACCATACTGACCGGATTTTAAGAACTTCAACTATCTGGCCAAGCCCTATTTTATCTTTTATCATTGCATCATCCGTACCCTTGCTGCGTAAAAATATAAGACATAATATACCAACAATAATCACAAACGCACTCGTAATGTAAATTACCGAGCTAAATGAATTTTTTTTATCATCAATACTTATTGTTGCAATTCCTTCGGTTAGCATTGAACCAAAAACAAGCACACCCATGGAACCCAACAATGTCGCAACTAATCCCCTTCCTCCATCTAAAAAAGCAAAAGCTCTTAATTGATTTGATGACCCTCCCCACATCCTTGTTGCCTTTATCATAGCTGCCCAGAATAGAAAAACGGTTGTAAAACCCCAATATCCATATAAAACCTTAAGACCAAAAATAGATGGATAAGTAGCCATATACAGGCCTCCTGCTGCCGTCATAAACAGACTGCTAGCTATCAAGACGTTTGGTGCAATACGATCTGCTAGTCCCCCTCCAAAAAAATAAGAAAACAAAGCAATTACTCCATATACCGAAAAACATAAGCCTAAATCAAGATTAGTAATGGAAAAAACATCTAAAAAAGTAGGTCTAAAAACTCTTGCTATTCCGAAAGGCAAATAAAATGAAGAAGTTCCAGCCATTATCAAAACAATTAATTTAAAATAGGGCTGTTTTCCTTCCATCTAGGATTCTCAAATTTAAAACACAATATATGGATTATAATATTGCTCTCTTTGAAGGGGTTCAAAAAGAGTATTCAACAAGGAGAAATTCAGGTGAAATTATCATTAAAGTTCTACGACATAATCATTGTCTTTGTTAAACAAGTAGGGTCTAAAAGCATATTGAAGGATGTTTTCAGAAAACGGAAACACAACAACGTGTATAGTCATTTGCGGGTTATGTACTTACTCTGAAAATTATAAAGATTTTCCACTGGTTCGTTTTCTTTTGCTAATTTAGTTCTTACCAACGCAACACGTGAGCGAAGCGAACTGACGAAGTAAACCAAACACAAAAACATTGCACGTCATGCCGGTAAAAGGCCTAATTAATCATGTTAAAATTTTATATTAAAGATTATGTAATTAAAAGCCTTAACTTGTAGGTTAACATAACAATATAAAGATATATAAAAATGGAAAAAGGTTTGATTAAAGTAAGTGTAGTATATCCAAACTCAGAAGGAAAAAAATTTGACATGGACTATTATTGTAATAAACATGTTCCGATGGTTGGTACTCTACTAGGTAATGCACTTAAAGGTGCAACAGTTGAAAAAGGAATCGGTGGTGGTGCGCCAGGATCATCTGCTCCTTATGCCGGAATGGGTAATATGTATTTCAATTCTGTGGAAGAATTTGAAAACGCTTTTGGTCCCAATGCTGACAAAATAATGGGTGATTTGCCAAACTTCACTGATATCGAGCCTGTAATACAAGTTAGTGAGGTTATGATTTGATTTAAAACATCAATACCAGATAATTATATATGCACGAAAGTACACAACAACGACATTAGTTTATTGCTTCTGATTTTCCTTACGGTAAATCCTCGTTGCAGAACAATGAGCTTCCTTTTTGCTATCTTAGTCTCAACGCAACAAAAACCATACACGAATACTTTGGCGACAATACGCTCCGCAATTTTTTACCAACTGCTTTTTTTGTGATTTTTATTAGAATTTTAAACGAGATAAGTTCGGACAACTCAACCCATGTAACCCGTTTTTATCGTTAGACTGAATTTCTGTTAGGCATTTGAAGCATAATTTTAAAACTTCACTATCTTATAGGAGGTAAATAGTTGGACACAAATTGGTCACATCCATAAAAAATAAATTCCTATAAATAGACAAATAAAGACAGAAATGAGGAATTTGTAGAAGTCTTATTAATTAACAGGATTTAAGAGACGAAACTTTTTTATTTAAAGATTTTAATATTGAAGAACTCTAGCCTACTTGATTTGCACCTAACGAAACTTACTTTTGGTAATTATATTTAGAGTAAGGCCAAGAACGATTATTAAAATTCCAATTATAGCAAAAATATTATAGCTTTCATAAAACCATATAAAACCTAGAATCGCAGTAAATATTACTTCTAAATATTTAAGAGGTGCAACTTGATTTGTTTCTCCAACTTGAAATGCTTTTGTCATATATAATTGTGCATAGTAACCAAACACACCTAAACTTAAGAATATAAACCATTGCCAACCAGACGGCATTACCCAACCTCTAATTGCTAATAAACCTCCAATTAGAGTAGAAATAATCATAAAATAATTTACAATAACAACTGGATGATCGTTGCTACCAATTTTACGAATTGTTATATAAACCAAACCCGCAAAAATTGCAGAAACTAATGCATAAGAAATACCTTCAATTTCTAGAACGGCATCAAATCCTTTTAAAACTAAAACCCCTGAAAAAGCAATAAGAAAAAAGAACCATTGTATTGGTTTAATTTTCTCATTTAACAAGATAAATGCAAAAATTGCTGCAAAAATAGGAGCTATATAACGGATGGAGACTGCAGTGCCCATGTTTATGTATTTAAGTGATAAGAAAAAGCAAATCATGGAGATAAGTCCAAATACACTTCTAAGAACTAACAAAACTTTTCTATTACCTCTGAGTGAAATACCGTTTTTAATCAAAAATGGAATTGTAAAAAAAAGAGAGCCTAAAGCCCTGAAAAAAACCACTTGGTAAACACTAAAGTCACTTAAAGATTTTACAAATGCATTAAGAATTGTAAATGCCAATGCACTTATAATCATATAGGATATACCTCGTTTCAATATTTAAATGATTGGATTAAATTAAGATTTTAATTCACTGATAATTTCCAAAGCTCGTCTCGTATCTGATTCTATTTTATCAAGATTGTACTCACCATTTTCGTCCTTTGAAATAAGTTTTGAACCCATTCCCACACAGGTTACTCCAGCATTGAACCAGCCTTCCAAATTATCTCTTGTTGGCGAAACACCGCCTGTTGGCATTATACTAGTCCATGGTTGTGGTCCCTTAATCGCCTTTACAAATCCAGGACCATAAATACCACCTGGGAATAACTTAACGACTTCACAACCTAATTCTTCTGCCTTGCATATTTCCGTCAGTGAACCACAACCTGGAGACCACATTACCTTTCTTCTATTGCAAACTATAGCAATATCCTCTCTTAAAACAGGTGTGACAATAAAGTTTGCACCTAAAGCCATAAATCGCGAAGCTGATGCTGCATCTGTAACGGATCCAACACCCATTATCATTCCAGGTAATTCCTTAATTACATATTTATTAAGTTCACCAAACACTTCATGGGCAAAATCCCCTCTGGCAGTAAATTCTAAAAGCCTTGCACCGCCATCATAAACTGCTTTAATCACTTTTTTACTTACCTCTATATCACCGTTATAAAACAAAGGCACCAAACCTGTTTGCTTCATAACATTAGCTACTTCTATTCTAGTATAATTTGCCATAACTCTATCTTGCTACTCTACCAGAGGCGTCACCTCCCATTAATTTTTCTACTTCTGAAACGGTAACTAAATTAGCATCGCCTTTAATTGTATGCTTTAAACATGATGCTGCCACAGCAAAATCAAGTGCGTTTTGGTCATCATCAGGATATTTCAATAATCCATAAATCAAACCGCCCATAAATGAATCACCACCTCCAACACGATCTACGATATCCGTAATTTGATATTGACGTGTTTCGAACATTTTTTCACCATCATACATTACTCCAGCCCATGTATTATGAGAAGCTGAAATTGACCCTCTAAGTGTTGTTATAACTTTTTTAGCTCTTGGGAATTTTTTCATCATTTGCTTACATACAGATAAAAATGCTTCAGCCTTTACATCATGACCATGCTTATGAACATCTAAACCTTCAGGATGGATACCGAAATGTTTTTCTGCATCTTCTTCATTTCCCAATACAATATCGCAATAAGAGGTTAATTCAGTCATTATTTTCTCTCTATGTGCGTCATCACAATAGGTCCATAATTTTGCTCTATAATTTAAATCCGTAGAAATTGTCACTCCCATCTCGCTGGCAGTCTTTACAGCCTCAAGGCAAGCATCTGCTGCACCTTGAGAGATTGCAGGTGTTATCCCAGTCCAATGAAACCAGGCAACATCTTTAAATGCGGATTTCCAATCAACCATACCTGGTTCAATTTGAGAAATAGAAGAATGTGCTCTATCGTATACAACTTTACTTCCTCTACTTACTGCACCAGTTTCCAAAAAATAGATTCCTAAACGTTCACCACCATAAATAACCTTATCTACTCCTACACCTCTTTTACGCATTTCCATCATGGCACATTGGCCAATATCATTTTTTGGCAAACGTGTAACAAAATCAACCGGAACACCATAATTTGCTAATGATACTGCAACGTTGGATTCTCCGCCACCATATACCACATCAAAACTTGAAGCTTGAGAAAATCTTAAAAAACCTGGAGGTGCCAACCTTAGCATAATCTCTCCAAAAGTGACTACTTTTTTCATTCTTTTTGTTGTTTAATTAGTTTTGCTTAATCGTTTAACCAAGTACTCTAAAAATAAATCAAAACACTTCTATTTTGATTTTTTGGCATTAAAACACTACTTTTGCTTAAACGTTTAAGCAAATATATAAAATCTAGGTGAATAAAAAAAGAACTACCATAAAAGACATTGCAAATAAATTAAATATTTCACCTGCAGCAGTTTCTAAGGCCATGCACAATGACTCTAGAATTAGTAAAGAAACTAAAGAAGCTGTTAAACGTGTTGCCAAAGAACTTAATTATCAACCTAATCATCTTGCGAGTGCTTTAAGAAAAGGCAAAAGCAATCTTGTAGGTGTCATTGTGCCAAGAACAAATAGTAATTTCTTTTCATCGGTCTTAGAACAGATGGAAGAAGTATTACATAAAGCGGGTTATAACATTATAATCACACAATCAAACGAATCCTTCGAAAAAGAATGTAATAATATAGATACACTATTATTTACCCAGGTTGATGGTATTATTGCTTCAATGGCAAACGAAACTATAGACTTATCATATTATGAAAAAATAAAAGCCAAAGGAATCCCCTTAATCTTGTTTGATCGTGGAGAAAATGACTTGAATGTAGACTATGTGGGTATTAATGATTATGATAGTAGTCATATGATTGTAGAGCATTTAGTTTCAAAAGGTTGTAAACGTATTGCTCATATTGGCGGATATAGAAGGACAAGAATTTTTAACAATAGAATTAACGGCTATGTAGATGCCATTAAAAAAAATAACCTTCCAATAGATAGTGAACTAATAGTTGAAAGCTCTCTAACAATTGAAGATGGCAGAAAGCATATGAAGGCACTATTAAAATTGAAGAAACGACCAGATGCCATATATGCGGCCAGTGATTATGCAGCGTTGGGAGCACTACAAGTACTTAATGAAGGTAATATAAATGTACCAAATGATATGAGGTTGGTAGGCTTTGGTAATGAACCTTTTACCTCATTAGTAACACCTTCTATTACAAGTGTAGATCAAAATAGCAATGACATTGGAAAACTTGCAGCTTTAACCTTTTTAGAACGAGTTAATGAACCTGAACTAAAACAAACTTTGAATAAAAATATATTAGAGGCAAAATTGATAGTTAGGGATTCTTCAAAATAAAAAAGTGACTAAACCGAAGTTTAGCCACTTTGACGATTAAACTAAATATAAACTTAGCTAAAAGCTAATCCTCCATTAATATCTATATTATTTCCGTTTATAAACGATGACTCGTCAGATGCCAAATATGCTACTAAATCTGCAACCTCATCTGCTTGTCCTTCTCTTCTCAATGGTGTAATACCGGCTACTCTTTCTCTAATTTCATCTTTGGTAAAATCATCATGAAACTTTGTACCAATAAGACCTGGACAAACAGCATTCACTCTAATTCCTTTTGGCCCTAACTCCTTAGACATTGACCTAGTAAAGGTTGTAACTGCGCCTTTAGAAGATGCATAAAGGGCTGAACCACCTCCGCCTCCATCTCTTGCTGCTTGTGAGGAAATATTGATTATTGACGATCCTTGACCCATTAATGGTTCAAATGCCTGCATAACAAAAACCGTTGACTTAAAGTTAACATTCATGACCAAGTCATAGAATGACTCATCGAATTCTTGTAACGTTTTTCGGGCAAAAAGTCCACCAGCATTATTAACTAAAATATCTATTTTTTCACCAAAGGCTTTTAGGGTTTCATCCTTTAATTTCTGAATATCCTGCAATAATGAAACATCTGCTTTAACAGCAATTGCATTTCCCCCTAAAGCTTCAATTTCATTAACAGTTTCAATGGCTGAGACTTCAGAATTATAGTAATTCACAACCACCTTGGCACCTGCTTTCGCAAGTTTTATAGATATTGATTTTCCAATATCTCTTGCACCTCCCGTTACTACAGCAACTTTTCCAATTAATTTGATCATGCTTTGGTTGGTCTTTTAATTTATTTAGATACCTAATGCTTGTCCTCCACCAATCTGAATAGTTTCAGCAGTAATAAAGGATGCATCCTCACTGGCTAAAAAAGAAATTACTCCTGCAACATCTTTTGGTTGACCAAGTCTTCCTAACATAATGTTATTAGCCCACGATTTAAACACCTCTGGTTTAGTAGCTTTAATTTGAGCATGGAATGGTGTATCTATAGTTCCTGGTGAAACAGCGTTAGCTCTAATACCATATTCTGCTAAATCCTTAGCTAAAGCTCTCGTGATTGCATGAACACCAGCTTTTGATGTTCCATAAACTCCTGCTCCTGGTCCACCAGCTGTCCATCCTGCATTAGATGTGTAATTAATTATAGATGGGTGTTCTCCTTTTTTAAGGTACGGAATTGCAGCTCTTGAAGCAAAAAACACAGAATCTAAATTAAGTGCCATAACAAACCTGTAAAAATCGGTAGTCATCTCCTCAAATCTAGATCTACCTCCAAGGCCACCAGCATTATTGACTAGGACATCTATTTTACCATACTTATCTCCTATCTTCTTTATGTTAGCAGTTACCTCATCTTCATTTGTAACATCAAATCCATAATATTCAGCTGTTATGCCTGCTTCAGTTAGTTCTTTTACTCTTTGAGCGCCAGCCTCATCCTCTATTCCGTTTAAAATTACTGTGTAACCATCTTCACCAAGGCGTTTTGCTACTGCAAATCCGATTCCGCCTGTGGCACCTGTTACTATTGCTATTTTACTCATATACGTTATTCTTTAATTTGTTTTATAATTCTAATTTTATGTACTTGGGTTTTCTACTAGTCTTACTTTTCTAATAAATATAAATATTACCATAACAGCTAATACCACTGATATTGTAATTGCGATAAAAGCTGGTAGATACGAGCCTCCTTTTGTAATTTGACCAATGAACCAATTCATTATCATTGGTGACACAGCTGCAACAGTACCAGCTAATCCAGCCAAAGTTCCAACAGAAGGTCCTTTTAGTAAATCACTTGATAAGGTTTGGATGTTTCCAATTGCAAACTGAAAACCAAATAAGGCCACACCTGCTAAGTAAATAAAGGTCATAAAGTTGGTTTCCTTTACGAACATTATGATACCTACAAAACCAATGATGATTAAAGCACTACCTACTACAATACTCAGTTTTCTACCAACATCTACATTACTTCTTTTTATAGCTTCTTCTGTAAATAAGCCACCAATTATACTTCCTGCCGCTGCCATGAGATATGAAATCCACATTGTACTTCCAATTTCTTCAATGCTTAAGTTAAACTTTGAATTTAAGTATATTGGCATCCAACCAGCAAAGAACCACCATATTGGCTCTATGAAAAAGCGACATAAAAGCACACCCCAAGATTCTTTAAAACTAAGAACCTTTCCTAAACTTAAGCTTTTTTCTTCCGGAGTATCATCATTTGAAACATCTGCACTACTGCTATCTTCTGATATAAGTTTTCTTTCTTCTTCAGTAATCCAAGGATGTGCTTTAGGGCTAGTCTTATTAATAATTAACCATGGTAAAACCCAGATTAAGCCTAACAAACCTAATATTACATAAGTGGCCTTCCATCCAAATTTAGCATATAAAAACACGATGATAATAGGCGCAATAACGTTACCTATTGATGCTCCTGAATTAAATATTCCCTGGGCCAAAGCTCTTTGCTTTACCGGAAACCACTCTCCATTACTTTTTACAGCGCCTGGCCACAAACCTGCTTCACCAAGACCTAGTAGACCTCTTACAACAGATAATGAGATGATACCTCTTGCTACCGCATGTAACCCAGCCGCGAGTGACCAAACTACTATTGAAAGTGTAAATCCTATTCTGGTACCAATTTTATCATATAATCTGCCTGATAAAAATTTACTTACGGCATAAGTTGCCATAAATACATTTAAAAGAAAAGCATAATCAGACTGATCCATGCCAAGATCTTCACCCATTTGAGGCCAAAGTAAGGCAAATGCTGTTCTGTCAATATAATTAATTACTGTGGCGACGAAGATTAATCCAATAATCCACCACCTTAAACCTCTAATTTTCATGTTGATTGCGTTAGTCTAAAGTTTAGACATTATAGCAGTACTGATAAAGTACACTAAAATGCTCCTTCATTTTTTGCTTTGCCAATTTGGGATCTTGGGCCTTAATGGCATTATAGATTGCCCTGTGTTCTTCAATACCTAGATTTGCTAAGTTTTTATCACATACATGGTACTTCTCAAAATTGGTAATTATTTCTGGAGTAATGGAAAGCATAAACGTATTCATGGTACCGTTGTGGCTTGCTTTTGCTATAGCAAGATGAAATAACAAGTCTTCTTCTACAGCATCCAAACCAGCCTGTACTTTTTCCGTATATGCTTCTAGAGCTTCTTTTATTTGTTCTAAATCTTCATCTGTACGTCTCAAAGAAGCTAACTTAACAGTTTTTAGTTCCAAAAGTATCCGTGTTTCTACCAAAGATTTAAAATCTGGTTCATCAAGTCTTAAAATATCATCTATCATTCCATTCATTGCAATGACACCAATATTGGCAACAAAGGTGCCACTTTGAGGTCTAGATTTTAACAGACCATAATATTCTAAAGTTTGAATTGCTTCTCTAACACTACTTCTAGTAACACCGAATTTCTCGGATAGCATTCTTTCTGAAGGCAATTTATCACCAGGCTCTAAATTCTTATAATTTATAAGTTCCTTAATTTTAAAAATTATATTTTTCTGGAGACTTAACCCTTCTGTTTTCTGTAGTGTTTCTGTTTTCATACTTAAATTTAGTTGATTGGTTAACCAGATTTATTTCTCTAAAATATGCAAAAATATTTGATTTAATTACTGTCAATACCTTTAATTATGGTTAAAGAATTCTGCCCTTTTTATCTAACCAACTAACTCAATTGGGCAGAATCCTATAACTGCATGACACAAATAATATCTTTTAATGACTTACTTCTAGCTCATAAAATCTCACTTTTGCATACGCTCCTTCATCTCTTGTTTGAAAATAATTTCCTGCTTTGAAATAATTTTCAAAAACTCCCCATTTTTTCATATGTATACTTTCATATACCTTAAATTCATTACCATTGAGAATAATTACCATTTTACCTTCAGTAACCTTAACTTCTAGCGTAAACTTTTTAAAGCCTACTTCTTGCACAAAATTGAATCCATCATCATTATCCCAAGCATCTTCATGCAGAATCTCAGGTAAACCTGTATCTAAGTATTTTAAAACCTTTGTCTTAACTCTTATTTTACCCTTATCCCAATAAATTTTTAATATTGGCGGTGCATTGTTATCATCTTCACCAATTAGATCACGTTGCTCGTTTGTTAATCTACCATGAATCTGCATGATAATAATCCTATGATATTTACCATCAGAATCTCTTGTAACATCATCAATAGCTATTTTGGCTTTCATTCTCCCACCATCCTTAAATGTCCAGTTGGTATTATTATCACCTGGCACCATTTGTTCTCTAAGCTCTGATCTTGTATACTTAGTATTTCTAGTTTTAGACTCTGTAGGCATTGCATGGAATACAATTGCCCCTTTTGTAGAATCTATATACATATATGGTCTGGCTACTTCGTTTGATGCAAAGTCAAAAATTTCTGGTGGCTCTATCTCATAAGGCTTACCTTGATCGTTGGTCACCGGAAGCGTGACCTTCCAGTGACTTAGATCTATTTTTGGTAATTTAGTTTTCTTCTTACGCTTCTTCTTTTTCTTCTTTTTATCGGTCTTTACGGTTTTAGCATCTTCTCCACTATTGGATTGTGCATAACCTAAGCTAAGACTAAAAGCAAAAAGTAATATGAAAAGCGTTTTAAAATTCATTATAACTAAACTTAATCTGGTTCTACAGCATCAATTGTTATATTATCTACCCGTGCTTCTTCGCCTTGATTAGTAATAAAAATTGAAACTACATTGTTTGCACCAGTATTGAAAGGAAGGTTTACCTGAACATAGTCACTAGAACTTGTTTGATCTGTACCTTCAAATGATGCGATTGAACCTGCTATAGCATCGTTATAATCTGTATATCCACCACCTGCTAGCATGTGTAAAGTGACAGAACCAGGATTATTTGTCTTCAGCGTATAGTAATACGTAATTATGTAATCCGTGTTTGGTGAAACCGTAAGTTCTTGATAAGCTATTCTATCACCAGCTGATGGATATTTAGACGCTTGAGAACCATTTTGAACTGGGCTTGATGTAATTTGAATTACACCTCCAAGGTCGCTATTTCTCCAACAATCTCTACCATCCATATTACCGTCACCACAATCTTCACTTCCAGGTGAACCGTCTTCAAAACTGAATTCTTTAATTACTGGAATAATCGCAGCTGGTTCTTCTGGCTCTACAACCACAACAGTGTCGGTAAAAGTACTCGTTGCACCATTGTCATCAGACGCTGTTAACGTGACAGTATAAGTACCTTCATCTGGGTAGATAGTAAATCCGTCTACATCTGTTGAAGTATCACCATTGCCAAAGTCCCACATGTACATTGTTGCACTAGAAGATCCATTTGCAAACGTATATTCTTTCCATGCATCATCAGTACCTGCTCCTTGGGTATAGGAGAACCCAGCACTTGGAGGCGTCGCATCAGCAATAGAATTTTCACCTAATGGTTCATATTGCTTTAAATCATCACAAGAATGGAATGCTAAAGCACCTATAAAGAGAAGTGCTATTCCATATAATTTCATTGTTTTCATCATAGTTAATTTTATTAGTTTAATATCCAGGATTTTGAGTCAATAAACCTTGACTTAAATTAATCTCATATTGTGGGATTGGCAACAATAAATCACTAGCATTAAAACTTCCACCAGTAGCAGATGAAAATGCCGATAATATTGTTTGTGCCTCACCGAATCTCATTAAATCGTACAAACGTTGATTTTCGTAAGCTAACTCTACCCTTCTTTCGTCCAATAATTCTTGCTTAGTTATTGTTCCGTTATCATCTCCACTTAAACCAGCTCTTTCCCTTACTAATCTAAAGGATTCTAGTGCTGCAGGAGCACTAGTAGAGCTTCCTCCAGCCATAATTGCTTCAACATGAAGTAATAATACATCTGCATATCTTATAACTATAAAATCATTACCAGCAGCCGTAGGATCCACAGATGTAGGATCAATACCTAAACTTGCATCTCCATCTGGAATGTACTTAACAACTTGAAATTGTGTTGGCTGATCTAAATCAACTCTATATGAGTATTGTGTTCTGTCGCCACCTAATGCATCTAAAGCATCTCTAGAATCTTGTGTTGTATAGTTAACACCACTAGTTCTACCAACAGCGTTTAGCCATTCTCCAGAGAAGTTTTGACTATCTATACCATCTGGTTCATAACCAACAGCAAAGATAATTTCGTCATTTAACTCATCGAAGAACACATCTTTAAAATCTGGTTCTAATTGATATCCACTCATCATTACATCTTCTAACAAATTCTGTGCCTCAACGTAATTGGAACCAACAGTCATATAGGCTTTTGCTAGTAATGTTTGAGCCGCAGCTTTTGAAGCTCTTGTTTGATAAGTGTTATCTAAACCTGATACAGCTATCTGTAAATCTGAAATTATGAAATCATAAATTTCTGACGTAGCAACTCTTGTATAAGAAATATCCTTATCATCTGCAGAAAGTACTCTGTCTACTAAAGGAATATCCCCAAACAATCTCACTAAATTGAAATACGCATAAGCTCTGACAAATTTAGCTTCAGCTTCAAATGCTAATGCGTTTTCTGGTGATGCAACACCAAGATTTGCTAGTACTGTATTTGCTCTAAAAATTACATTGTAAAAACTACGATAGTAATCAGCAACAATACCATTTGTAGGTTCTATTGTATAAAACTCAAATTGAGCCGCTTCACCTTCTTGTGCTTTTGTTCTTGTATTATCACTACGCATTTCCGTAACGTAGAATTCTACTTGAAGTGCATGGTAGTCATTAGCAGATGTAGAATTTACACCTTGAATACCATCATACATATTGATAATACCCTTTTCTAATTCATCTTCTGTGCTGTAATAAATATCAGCATTAATTAACGATTCTAGCTCTGGCGACAGGTAATCTTCGCAAGTAAACATACTGAATGTTAATATCGTAACTAAAATATATTTTATGTTTTTCATTTTTTTAATCTTTTTTAGTTTGATTTAAAAATTAACATTTAATCCAAAAGTAAATGTCTTCTGAATAGGAGAACCTGCTCTTTGATAACCATATGTCGTTGGCGACGTATTGTTAATAGATTCTGGATTGAATCCTGTATAATTATCTGCAGTAAAGTACAGTAAGTTAGTAGCTGAAATATAAAGTCTAGCATTTGTAATAAATAGTTTTGATGTTAAACTTTCTGGAAGACTATAACCTACAATTAAATTTCTCAATGCAA
This sequence comes from Winogradskyella sp. A2, assembly GCF_046762865.1. Lineage (NCBI taxonomy): Bacteria > Pseudomonadati > Bacteroidota > Flavobacteriia > Flavobacteriales > Flavobacteriaceae > Winogradskyella > Winogradskyella sp. A2. The sequence continues at coordinate 471,254 of NZ_JBKQXM010000003.1, forward strand.
CATATGATGCATCTTGAATAATGTCATCTGTAAAAATCTTTTGTTTTATAAAATCTTGATCTGGAGTAATTGATGGATCAAAATCTTGCGAACTATTAAAGTGATTGAAAAGATATTGATCACCCATGTTTCTAATCTCTGCACCATGACTTCCTTGGAACATGAAACTCATATCAAAACTACCTAGGTTGAAATTGTTAGTTACAGACCAAACAAAATCCGGGTAAGGATCACCTAATATGGTCTTATCATCATCATCAATAACACCGTCTCCATTTAAATCCTTAACATAAACATCTTGAGCCTCGGCTCCCACCGGATGGTAAGGATCTACGATATATTCTAGCGGAATATCTCTATCTACAACCCAACCGTAGTAAGATGAAATTGGGTTACCTACTAAGTTAATCCATTCTGCAGCACGCTTACTATCAACATTTAATATTTGTCCGTTTGCATCACCAAAACTTGTTAACTCGTTTTTGTTTCGTGCTCCTACTATAGATGTGGACCATCTAAAATTTTCTTTAACAATGTTACTAGATCTAAGTTCAAACTCGAAACCTCTGTTTTCTACCTCACCAATGTTTACTAAACCACTATCAAATCCTGTGGTATAAGAAACTGGGTTATCTAAAAGGAGTTGATCACTTGTTCTTTTATAAACATCAATTGAACCAGATATTCTATTATTAAGGAATCCGAAATCAATACCTGGATTGATTTCTACTGAGCGTTCCCATTGTAAACCTGGATTTGCAATGTTAATTGGATTGAAAGCCGTATTTACACTTCCGTCAACTACTGCTGAAGAAGGTGATAATAATGACAAGTATGGGAAACTATCAATTAAATCGTCTCCAGAATCAATTAAGGGGTTACCGGTTGCACCGTAACTTACCCTAACCTTAAGATTACTTATTACATCACTTTCGTTTAAGAAATCCTCGTCACTCATTATCCAACCAGCTGAAACTGCCGGGAAATTACCATATTTATTATCCTCTCCGAATGCAGAGAAACCGTCATGTCTAAAACTCACTGACGCTAAATATTTTCCTTTGTATGCATAATTTGCTCTACCAAAGAATGATAATAATCTTCTTGTATGCTCATAAGACCCTGCAGTAATCGTTGTTGGATCTGCTGCAGATATAGTGCGCACTATATCAGAATCATATCCACCACCTGAAACAGACTCAAAGGTGTAATCCCATTTTTCAGCAGACATACCACCTACTGCATTGATTTCATGGTCTCCAAATGCCTTATCATATGACAAGAAATTATCAGTTACGATATGAATTCTATTTTCTGTAGACAAATCTAAAGACGTCGCAGCCGCTCCATTTCTACTAGATTCTACACCTTGCCATCTATCTCTTTTAGTATTTTGAAAATCTCCTGCAAGATTAGTATTAAATTTTAATCCTGGTATAATTTCATAATTGGCATACATACGACCTGCTAGCTTAAATTTATAGTCATTTCTATCTCTCTCTAACACTTTTGCAGCTGGGTTAGTATTTGAGGTATTACTAATATCAGTACCACCAGAAGCAACTGGCATCATAGCATCTAAATCATAATCATCAAACATACGTTGTATAGCGTAATCACCTATTTGTACATCAGCATACTTTCCACCATCTCTAAGTCTGTTTACAAACGGTAAAACTTGTTCATTTACATATAATGGTAACCAAGGTGTCTGTCTTAATATATCGTGCGTTGAACCATCAAAACGTCTTCTGTTTGAATATGACGGAGCAATATTAGCACCAAAACTTAACTTATCGCTTAACTTAGTATCAATCTTAAAACGCATATTGTATCGTTTGTAATCATCAGTCAACAGAACTCCTTCATCATGAGAATATCCCATTGAAACACTAAATTTTGTATTCTTGGTTCCTCCTCTAGCACTGAAAGCATGATTTTGAATCGTACCACCTTCAAAGATGATATCTTGCCAATCTTCGTCAACACCAAGCAACAATTTTAACTGAGTTCTTGAAGATAAAGTACCTGTAGCAGCTTCTTGTGCTCTGGCTGTTTTTGCAACAGAGAAATAATAAGCATCACTTTGTCTAGCTTCTTTAAAACCTGTAAAAGTGTTGTAATTAAATCTTGTCTTACCTTCTTTACCACTTTTAGTTGTAATAATTATCACACCATTTGCACCACGAGATCCATAAATTGCTGTAGATGCAGCATCCTTTAAGATATCGAATGACTCAATTTCGTTCATATCTAAATTTCCTAAGAAATCACTGTCTACAACTAATCCATCTATTACAATTGTTGGATCAGAATTACCAGATACAGAACCTGTACCACGTACACGGATTGTTGGTGCAGAACCAGCCTCACCTTCTGTTGCAGAAACTTGTACACCAGCTGCTTGCCCTACTAAGGCTTCATCTACCCTTGGTACAGCAATCTGGTCTAGTCTTTCATTGGTTACCTTTGAAATTGCTCCAGTTACATTTCTCTTCTTTTGCGTACCATAACCAATTACAACTACCTCATCTAAGGCATTTGTACTTTCGGCAAGAGCAATGTCTAATGTTTGTTGGCCATCCATTATCACCGTTTGAGTGGTGTAACCGACATAGGAGAATTGTAAAACGTCCCCGTTGTTCACAGTAATTTGATACTTTCCATCAAAATCTGTTGAAGTACCATTTGTAGTTCCGACTACTAAGACGTTTACACCAGGAATAGGCATATTATCTGCAGCAGCAGTAACTGTACCCTGTACGGTATAACCTTCTTGAGCAAAACTTGCAAAACTTAACAACAGCACACAAATTGCTGTCAATCTCATTTTTAATTTCATAAATTGATCATTTAAGTTAGTCTATTAGTATTTTATTTTTTTCTAATCTGAAGCCAAGTCTTAAAAAAAATGTAACTTAATGAATTAAAATGCAATCAATTTGTATTTTTGTTATACATGTTTAACTGCAAAAAGTCTTCTGTCACGAAGAAGTAGTTACAAAAGGATAGGCTCTGAAACTATCCTTTTTTTTGTTTTAAATAATTGGTTTACCAGATTGGTTTACCAAATATATATAAAAATTTGTTAAAAACAAGTTTTATATATAAAAAGTCGTTTTTGTTTAATGTTATTCTAAAAAGTCTTCACGAATTGTCTTTTTAGATATGCTTTTTAAGGCTATTTATTTCCAAAATAAGACACTTCTCCTCCGCTTAAGAAATCTTCTCTCACAGGACTAAAAGTATCAATTAACATCCCTTCTTCTAAGCATACGGCACTGTGTAATAAATTTGGCTCAATGTAGACACCGTCACCTGCCTCAACAATCTGTTTTACACCATCAATTTCAAATTCAAATTTACCCGAAACACAATATGTTGCCTGGGTATGAAAATGCTGGTGCGGAGCACCTAACGCTCCCTTTGCGAATTTTACTTTCACCATCATAATTTGGTTATCATAACCTAAGAACTTTCTTGATACACCTCCGCCTAGTTCTTCCCATTCCAGATCTTTTGTTATGATGTACTTTTCACTAAATCGCTTCATAATTTTTAATTTATTTGTTTAGTTAATCGAAATAATAAGAACCAGACCATTCATAATTCTTATCATCAATATTTAATTTATGTTTTACTTTTTCTGAATTATTTTTGTTTGATGTTATAAATATTTTTCTTTTCCCATTAACATGATTTATCTCTACTGCAGTATAAGCATCTGAATCTAAGACTACTCTAATTGTTTTTATACTACTTTTTGAATTGACAGCAGACTCGGTAACAGGACTATAACTACCATGGGATTCTATTGCCGTAACGAAAGTTGTGCTTTTTGAATCCTTTCTTCTTAGTAATAAGGCAGGATCACGTCGTAGATTAAATTCCGGATCGTTTGCTCCGATTCTGGTAAATAACAATTCATCCTTTGGGTTTGTCACAGTTGTTAATGTATAAAACCTATAATTATCCATCCACGATAGCTTGGAGTTGACTTCATTTGACTTACCAGTTCCTTCAACAAACAAATGCTGATAACCATTTTTATTACCTAAAGGCAATAAAGTTTCTGGTGTTTGATATTCAAAATTAGTTTCTAATACTTGTCCAAAGAAATAGTGCGGCAAATCATAATCATTAATTGAACTTGAGGTTACCTTCATTATATCCAGAGTAATAGGCTTTTCAAAATCTTTATCACTGATTATAGCCATAGTTCTGAGCATTTCAGTCCCAGGATAGGCATTATTCTCCCTAGCACTGGCTACTTGAACTTTTTCATTTTCTGATGAAAAGTAATTGAGAACTGAATGAAATTTACTGCCAGTTTCATACTTACCCTCAAAATGAGACGTCTCATCTACTGTCACAGTATTATGGGCAATTGTTTGTTTAGCCCAAGTTTTATTCTCCTTGAGATAGTTCCCTCCACCTTTTTGCTCAATATTAACAAAACGAGCCAATCCATAATCTTGAATTACCTCTTCTCCATTTTCATACAAAGAATATGACAATTTATCATAATGTCCATGGCTAGACCCTTGGGCTGCATATTTAAAAACCAATTCAATGTCTTCATTTCTTATAACACCAACGCCACCTTCAGTTCCATCAGGTCCATCAGAAAGATTGATTGAGGATTTATTAAATGGTTGTGCTTCACCATTTTTTATCCCTAATGCCACTGCCAGACCAGAATCATCTAACAATACCTGGTTTTGTTGTTTTGCAATACTTAATAAACCTGGATTTTGATCTCCATAATGATATGAAACATCTACCGCAGTTACTAGAGCGCTATTGTAATAAGACATTCCTTTTTGACCATCATTTAACGGGAAGAATTCTCCATCTGCATCGGTTAAATTCAACAACGCATTTATGGACTTCAATAATACACCGTTTTTATATTCGAAAATATTAAGTTCTGGCTTTACATTGTGCAGTCCTTCTGCGAAGACCAAAAAGGGATACATTGCATATCGTTGATAATATGGCCCTTCGTTATAGTAACCATCTGGGGAAAAAGGTTCTTCTATATTAGCCAAGAAACCTGCTTTACCATCTTTATTTAAAAAACCACCATCATCGTCTTTAGCCTTATTATCTAAATTAACACCCTTAATACCATATAATGCACGATTAATTAACTCCTCATCATCCATAACGAGACCAATCATACCAACAGCCGCATTTCCCCATGTACTATGGTTATGAACTCTTTGATAAAATTGCGGGCTGTCAATAGAAATGTGATCTGCGAATGGCCTGAATAAGTTGTTTTCGAGTATGTTACGTTCCTCCTCTGTTAAATAATTATAAATACAATCATATGCCTGGCTTACATATACCAACCAATTAGAATCGTTTAAACATTGCCAAAAAAGTTTACCTCTCGCATATGATCTTGTTTTAGGATGCAATGGTAATGTCTTATACATTTCCTCATATTGCATCAACATATCTTTTACATACTTTGCATATTTTTCGTCATCTAGTATTTGATATAGTACTCCAGCCTTTTGTAATACAAACCAATTACGTTTGTGCCTTGCATGGGTATAACCTCCAGAATAGTCTTTTGGTATTGGTGTTTCTATACCTAAGGCTATTTCTGCATCTATCTCTTCTTTAACTTTTTGCAAGGTATTATCAAAAATTGGAATGCTACCCAATTGTGCCCTAATGTCTTTAACACCTTGAGCTGTAAGAATTAATTTGGGGTGTTCTTCTAATCCTTGTGCTTCATCAAGAGCAATATTTGGTAGATTCTCATTTCTACAAGACATAACACTTGCTATAGAAATGAAAAATATTGCTGATATTTTGACTTGAAATCTCATTTAATAATTGGTTAACCAGATTGGTTTACCAATATACAATTATTTATGAATTATCCAGATAATTTTTAATTTAAATCTGAATGTAACGATTAATCATTCATGAGAAAATATCCTTCATTTGATACTGAAGCCTTACTAATTGATATTTTAGCTGATTTAAACCATACTTCAGCGTAGTTACCATCTGCATATTGTTTTTGTATATCTCCGTTATGGGTTTCTGCTCCCGAGCACCAATTTCTGTTAACTTTAGGAGATTTACCATTGGTCTGATTATAAGAGCCTAACTTAAAAAAACAACCTTCACCTGCATATGCATTTTTCCTCTCTATTCCGTCTTGACCAATTGGCACAAATAATTTTTGAGTTTGCTCAGGTATATCAGATTTAGTTGTAAAGTCTGATTTAATCAAGTTCTTGGTAAATGTTTTTGTTTCATGATTATTACTCATAAACTTTAAGTTCATAATTCCATCCTTAACTTCTATTTCATAACTGAACTCTTCATCTAATTCAATGCCATCTTTAGGCTCTTTTGGATAGGTGTTTTCGCCACTTCCTATAACAGAAAAGTCATGACCCCAAACTGCAGAAGAATAATCCCATCTACCCGAATTATCATCACCAGCAGTATTAATTTCATAATGCCAAAATACTGAACCTTTAGTATGTCCTGGAAATTTCTTGTAAAAGATCTTCAGTGGCTCATTTTCATGACCATCTGCACTATGAATTTGACCCACTACAACAGAGTATGACGCAGCTACTCGGGCATCTCCTGTTGAGGAAACGTTCATCACCTTTAGTGTTGCAGTTAGCTTGTCATTGGCTGTAGATGGATACCATTTTTTAAGTTGCGCCAATTCAGTTCGGCAATTATTAGAAGTTCCATGAGTATCTCCTGCATTTGGTGCCTTATAAACCACCCAATCTTCATTATTATCCTGTATAGTATAAAAGAAATCTTTGTGCTCAAAATTATTTGCAATTCCGGCATTTGACCCATCTCCTAAAATTAAATTCCATTCATCAAAAAACGGAATCACATCACTGGCGTAAACAGTTTTTACAAATTTCTTTTTACTCGATTTTTTGGCATTGTCAGAACAGGTGTTAAGCAATAGGAAAGTAGTAAATGATAACAACAATAATGTGATTGTTTTTCTATTCATAATTAATTGTTTTTTATTTTAAAAATAATCTAGCAAAGCCAGGATACCGTTATATGAAATGACAAGAGAAAAGAATAATGCCGCATACATTCCTATATTTACAAAACGGTTTGTTTTATAATCCTTCATAACCTTTTTACTGTTTAATAGTATGATAATACCTAATATTACAAGAGGTAACACAAATACATTAAACACCTGAGATAAAATCTGGATTTCTATTGGGTTTGCTCCAAAGGCAGGTCCTATTAAAGCAACTAAACACGCTAAGAATGTAATTATCCTAAACTGCTTAGAATTGGTATCTAATTCACCCGATTGGTAATCTGCAATTAATAAAGGTGCAATCAATAAACAAGGGAAAATGGATGAAAGTCCAGCACTCAAAGCACCGAAAAAGAATATTGTAACAGCCCATTTACCTGCAACAGGTTCTAAAGTATTTGCCATATCTAATACATGTGTTACCTCTTTACCCTCATAAAACAATGCTCCCGCAGCTACGGCCATAATTGTACCACTTATAACAAATATTAATATAGCAGCAGTTATTGAATCCTTTCGCTGTTGGTCCAAATTTTTAATTGTCCAACCTTTTCCCTTAACAAATAATGGACGAGATAAAAATGTAGCTGCAGCCATAGTAGTTCCAACAAAAGCAGCTACCAACATTTTACCACCTGGTACATCTGGAATTGTAGGTATTAAACCTTTTATTACATCTATTGACAATGGTTGAACAAAAAATAATGACAAGAAAAATGACAGTCCCATCAAGGTGACAAATATGATGAGAATCTTTTCAAAAAATGTATACTTACCAACGAGTAATAAAAGATAAAAAACTACTATTATTAAAATAGCAGTTGCAAGTACAGTTTCATATTCGTAGGCATTTAATCCTTCAAAATTCAGTGCTAAAATTTCAAAAATAATATTAGACGATATACCTAATATTCCCATTAAAGAATTCCATTGTCCAAAAGTTACACCTACAATTATCAACAAGGCCAAATACTTACCAAATTTTAAATGTTTTTTAAAACCAAATAGTGCAGTTTCACCAGTAAGTAAACCATAATTGCCATAAGCAAACATCAAGACTCCTGAGAACAAGCAACTTAACAACAATACCCACAGTAATTGCATATTAAACTTACTTCCTGCAACAATCATTGAAGTTACACTACCTGTTCCAATTGTATAACCTATAGCAAATATCCCAGGTCCAAAACCTAATATGACTGCTATTATTTTTTTTAATAATGATTGTTTAGGTTTTACATTTTCCATGATCAGTACAGTTAGTATTAGAAAGTAATAAGGTCAGTCCATTAATGGATGACATCACGCGATAACTACAGGTTTAAACCTAATTATTATCTGGATTTACTGAGGGTCCCAAAGTGGCAGTTTTAAACCAAACTTCAGCGTAGCTTCCATTGGCATACTGCTTGGCAATATCACCACCATAAACTTCCGATTTTGTACTTTTAGCATTTGCTTGGTTATATGCACCTTGTTTAAAATAATTTAACTCACCAGCATAAGCAATTTCACGTTCAACACCTCCACCTTTTTCTCTGTTTGCATATACTTTTTTGACTTGTTCTGGAATGTCTTCCCTAGTAGCAAAGTCTGATTTTATTAAGCTCTTTGTAAACTGAACCGTTTTATGGTCTTCACTGGTAAAAGTCAAATACATTATACCCTTGTAAACGTTAACCTCATAGCTAAATTCTTCGCCCAGTGCAATGCCATCCTCAGGCTCAGGAGGATAGTCTGTTGCACTAGAACCAACAACAGAAAAATCATGACCCCAAACTGCAGTAGAATAATCAAATCTTCCAATATTATCTCCCTTTGTATTAATCTCGTAATTCCAAAACACAGAACCTTTTGTATGGCCAGGGAATTTTTTATAATAGATTTTTAGAGGCTCATTTTCATGTCCTTCACCACTATGAATTTGCCCAATAACCACTGAATAAGAAGATGCTGCAGTTGCATCACCAGTCGTGGAGACATGCATTACTTTTAAAGTACCCGTTAATCTGCCACCTTCCTCAGGAACCCAATCTCTTTTCTCGCCTAGTTCTGTTCTTGTATTACTAGATGTCCTTGAGGTTACTCCAGAATTAGGAGTTTTATAAACTACCCAGTTTTCTTCACTGTCATTTTCCACAAAAAAGAATCCTTCTTTCTTAAGGTTTATCAAGCTATCAGATCTGGTTCCATCACCCATCAGAATTTTCCATTTGTCCATAAATGGAATAACATCACTAGGGAATTCTGCCTTACTAACAATTTTCCTGTCTCCATTTGAAACTTCCTCTTTTGGACTATTTTTACAAGCCAACGATACCAGTGCAATAATTATAATTAAGCTTGTCTTATTCATTGATCTTTAGTTAGGTTATTTTGATTAATACATCAATTTCATTTTCAGATTTTGCTCGGTTTTTATCTGACCAGAATTAGACAAAACATTTTCAGATTCTACATTGTTTTTGGCTCCCCATAATATTGATACGAACCCTACAGGATTATTCTTAAATGTATTTTTAGTAATATTTACATTTATAATACCTCTGTGGTTTAGTAAGATTTTATTCGCTTCTTTTGCGCCACAATTGGTAAAAGTACTGTTTGACACCAAGAGATTTCCTCCAATAGTAGACTCGTCATAACCTCCTCTGTAATAATCTATAACATTCTCTTTAACATTATTAAAATTACAATTGTTAATTGTGAGGTATTCCGTATTGTAATCTCCTTTATCATTGGTCTCTTCTGATAATTCTATTCCATTTTCACAATTTGAAATAGTTGTATCCTCAAAAGTAATTCGTTCTGCAAAGGATTCTTTGTAAGCTTTAAGAACGTAATTGAAATCAGTGATTTCAGAATTTGAAACCGTTAGCCCAAAATGGTTAGACATATTCTCCTTTAAACTTGCAAAAGCATAATTTGAAGTATTTCCTTTTAAAACAAGGTTGTTCACTGTTAGCTTTCCTTTTGGTTCTAACGAAAACAATGGTGTATTAGATTCACCAGTAAAGTTCAACTGTGATTTATTATTGCCTATAGATTGAATTGTGATTGTTTTATTTATGACAAGGGTTTGGTTCAAGTTGTAAGTGCCAGCTGCTAATGAGATAATATCACCATTTGAAGCCTCATTTATTTTAAGCTGTATGTCTTGAGCGTTTGCAACATTAAACGTTTTAGGCTCTTTTGGTTCTATTTCATTCGAATACCATGTTGCACCATATTTAGATTTGTCTAAAATATTTGGGTTAGATACATTTTTACCCGTTATGGCGCCGACACTCTTGTCATCTTTTCTAGAAGCACCTAATAAATCTGTTTGAATAGTATTAAAATCAAAACCATTGTATGCTTCAAAATCGTCAGGTACTCCAGTAGGGATATAAATATTGTCAGATAATTTTTTCAGATCTAAAGAAGCTTCTACTAAACCTCCATCAAAATCCTTGAATTTTACACCTTGATTATCTATAATGTTATTTTTAAAAGTAACTCCATCTGCTTTATCGTTTTCAACAACAATACTTTCAAGTCCATTCTCATTATAAACTATATTATTGGCTACTGTAGTTCTGATTGCCCTAGCAGATCGTATTTCTGACTTTGGTAAAACATCTGCTTGATCTAAATTTTGCCCAACACCAAACTGCCATGGTGAACTGCAATTTACATATGTATTATAAGCCACGACAACATCTGTAACTTGGTTGTAACGATTTAATGGTGATTTAGGTATACCATTCATAACCGCTAATGGACTTCTAAAACTTTTACCCTTAAGGTTAAAAAAGTAATTATTTGTTACCCAATGACCTGTATTTATTATTCTGATGCCACCATAATTTTCATTTACGCCATCACCAATAAAATAGTTACCATCTATAGTTACGTAGTTTCCATGACGTGTTACCAAAGAACCCTCGCTTTTATAGAATACATTGTTTTTAAATTCGTTAAAGTTGGTTTTACTTGAAATAACCTCAACTTCACCATTACATTCTTCAAACAAATTGTTCGCAACCATCGTATAACTTGGTGACATAGATGTAAAGCTATTACCCAATTGAATGGTTTCTCCACTTGGACCACCTTTAACAGGTCTTGGCCCAAAATGATTGTTTATGATTTGGTGATAATTGTTAATACTTTCAATACCCTCAATACTTACTCTAACCGTCGGACCTCTATTCGTTTTACCAGCTATATAGCAATTACTCAGTTCATTATGTCTTCCCCAAAATTGCACCCATAAATCGGCATTGTCGCGCTTTGGTTTATTAAAATCTTCAATTACGCTATTAGTGAACTTGCAATTGTTTGCTATTTCATCTAATGTATCCTTATGGCTAATCTTAAAATCAACCACCGCATTAGATGGTGAATAACCATTTTTAAAATGCAACCCATCAACTACTAAGAATTGTCCTCCAAACTTTAAGTATGATTTACCTTCAATACTAACTTTACCTGGCGTTTCTGCTCTAAGAATTATGGGTTTGTCTTCTGTACCTTTACCACGAAACTTTATTTGAACATCTTTCCAAACACCATTTTGCATTACTATTTCATCACCAGGACTGCTATTTTCCATAGCCTCATTTAACGTAACAATATCTGAAACCACTATAGTATTATTTTGAGTTTCGCAAGACATTAATAAAACAGCTACTATTAAGCTTAGAATTAATTTTTTCATATTTCTTATATCGATAAAGTTGAAATTAGTAATTTAAAAACAAAAGCCTTTTATAGACTAAAAGGCTTTTATAAATTAATTAATATGACACTATTCAATTATTATTTTTTTAGTTATTAGTGCTTCTGTATCTGAGCTTATTTTTAACATGTAAAGCCCTTTTGTTAAACCAGAAACATCAATACTTTCATTTGAGCTATTAATTTTAGTCTCTAATACTTGTGAACCTAATAAATTAAATAGTTCAATAGATAAATCTGAGTATGTATTATTAGTGTCTATGTTTAATATACCTTTTGTTGGGTTGGGATAAATATTAAATGTTTTTGCGTCTACTTCGTCAACAGATAATGCATCTTCTTGAAGCGAAATATTATCATAAAACACCTCAGTCATATCATCAACAGACCCATTGGACCTAACATAAATCACAACTTCAGTAGTTGTAGCCGTAAAAGACATTGTGTTTGTTACCCATGCACCTTCATCATTCGTAATATCCATACCTATAACAACAGATGCATCAGCATAACCATTAGCATCAATACCAGTCTCATCTGCAATTTCATTATTTAAAATATACACTTCTGATGGTGTACCTGCTGCTTCAGAACGAGAATCTATAGAGAAATTATAATCATTACCAATAGTAAGTCCGACAACCCTTTGATATAAACGACGAGAACTACCCGTAATAGCTGGATTTCCATCATCATACAGTTTAACTCCTCTAGTACCATTATTTCCACTACCTGTAGATCCTGGTTGTTCATCTAAAGAACCTGCCATACCTAAATATTTAATTTCCAATGCATCTTCTAAAGCATCATTTCGCCAACCATCTGGATTGGTAGTTGCATCGTACCTATAAGGACTAGTTATACCACCATTTAATGTGCTATTAGGAGTCATATCCCAAGCATCTGCATTATCACTAGTATTTGACGTGTCAGAGCCTGTTCCATGCTCGTCACAAGTACCGTTTTTAACAAGTTCTTGACTCCATCCGTAATTAAGGCATAAACAAAATGCGAATAAAACGTAAAACCTTCTAGGTAGTTGATTTGTAAAAAGTAGTTTTGATTTCATATTAATTTAATTTAGTGTGTTACATATAAATTGTAGTATTTTACATAAGAAAAGGCATTATCATCTGTAGATGTGAGGTAATTTCCAGCTTTAAAATAATTTTCGAAAGGCCATTTATCTAAACTAATGTCCTCATATACATATGGTTCATCTTCGTTTAACTGAACCTCTATTCTGGCATCAGATGCTGAAATTTTAAAGTCAAAAGCGTCATATCCAACATAGCCAAGATTAACCTTTATATCAGTCCATGTACCGTCGTAAACTCCATACAGGTCAAATCCTGTAGTAGTTTCGTCAGTCAATGATTTTTTGTGACACCACACAAATCCATCTTTCCAGTAAATCTTTATAAGTGGAGGACCGTTATTTCCATCAAAGTTATATGTTGCCATATCTTCTTCAGAAATAATACCGTGGATTTGCATTACAATAACCTTGTGGTAGTCATCACCTGAATTATTATTCTCCGAAACCGATTGTATTTTTAGTCGCCCTGTCATTTCTCCTCCCTCTAACAAAGTCCAGTTTTCTTTAGAATTGCTTGGGTTAATTAATTCCCTAAGCTCAGTTCTTGAATAAGAACTATTGGTTGTAGAAATATCGGGAAACGTATAGAAAATTAAGGACGAATCCTCAGTATCATCATACATATAAGGCTGCACAGGTTCAAGGTCTTGGTAACCAAAGTTTTTTAATTCATCTGGCTGATATTCGTCTGGTTTGTTGTTGTTGTCTTCATCAACAGGTAACGTCACCTTCCAATTAGAAAAATCAACATCTGCATAAACAACAACATCAGGATTGTCATCATTACCATTATCTGTATTAGATCCGCTTGGCCTATCTAAATCACTGTTACTTGAACAAGATATACTTATTAAAAATAGTATTAATAAAAAAGGAATTCGAAGTTTCATTATAATTGGTTAACCAGATTGGTTTACCAAATATACTAATATTTATCTACTAACCAAATTTTAGACTCTTAAAGTTCCTTGATAACAATTTATATGATTCATTTTTTAGAAATTATATTAAAATAATTCCATAAAAAAATGCTCAATCTAGATTCAAAATAAATCGAATCGAAAAACAAGGCAATTAAATACGAGGTTAATCAAACCCAATCGAAGCTTTTGTTTACAAATAGGTTCGTCTAGGATTACTGTAGCATCCTATTTGCTCCGAGGACTTATTTTAATGCTTTTGAGTAAGTTCTTTACTCATCAATAAAATACATGACTATCCTTTTCCTTAACTCTAAGTCCTATCTTCATTATCTGTAAAGTTGGTCACAAATTGGTCACACAAGAAAATAAAAAAAACCTAACTCGTTAGTAATTAACGTATTAGGTTTATTCTTGTGACCTCGAAGGGACAGAGTTCAAACTTTTTGAAGGAAGATATTGACTTAATTATCTCAAAATCAATATAAATCAAAACTCACCCTTATTACTTCGAACCCAAGAGTTTATTAGAATTGTTAATTTTGATTTTATTTTTGTAATCACATTGTCGTACAGTAATTTCTAAAAAAATCAAATATATGGTTGTTGAAATTGATAATGCTCAAGGGATAAAGTGGTTCTCGTTATAAATTGATATTCGTTAAAGCCTGTATTATTTTGCTCTATTTTCCTCAACAATTCTAACCACTCTATTTATCATTATTTCTGACAAATTCCACAGTAATAAATCCTCATCAGTTGTATTATTAAAAAGAATTACTACAGTGTCTATATTGTTATGATATTCTGTAAAGCTCTGATATCCTGGAACCCATCCAGAATGTTCATATTCATAAATTTCAGAATAGATTTTCCGTTCTCGTTCTTTGAATATAGAACCATCGTTTAATGCTCTCAAAAATATACCAACATCTTCCGCAGTAGCCAGCATACCGAATTCTTTCTCTTTTAAATCAGGTTCATAGCCAACGTAGTAACCACTCATCACATCCTCTATATCTACCTCGCTTAACGAGAAGAATGTATTATTCAGTTCGAGTGGTACTAAAATTTGCTCTTTGATATATTGATGATGATTATACCCCACCGTATTGTCAATAAGTAAACCAAGGAGTAAATAATTTGTATTTGAATAGCTATAGTCTTCTCCTGGTTCAAACAGCGCGGGTGTATCCAATACTAATGCTAACGATTCCTCAGCACTATCAGGTGGGTTTTCCCAGTAACCTCCACTGTCTGTAAAATTTGGAATCCCGCTTCGATGTTGTACCATCATTTTTAGAGTTATTCTATCTGCATTTTCAATCCTACCTAGCAATTCAGGGAAATAATCAGCAAGGGTTTTATCTAGTGACAATCTGTTATCATTAACCAACTTAGAAATGGAAACCGCTACATATAACTTGCTAATACTAGCTATTTTAAATAGTGCATTGGGTTTAGCAGGTATTTTATGTTCTCGATTGTGCCAACCACCTGTATAAAATTCTGGTTGTTTCCCTGCCTCATCTACATAAACAATCATACCATCCAAACCGTGACTTATTGCTTGGTCAACTTGTTCTTGAACAGTATCTGGCAATGGTAATATCCAAGCTTTCACTAAAATCCAAGGCACAAACCACAAGGAAATTGCAGTACCTGTGAACAAGGCTATCCTGATTATAATTTTTTTATTTCGTTTTTTAGAATTAAGCATAGATAGTAAAGTTATAATTATTGCTCATTTTTAGGAAGTATTATTCGTAACACAGTTCAGAAAAGTTCAGGGTTTCAAAGTTTATGTTTGGAAATATGATCCTATTATATGCAACATAAAAATACTATTTGTTTTCTTGATTAATTTTATGCGTTTTAAGTTTGATTCAGAAAGTACATGTCCAATTTCCCTTTTCCCTTTGCATGGATCTTTCCACGAGAAATACACGAAAATTCATTTTTAATCAGTTTATAGGTGGATGAAGATATATTGATTTTACCTACTTCACCTGCAGATTCCATCCTGCTGGCGGTATTTATCGTGTCTCCAAAAAGGTCGTATGCGAACTTCTTCTTGCCCACAACCCCTGCTACTACAGATCCAGAATGTATACCAACCCTCATTCTCCATTTTATGACATGGCTTTGATTTCTCTCCTCAAGATAGGATAGCATCTTTTGTGCGGCTTTGATGCAGTTAGTAGCATGATTTATCGTTTCTTTTTCAAGGCCACACGCTGCCATATACGCATCACCAATCGTTTCAATTTTTTCTACTTTCGTTTCTTCCATAATTTCATCGAATCGACCAAAAATATCATTGAGTTCATTGACTAAAGTGATTGCTGACATGGACGCCACAAGATTTGTAAATCCTTCAAAATCAGTAAACAGGACAGTGATATTTTTGTGTCTTTTTGGAATTGTTTTACCGCTTTCTTTTAAGTCTCTTATTATGTTTGCGGGTAATATATTGTGCAGAAGATCATCTGATTTTTTCTGTTCAACCATTAAAGATTCCTCAGATTGATCTATTAAAATAGACATACTTGCTATTAGTATGAAGCAAATCAATGCAGTAATACTGATATTAACTATTTGTGATATATAGGGATCTAATCCTCCAAAATGGGATTTTATATTTGATTGAAATATTACTGTAGCAATCAACGTTAGGCAAGCTAGAATACTAAAGACATGGGCTATATTCCTAGCCTTACGAGGAAAAGTCATATATGGCAGAATAATAATTAGGAAACAAACAACTCCAACTCCTGAGGAAAACCCTAGCAAGTAAAGAAATAAGAGAACAGACATATAAGATGCTAGAATAAGCCAAACGGAAGCCAGGACTCGTAACCCTTTCCAATTGAAAATTAACGCCATTAGAAACATTAATCCCAAAAAAGTATTACTTCCGTAAATTATTAATGCGTCTGTCAAGAATAATGCAATTAGCATCCAAGTTACATTATAAACTACACCTAAAAGAGATGCAATATTCGTAACACGTAAATATCTGAGTTCAGTTATAGAAAAATTGTACTCAGCGCCAATATCGACTATTCTTTGAAAGAATCTAGACTTGTTTTTATCATAAATTGACATAAATGCTTTTCAAGTTTTATGAATTGTTAATGTCTTTATTATACGCAAGTAAGTTAACCTTTTTAGCGTTAATTTCTGGATTTTTAGAAGGTCAAAAATTGCAGATTTTCTTTATTCTTTTGTGAAAATGGTAGCATACCTCTCCTTATTGATCTAAACATATGGTGGTTCGTTTTATTTTAAGCTTAGATATGTTCTTTCTTTATTATAAATGTGTTCCGCTTGTTTGATCATCTTCTTAGCTAACGTAAGATTTTTAATGGTTTGCCACAATAAGCACAGGTTTTATGCTTTTATGAGAAGTTGATTTATTTAACCTTAGTGATTTTTTAATACACCCACAGATTCAAAAAGCTCCTCGATGATATGCTGGAGATTGCTTGGTGTAACTGCTCTGAAATACTCTAGTAAGTCTTGAGTTGTCGCATATCTATCAGTCTGCATTTTTAGTTTGCCGTTTTTTGTATTCCAATCTTCAAGAAAATATTTTAATGCTAAATTCACATTCTCTTCGCCAATTGCTTTTTGAAATTCGTACATATTGATTGCTCCTTTTGCGTAATAGACATAATCTTGATTTTCTACGAGAGTAAGAGATGGTTCTTTTTTACTTTCTTGTTGTATTCCTTCTTTATATTTATCCATTTGAAGCGCTAAAAACTGTTGCACTTTTTCTTCGGAATAATGTTGCTTTAAAACCATCAATGCTGCATATTGAGATAAGGTTTCTAAGACCATCAATTGTCCTTGTACATTTGCAGCTTCCACTTGCATACCAAACCATTGGTGAGCTACTTCATGCGCAGTCACATAAAAAGCCATATCAACATCTTTTTCGTCATCTATATCTAACACAAATCCAATAGATTCTGAAAATGGAATAGTTCCAGGAAACGATTGTGCAAATGTTGCATAACGTGGAAACTCCATAATACGTAGTTGCTGGTATTGATAAGGACTGAAGTTGTTACTACAATAATCTAATGAAGCTTTCATAGACTTCATCATTCTATCGATGTTATATTCATGTCCTTTTTGAAAATAAATTTCAAGGTCGACAGGCTCAGTAATCCCCTTATTGCTTGTCATCCATTTGTCTTTTTTAATTTCATAGTCAGCAGAAACTATTGCGTAAAAATTAATAATAGGGGTATTTGTTTTATAGTGAAAATAATTACGATTATTTTCTGTCCATTCCTGCAATAAATCTCCAGGAACCAAAGCCGTTTGATCTTTGGATGTACCAATAATCATTTCAAAATTAATACCATCAGAATCACCACCAGATCTTGCATTGACTAATTCTTTAGGGTCATCTATTTTAGCTTTTTTAGATCTCCTTGATAAGTTATGATCTCGTCGTTCATCTTCATCTTGAAGTTCATATTTTTTATTGTAACCCAAGGTTGGAAACTGTTCATTGTTGAAAAATGTACCATTGTAAACTATATTGGTATTAGAACGACCTTGCTCAAAGCCTTTGGTTGTAAAACTTTGCTTAAAATACATTTTTACAGAATCACCAGGTTGTAAAGCTTTCTTCAGGTTAAAAATTGAATAATCAAACTTTTTATATTGATGATTCGTCGTAAAACCACCTTCGAAAGCGATACTGTCTATCGTAACATTTTCTTCGAGAAGTTTTTGAATATGGATGGATTTTATGTTTTCAATTGATGTGTTTTTTAACATATAATACCCTTCTACTGTGTAGTCTCGTTTAGAAGGATATAGCTCTAATTGTAAGTTTAAGTCTACTATTTTTGGTTGCGTTATATATTCAAATTGTTTCAATTCTTTTTCATACGCTACTCTAAATTCAGTAGCTTCAGAATTGCTCCAATATTCATTTAAAATATTCGTATTGTAAAATATAAACCCTCCAATAATTATAAAAGCAAAAAGAATGATGTCAGTAAACTTTATGAGTGGCTTGCTGAACTTATACTTAGCAATTCTTGTTCGTTTTATTAAATTGGTTTCATTTCCTCTAACAGCGACTAAAGATCCTATGATTAATAAAAGGATTCCGAAAAGAAACCAATACAATTTAATGAGTAAATAGGGTTGTAAAAAATGCCCATAACCATTCATCTCTGAATAAGCACCTAAGGAACTTCCTCCAAAAAAGTGTAAATCATGATCAAACCCCAACACGGCAATAGCTACATTGACAATACTAAATACAATCACCAAAATGATACCTACAAACTTATTATTCACTAAAGATTGTATGAAAAACGCTAAGCAAGTAAAAATGGATAATAGGGGTAGAATTTCTAAAAAGAATCCATTAAAATACACTTGCAATTCATAGTTATAATAGCCACTTAGCGTTTGGAATAATATCCCTGAACTTATTAAAGCAAGTATTAATACGACATAAATTATGTTTAATCCAATAAACTTTCCAGCTAACCTTACAAAACTTGACATGGATGTAGCATCATAAATTAAATTCAACTTCGCACCTCTTTCTTTCCACACCAATTCTCCTGAATAAAAAACAAGGATGATGATAAAGAAAAAATAAGAGGTTTCCTGAAGTTCCTCAACTATAAAATAGGTTGCAGGATAACTATCAACTCCATATACCGTTCCAAGATTTACAGAATTGATTAAGATGATAATCATTCCGCAAATAACTATTCCCCAAAATGATGGTTGTTTAAAAATACTTATAAAATAAAACCACGAAAACTCTTTTAATTGTGTCCATTTAGATTGTAAACCATATTGTTTTTTAGCTTTAGGAATCATCACATCACCAACTAAATTAGTACTTTTATCTACCAGCTTTTGAACTTGCTTTCGTTTTGATTTCTTTTCTTTAACCAGATTGAAATTGAATTTTTTATATCCATAGATTAATGCGATAACACCTAATAAAACCCAAAATAATTTGTTGTATAACAAGGCACTAATAAATGGAAGTTCTTGAGTGCTCTTTTCTAAGACCGACCAAGTTTTTGTAATATAGGTTGTTGTTGTTAATGAAAATGGATCAAAAATAGCTTGCCAGAAATCATTAGTAATTGCTTTGGTTAACAAAAACACCACAAACAAAATAACACCCTGAGTGTATACAACTACTAAATTTCTAGTTAAAGCTCCAGTTACAAAAAACAATGATGCACCAAAAAACAACGTTGGTAGCGTTACCATTAGAAAGGTCTTCATATAAACAAATGCATTAAAAGCCAATTGATCATCTGGACTATTCCAGGGCATAAATTCACCCAACATCATACCCAAAATAATTCCTGTAAATACAAACAGCAAAACAGTAAATGCGCCTAAAAACCGACCAATTAAATAATCTCTTTTTTTGATTGGTGTAGAAAATAGTAATGATTCTATCTCATACTCAAAATCTCGCAACACAGAAACGCCCATAATCATTGAGGCTAAAATCATAAAGAATCCGGTTATAGCTCCCATTGTTTTCGCTATGACTACGGGTGAATTTCTTTTCATTAGACCTAATTCAGTACCTTGAAAAATAAAATCTACACCAACAATTGAAAACAGAAATATAAATAAAAAGAATACATAAGTGTCTGGTCGTTTAATTCGATATTGAATTTCGAACTTAAAAATTTCATACCACATAATTAAATAGATTTAGTTTTAGTTCTATTGAAAATTTCTGAGAAATACACATCTTCTAATTCTGCATTAATGGCTGTAAATCCATCTCCAGGATTGATCTCGCTTATTATATGAATGGTTGGTTTACCAAGAAATAATCGTTCACTGATGACCTGATAATTTTCTTTATATAGGTTCAATTCTGATTTCTCGATTGTTTTTTTATAGACTTTATCTTTTAGGCCTTCTAGTATCTGCAACGGCTGCCCTTTTAAGCATACTTGACCTTGATTAATAATGGCCATATTTGTGCAGAGTTCTTTGACATCGTCAACAATATGCGTAGATAAAATAACCACAGTATGTTCTCCGAGCTCGCTTAAAACATTGTAAAAGCGATTGCGTTCTACAGGATCCAATCCTGCTGTTGGTTCATCTACAATAAGTAACTTCGGATTGTTAAGTAAGGCTTGTGCAATGCCAAATCGTTGCTTCATCCCACCAGAAAACCCTTTCAGATTTTGTTGTCGCACGTCATATAAATTGGTTTTATACAAAAGTGCTTTCACTAATTCTTTACGTTCGTTTTTATTGGTGATGCCTTTAAGCACTGCGAAATGATTGAGTAATACTTCTGCCGATATTTTTGGATACAAGCCAAATTGTTGCGGCAAATACCCTAATACCTGTCGCAATTCATTTTTTTGTTGTAAGACATCGATGTCTCCAAGAACAATGGAACCAGAATCGGCTTCTTGCAGTGTTGCAATAGTTCGCATTAACGTAGACTTGCCTGCACCATTTGGGCCTAATAGACCAAACATCCCTTTTGGTATATCAAGTGAAATGTTTTGTAAAGCTTTAATCCCGTTTGAATACGTTTTTGATAGATTGTCAATTCTGAGTTCCATACTGTTCATTTTTTGATTGATTGAGACAAACATATAAGCGTTTTTAGCCTTTAAAAAGTGTTAGTGACACAAACACATGCATTAGTGACAAACACATTTTTTTAAGGTATAAAGACACCTCAAAACACATTTAGGATTGTTTGTCACTGATGAGATACTGTTTGTCAACTTATTTGTCTGAGGTGTTTTATTTAATTAATATTGAATTATGAATTTTAAAATACCAGAAAGAAAAAGGAAAACTATCAAGCGGTTATATAAAATAGCGCTGGTTATTATAGGCTTAGCCATCGTCATTTTTAATGACACTTTTGGAAAACTAGAAGGGTTTGTAGAATTTATTGCATTGTACTTTATCCTTGTGTTTATTACCATTGCACATTGGCTATTTAAACAAATCAAATCACTAATAAGATTGAAGAATGAAAAAGTAAAAACAGAATTAATGCATTTAAAGAGTCAAGTGAATCCACATTTCTTTTTTAATATGCTTAATAACCTTTATGGATTAGTGGATAAGGATTCTAAGAAAGCTCAAGAGCTCATTCTAAAACTTTCTGATATGATGCGCTATAGTATTTATGATGGCGAAAAAGACAGGGTTTTACTGTCTGAAGAAATAGCTTATCTCGAGAATTATATTGAACTTCATAAAATGCGTTATCATAAAGCGATTGATATACAATTCAATATTGAAACAAACGACACTAATTATGAGATTATGCCACTTCTTTTCATTATTCTTTTAGAAAATGCCTTTAAGCATGGTGTGGAAAATTTAAGAGAAAATGCTTATGTTCATATCACATTAACAGCGCATAATAGTGAATTGACCTTTGAAATAGAAAACAATTTTGATGAAACACAAGATAACCCTGAAACAGGAATTGGATTAAAAAACCTAAAACGACGATTAGAATTGGTATATCCAAAAAAGCATACCTTAACAATTTCCAAAACAGATACCATCTATAACGCTACATTGAATATTAAGGGCTTATGATTACATATATCATTATAGACGACGAACATATTGCACACGATATTATAAAAGGCTATTGTGATATGCTACCAAATTTAGAATTCAAAGCAGATTGTTATGATGCTATAGAAGCTATTGACTACTTAAGCAAACATGATATAGATCTCATTTTTTTAGATTTGAATATGCCTAAATTAAAAGGATTTCAATTTTTAAAAACCTTATCATCTCCACCAAAAGTTATTGTAACCACTGCGTATAGTGAATTTGCGATTGAAGGCTACGAATTAAACGTTGTTGATTACTTGTTAAAACCGTTTAGTTTTGAACGCTTTTTGAGTGCTATTAATAAAGTGACCTCTTCTGATACCAGTACAATAAGAAAAGAAAGTAAAGAGACTATAAAACCTGAAGGACAACATATTTTTTTAAAACAGAATAATAGTCATATTCAGGTAGATGTAGATGATATTCTATTTATTGAAGCCTCAGGCAATTATACCAAAGTTGTTACGAGTACTAGTACTATCAGCATTCGAGAAAAAATATCGGATACCATAGAACTGCTTTCTGATAATGATTTCATACAAGTTCATAAATCATTTGCGGTTGCAAAAAAGCACATCTTTAGAGTAGAAGGAAATAGAATTTATATGGGCGATCATGTTGTACCTATTGGCAAGCTATATAAAACAAACATTAATCAATTATTGAGGTAATTGCTATTGCCATGTCAATATATAATCTAGTCTGAAAATTCGTAAGGATTTTCATGAGTAGGTGAGTACTAGCAATGAATTACTCAAGAGGTTACTACAAGTATTTTATATCTTATTTCAGATGTTCTATTACCCATTTTTTTATTTCGTTCAATGCTGTTGGGGAAAATGTTTGTTCTATTTTTCTATATTCATCCATCTTTCCAGTTTCACACTCCTGAAAGAAGTGGTTTAAGTTTTCTAATTCCACTATTTTATAATTTTTATTCTGGCCTTTGATTAGTGCTTGTCTTATAGCTTCTTGATTAATTTTTGCATTTACTTGCGTGTCTTTACTGCCATTTAATGACAACACTGGAATTTGTAATTTTTCAATTTCATCAGCAGGATTGTATTGTAAAAAATAGCGTGACCAAGGTTGTATACTTGTTTTAAGTTGGTTTTCTATAAATGCATTGATATTCTTTTCTGGTACGTTTAATGATGTTAAAATGGGTCTTAAAAACTCATTATAATGAGTTGTCAATTCGATTTTAATTTCTGTTTTACTCTTATTAGAGATTACAATTGCAATCGCTTTTCTTGTGTTTTTTTCATAAGCCACCTCATCTTTAACAGGAAATTCTCTCAATGTTTTAGATTGCATTACAGATAGTTCTGTTCCCGAAATTCCGGTAGAAGCTAATAACACCATAAAAGCGACATCTTTAGAGTTGTTAGCCGCTAGAGGTGCGATAATACCACCTTCACTATGACCAATCAAACCTATATTTTTAATATCTACATCGTTTCTAGTTTTTAAGTATGCGATGGCACTCAAAACGTCTTTGGAAAAATCTTCTGTGGTTGCTTTACCAAAATTTCCTGTAGATTCTCCAACTCCACGATCATCAAAACGCAATACGCCAATGCCTTGTCTTGTTAAATAATCTGATAATACTAAAAAAGGTTTGTGTCCCATAAAACTTTCATCTCTGTCTTGTGGACCACTTCCGCTAATTAAAATTACTACTGGAAATTTTCCGTTTTTATTGGGTAAGGTTAAAGTACCTGCTAATGTTATGTTGGCTTCATTATTTTTAAAAATGACTTCTTCTTCATAATAAGGGTAGGGTTTTACAGGTTCCTGCGGCCGTTTCGAATCCTCTATTTTTATAGTTCCTTTTTTTAAGTTTAGGACCATTTCTATGCCACCTTCCTTGTAAATACCTTCAAATTGTTGTGCTTCAGTATTAAAAACTCCTGTATAGTTCATTCCAACATTAGAGCCATCAATAATTAGCTTTCCATTTGTAAAAGTTGTAGCTGATGGTTTGATGCCAGCAATTCTAAACGTTGGAACATCCATAGTAGTTGAATACGTAGCGTTTTCTTGTTTTATATTAAAAACAAAAGTGATTTCTTTATCGCCTCTTTTGGTTGTTCCGTTCCAATGTCCTGAAATATCTTGAGAACGTGCACTAGTAATGGCGAGTAAATTTAAAAGTATGATAATTGTTAATGTTTTCATGTTCGTTAAATTTTGATTGGTGATGTCTAGGCCAAATTTTCGTTAGCCTTGTGGTATTAAAAAATAGTATTACTAATTTAGTAATCGAAGCTATTTGAAGAGAGATTTAGTTAGATTTACTTTAGAGCACGTTTCCAGCTTCTTTAGCTTGAGCATCCTTACGGCGACCTATTAATGCGCCAATAAATAGTCCCATACAAATGCCAACGGAAATCCCTAAAGACCTTTCAAAACGCTCACCTATTAGAATTCCAGCTATAACTCCGAATAACATTCCTAAAGTTACACTCAGGTTTGTATAGTATCCTTGAGAAGTCAAGGAAAAGGTGTCCTTTAAATAGGTCTCAAATTTACTCAGTGCGTTTTTAAAGATTTTTTTTCTATTGTCTGGATTTGAGTTTAGTTTTAAGCTATCCAGTTCCATTTCTATAGAATGAATTTCATTAGCGGTGAATGCTCTATTTTCTAATTTTTTAAGAATCTCAATAAATTGAGTATAAATCTTAATTTCAGATTTTTTAGAGGATTCAGTTTTTAAACTTTCAAAAAAGTTAATTGCATTTAATAGTGTCATAATTTTTACTGTTTTCTTGGTTAGTGGCCCAAACCAAAAAATATTACACCAAAAATTTATTTATTTTAAAAAATCACACTAAAACACCTTATATTCAGGTGTTTAGCTTCTTAAACTTTCTATATCTGTCATCAATTCTTCTAGTTTTTTGAATAGTCTTCCATAAACGATGTTTAAATCCCATTTATAAATTCGACCTCCAACAAGGAATAGCAAAACCAAGATGACTGCCACGATAACAATTCCGATGAGTGGGATTCCAAATATTAAATAGGTATCTGGAAAACCAACAAGTATTTCATTTACAAGTCTTTCACCTAAAGGCATGCCTTCGGCATCTTTAAACCAAAAGCCTAAAACCAATGACATGAATATAATTGGATACAAAAACCTTGAAAATCTCTTGTTGATAGATACCTGTTTGTTTATCCATTGGTTAAATGCTTTTAAGTATTGATAACTGCTAATACCTATATCGATTTTCTCTAAATCGTTTAATAACCTCTTATTAATAACAACAAGAACTGAAAGAGTAACAAAAAATATGATACCTGTTATGGGAATTCCTATAATGAAAGAGACGACTAAAAAAGCAAACGAGAATGCCACAATGGCAATCAAATTTATTTTAAACATTCTTTTAAATTTATCAATGATATGAATTGATTTTTGGTTGTAAAGATTGTTTATTTTTGGGACTACTAGTGCGTCGCTCTTGAGAAAACCTTCTTTCCAAATGTTTTCAATTGATTTTTCCATCTAATAATTTTTTTAATCTAGTTTTAATTCTTTTAACACGTACACCAATATTATTTGGGTTCGTTCCTATAATTTCAGCAATTTCCTTTTGCGATTTTTCTTCCAAATAAAGCATGATAACGGCTCTATCTATTTCCGATAGTTTTCTTATGGCATCATATAATAAATTTAGAGATTCGTCTGAAAACGCGTAGTTGTTTTCGGTTTCTTCAGCAGTTATAGAATCAGACACAAAATGCTGAACATTGTTTTTCTTTTTCTTAAGTAAGGTTAAACAGACGTTTAATGAAATGCGATACACCCAAGTGCTCCATTGCGATTCTTCGCGAAAATTGTCCTTACTCCTCCAGATTTGTAAACACACTTCTTGGTAATAGTCTTCAAAATCTTGTTGTGAACTGGTGTAAGCTCGACATAATTTGATAATTATTCCTGCGAATGGTAAAATGGATGTGTTGTAAAAATCGCTACTCAATAGTGTTGTTTTATTGGTTGGTGGCTTAAATTAGGAATTATTACAGGTTAATGTCAAAATTGATTTTATTTTATTAATCGATTTACATTAAGCTTATACATTTTTCCTATTGGAATTTTGTGATTCCTTAGATGTATTCTATTACCTTCAATTAATTCTATTTTATCTATTGAGATAATAAAAGATTTGTGAATCCTTATAAATTGTGTCTCTGGTAAATTATGTGTAAAGGATGTTAGCGTTTGATGAGAAACAATCACTTTATCAACCATATTAATCTTTACATAGTTTCCATAGGCTTCTAAAAACAGAATGTCCTTTAACTTTATCTGGTAGTATTTTTTATCTTCCTTTATAAAAATCTTAGTGTCTTCTATGGTTTCCGTATTTTGTATTGGGCTGGCTTTAATTGATAATGCATCGGAAACTTTACTAACAGATTTTACAAAACGACTGAAATTAAATGGTTTTAATAAATAATCGTCAATATTCAATTCATAACCTTCTAAGGCAAATTCCTTGTAGGCTGTAGTAATGATAATTTTTGGCGGATTAGAAAGTGTTTTTAAAAACTCTAAACCAGAAAGCTTTGGCATATTTATATCTAAAAAAATAAGATCAATAGAATGCTTATTTAAATAGTCTAGGGCTTCAAAAGCATTATAACAACTTTTTTGGAATGATAGATAAGACAAATTACTCGCATAATCTTTAATATTATCATGAGAGGCAGTTTCGTCGTCTACAATTATATATTTTATCATTTCTTATATATATCTAATGTTGTTGAATAGGTGTTTTCTTCAATTTTATTATACAATTGATGTGTGTTTGGATATAATAAATTTAAGCGATCTTTTAAATTTTTGAGCCCAATACCTTTGTCTTCTGATGATTCTTCAGCATCATAATTGTTTTTAACTGTGAAACTTATTTTATTTTCATCTTCAATAAGTTGTAAATGAACAAATGCATTATCTGTTGCTTTTTCAATGCCATGTTTAAAAGCATTTTCTAGCAAGATAATGAATAACAAAGGTGCCACTTTTGTTTCTGGATTTTTAATTGATTTTTCAAAATTCACATCAATGTCTTTATGGTATCTGGCAGTTTGTAAATCAATAAAATTTATTAAATAATCTATTTCATCTTTTAACTGCACGTTTTCCTTTCCGCTATCGTAAATAGTGAATCGCATTAAATCTGATAATTTTAGGACATAGTCTTGAGCTGCATCAGCATCCTTTTTTATTAAGGCATACAAATTGTTAAGTGTGTTAAAGAAAAAATGAGGATTTATTTGATTTTTTAATAGCATCAATTCGGCTTCTAATTTATCCTTTTTAAGTTTTTGAATACTTTTTCGGTATTCGTAGGTCCAATAGAAAATTAAATAAGCAACTGCAATTGCTAAAAGAATTCTTACGCTATTCTTTAGAAAGCCTCCATCTAAATCTGTAGTAGCATCAATAGCAAATATTAAAAGCGGAATACTTATTCCTAAAAAGAGATATTTTAATCGAAGGTTAGAAGTCCCAAATTTTATTTTTTCAGTTTGAAAGAGATAATTCAAAAGGGTGTAAAAGACTACTAAACCCAATGAACTTGAAAGCACTGCGAATATTTCGCTTTGAGCGTTTCTTAAGATTAGCATCAAAATAATAATGATTACAGATAGAACTGCTGCTGCTTTATAAAGTTTTTTATGTGTCATGATTTTAATTTATTTATGATTTTGACACAAATCTATATTGCATATTCAAGGTTACAGCTTTTATTTTATGAACGTCTCTTTTCATATTGTAAACGTATCAAATTTAATGATAAAGGTACTTTAAATATCATAATGAGCTGATTACCATTTGATACGCTAGCTTCATCAAAATAGTTCTAATTAACGAATATTCAGCTCTAGGTTTACATCGAATTTAAAACTAAATACATATGAAAACTTTAATTACAATTATTACAATCGCATTATCAACCTTATTTGTAAATGCTCAAACGAGTTCTGAGAAAGAACTATTAAAAACTTTAAATGAAACTACACCAAAGGCATTGCAAGACAATAAAGTACCTGGATTGGCATTGGCTATTATTAAAAATGGCGACGTTATTATTAAAAAAGAATATGGGTTTTCTGATGTATCAGAAAACGAGATTGTAAATAGTAAAACAGGCTTTAATATTGGTTCTATATCAAAAATGTTTACAGCTTGGGGAATTATGAAATTGGTAGAAGACCAAAAACTTAATTTAGATGCTCCAGCTTCAAAATATCTTTTGAATTGGAAATTACCATCTAGTGAATTTGATTCAGATAAAGTAACTATCAGGAATCTATTGCAACATACTGCAGGTTTGTCTGTTCATGGTTACAACGGTTATGAAACTAAAGATGAATTAACTTCAATTGATGCATCGTTATCCGGAACTACTAATCTAGATGAGAAAGTAGAACTCGTTATGGAACCAGAAAGCAAATGGAAATATTCAGGTGGTGGTTATTCTATATTGCAATTAGTTATTGAAGACGTTAGTGGGAAATCTTTTGCGGATTACATGAAAGAACATATTTTTAAGCCTTTAAAAATGAAACAAACAAGTTTTAATATTAGTAAAAAGGTTTTAAAAAATTCTGCAAAGGCCTATGATGAAGAAGGAAATGAAATCCCATTACGCCTTTTTAATGCGCAAGCAGCAGCAGGTTTGCATACAACAATAGATGATCTTATTCTTTTTGCAAAAGCATCATTTTCAAAAAATCCTGTTTTGTCAGAAGAAAGCATTGCTCTTTTGATAAAACCTACCGAACTATCCAAAGGGAATTACGGAATGGGTTATATGATTATGAATCGTTTTGGGGATTTTACATTATCTGGTCATGGTGGTTCTAATGAAGGATGGCAATCTGGTTTTATGCTCGATTTTGAATCAAAATCAGGTATTATTATCCTTACCAACGGCTCTAATGGAAAAAACGTTTTATTTGGAAACCTGCAAGATTGGGCAAAATGGCATGGAAGTAATTAATTTAATGTCTTAATTTTTGTAACGGTAAAATCTCGTTCACGGTCAACATTTTTTATGGCTATAATAATACTTTCTGGCATTAAATTGTTTCGGTATCTATTGGAACTCATAAAATGTACTATTCCAGATGCTGTTTTAAAATGAGTATATCCATCCAATAATATGATAATTGGATATTTTTTCGCCACTTCAGTTGAATCATTATATGAATCAGGAATACTTATTAAACAAGTTCTTTCTTCATTTAAAATACTAGATTTAATAATGAACTGACTTCCAATTATAATATCCGTTTTATTCTGTCCGAACGTCGTTTGTGCTCCAAAAAGAAGAATACATAAAATCACAAATGTAAAAGTTCTCATAGTTTGCTTTATATGTTTGGTAACAAATATTTTCGACAACGTACCACCTGTGGCTTTCATTTCTCCAATTTCATAAGTGGTATTATCACACTTCGGACATTTGTATTTCATAGTTTTATATTTTTTGAGTTGATACTATATGGCTGTTAACGATGATATTCATTGCCTTTTATTTTAAAAACTTAAATCGAGGACTATATATCACCTCTTTTTCATTGTTTATTCTCAGTGTGTTGATCAATATTAAAATTAAATTGGCGACATACAAAAAGCCAATAACCATAAAAAATGTACTTAACGTTATTTGGTCTGTGAGTCCAATTTTTGATATGGTGAACAATACTATTGGGATAAAAAATAACAGAATGGTCCACGTGATTTCGAAATTGATTAAATCTTTACCCAACTTATTACTATTTTTTATCTTACCTTTTTTTGATGTCCAAAGTATAAATGGAATTAAAACCCCTAGCAATGGAAAGACCAGAAATAACAGTGCAGAGAGATTGAGATACGTTAAATACTTTTTATCTTCTTTTACGGACCAATCTATCAACTCATCTGGACTTACATTTAAGGCATTGGCTAATCGCTTCAATGACTCACCTGTAGGGTTTGATTCCCCTTTTTCGATGCGTTGAATAGTTCGTAAACTTAAACCAGATTCTTCTGCTAGAAATTCTTGTGACATCCCTTTCTGGTTTCTCAATTCTTTTACTCTTAAAGCTAAATAGTTATTATCCATTTTCTAAAGGTTTGTTTTTAGTTAAAGTTTTTCTGTACCTCATTATTGTTATGGTTACTATTCCTAATAAAAATCCAGGAACCAATTGAACTAACGACCCATAAATCACATGATTTAATAGCGCTTGCCCAAAATTATCATAATATAATCCATAATGAGTGCCAATTTCCCATTTTGTATCTACCCACCAAAGTATAGCAACTGGAATCCTTGAAATAGGTGAGTAAATAAGTAAGCTTAATAAAAGAATCTTGTAAGCTTGTTTTTGATTACCTAATTTAATACCTAGATATATAGCAATCCCTAAGGTAAGCCAAAGTAGCCCGATAATAAAAATAGCATTTTCAGGCAATCCCAATAATTCTAAACCATATCTAACTGGAGTTAAAATTAATGCAATTATGATGGGTGCTTTACCATAATAAATGGCTTGCTGTAAAGATGTTTTTTCCTTGTTTTTCATCCTAATTCTTTTTTGCGATAATTTTACGACCAGATTGATTCATCGTTAAGCTAATAACATTATTCGCTTCATTTTTATTAAACGTGATTTCTGCATCTACAATTTTTACAAAAAAATGATTTTGAGTTTCAGCAAATAATTCAACCTTTTTAGTTTGACCTGGAGCTAATAAGTATAATTGATTTGTGTTATCCAATCCTATAGTAAGGTTTACATTTGGTTTAACCTCGTAAGTACCTGTATAGTCACTTAATATTTCAGAAGGTACATTAATTGATTTTCTCTCAGGTTGATTATGCTTAGCCTCTGTTATTTTATCATCTGGTATACTTACAAATAATTCAGCAACTTGTTTCGCCACGTTATTTACATTCTTACAATTACAGTTGGTTAATGCAGTTATATACAGTTTCTCTTTAGGTAAAAACAGCGCAATACTGGTAAACCCCTTCGTACTTCCTGTGTGGGCAATTACAGGAGAATTCCCCAATTTCGAAAATCGAAAACCATATCCATAAGGTACTCTTTTCCCACTGTTTAATGAGGTTGGTGTCATAGCTTGTTTTATACTAGAAGCTTTTAAAAGTGTGTTTGAAAGTAATGCATTTTGCCATTTTAAAAGATCCTCTGTGGTAGATAAAATAGCTCCCGCGGAATATGCTAAAGACAAATTGATATCATCTGATTTTACAAAATCATTTTGTTCAATGATATAACCCTTAGTAGGGTTTGGAATACCTTGTTTCGTATCTCCACAGGATGAATTCTTCATTCCTATTTTATCAAAAATATGTTGTTCTATAAAATCACTGTAAGGTTGTCCAGAAACGATTTCAATAATTCGCCCTAGTATAATATAGCCGGCATTGCTGTATTTAAAACGCTCTCCTGGTTTAAACTCCAAAGGTTCATCTTTAAAATATGCAATAAGTTCTGTAGGTGACATATTAGTTTTAGAAATAAAACCCTTGTCACCAACAGGTGTTCTGTTTTTTATTCCCGAAGTATGATTCAATAGATTGTGAATGGTAATATCTTTTCCAATCTCGACATATTCAGGAATGTATTTTCCAATATTATCCTCAATATTCAGTTTGCCTTGCTCTGCTAGCATTAAAATTGAAACTGCGGTAAATTGTTTTGTAATTGAACCAATCTGAAATACACTACTCTTTTGTAAAGGTGTATTTAATTCTAAATTAGCTTTTCCAAAAGATTTACTATAAATAGATGCTCCTTCTTTTGCTACCAGAATTGAAATACCAGGCTCGTTTTGATTGTAACTTATAGCAACTATGGAATCTATTTTTGATTCATAGCTCTGACTAACGCTAAAATATGTAATGAAAAGAAAAGTGAGTGTTGTAAAAAAATTATTCATTGATTTGTATTTAATGTTCATGGGACAAAATTAAATACAAACCTTACTGGCACTTGCGCCAAGCTTATGACATCTTTATGACATCTGCGCTTATTCCTTTAAATAAAGGCACATTTAAACTTTATTTTACTTAAGAGATGAGATTCTAACAGTTATTGAAATCAGTTCCAAATTGGCAAAGAAATACTGCTGTTTCCTGTAAAAATTATCTCTAATGGAATTTCAGCATCTTTAATACTTTCTTTATTAACATCCTTTCCAGTACCATAATTAATTTGAGCATTATTGTTTTTATTGACATTAACCACCACTACAATGCGACTCCCTTTTTCTAATTTTTTACTGATTAGTTTCGAATTGTCGAAAGACACTTTCGTCTTTTGATTCGGTATCAATAAATTTCTTTGTTCTCTATCTTTAGCATAGCTCGCTCTACCAATATAATAGCTTAAATGAAAATAGTTCCCTTCTGGAGTCAATTCATATACGATTACAGAATAATCAACATCTTTTTTATTTATTGAAAATTCAAGATTCCCTAAAAAAGAGCCATTTATAATTACATCTTCCTTTAGCGCTTCAGAATTAAAAATTAAACCATCTTTTAAATTGATTTGGTCACGTTCCAAAGGCCAAGGATAATACTCTGTGTTAGTCATACTCTTTCGATCCTTAAAATCAACAGACATTTGAATCTCTAAATTATTTGCTTTTGATTTTAAGGCATAAAAATCGTTGGTTTTATCAGCACTTAAATGAAATGTTAAAGTATCATTGGTCATGGCGCTTAAACTTGGTTTGTGCATCCAGGTATTCGTACCCATGACTTGGAAGTTGACTTTATCTTTTAAAATACTCGGTTTTGCTTTTCCGTTTAAAATATAATCAAACCATTGATAAATTAGATCTTCTTCAATATGTATTAAAGCAGCTTTGTCTAATTTGTAATTTCTTAGACTTTCTTCGGGTTTCGTTTGTGCAGTCCAATGGTCATAAGGCCCAACTAACAAATAATGATTCGGATTTTTTGCGTATTTATAATGCTCATTGAAATAATACATGGCTCCTCCTTGTGAGTCATCATAATACCCTGTTATGGTTAAAATCGGAATGTCAATTTTTGCAAATTCTTGCTTGTATGGAATCATTTTTTTCCAGAAATCATCATAACTAGGATGTTGCATATAGGTGTTCCATAATGTATTTGTCTGTCCATCTAAACTATCTAACTTGTTAAACGCAATGCCTGTTTTGTACCAGGTGTTTTTTAAGTTATTCCAACGATTAAAATTATTTGAAGCTTCAAAATCTAAAAACTTGTTATTGGTGACATAAAAATTCCAGGAATACGAATAATTGTGTAGGACATTATTTTCCATGGGGTAGTCAATTCCTGGTGCAATAGCAACCATGGGTACAATGGTTTTTAATGCAGGATGCACATTGTGTTTCATAGAAGCCCATTGTGTAAAACCATTGTAACTACCTCCAAACATGGCTACTTTTTGATTAGACCAAGCTTGTTTACTAATCCAATCAATGACTTCATACACATCAGTATGTTCATATTCAAGTGGTTTTATGTCGCTATGACTCAATCTTTTTCCTCTTGTATTGGCAATCACGCCAATATAGCCTTTGGAAGCTGATAACATGGCAGAGGCCTCATTGGTGCCTGCGTAAATAGAAGACACTAGTATGGCAGATTTTTTAGCTGTTGAATTTCCCTTGCGTTTAACTACTACCATTGAAACTTCGGCACCATCTTTCATAGGAATGACGATACTATCATTTATGACATATCTGCGTTTATGATCTTGTTTAATTTCATCAAAATAAATAACTCTAGTTGATGAAAATACAGTGCTTAAAAAATATTTTTTTACTAAATCCGTAGCTGTTGCCTGTGTTATTTTTTCTGATTTAATACTAGTATACGTATTATTAAATTTACTCACATAATAATCTGTAGGATCTCTAACTATCAGAGCCTTATCTAAGTTAATAACTTGTATGTCATCAGAATTCTTTATGTATTTGCTGTAAGAGTTTTTAAACGCATCTTTAAAGTTCGTAGAAAGCTTTGCCTCTACATAATACTTGTAGACATCTAAATACTGACTTTGATCTCTTGGTGTTTCTGCTATTCTTTTTTTTATTGAAGTTAAGGCGTCTTTATATTCACCTCTTATTAACTGGAACTTAAACTGGTCTATTGCTGATAGACTTTGAATGTCACATTGTATTGCTAATTGCTGCATTTGGTTTTCAAGCGCTACTGAATCTGATAGTTTCACCTTTTTAAATGGCAATTCTTGTGCAAAAGAAGTAACGCTAATTGAGATTAAAAATAATATCAGGACTAATTTTTTCATTGTTTTACGTTTGAAAATTGATAGCAAACAGAACTATTTCTTATTTGGGTATACATATTTGATTAACTCTTCATTGTATAAAAAGCCGTCTTGAGTTTGCGTCATTTTAATAAAGTTTTTTAGTTCTGGTGCATACAACCAAACTTCATCTGTTTGTGCGTTGTATCCTCTAGAATTAGAAACCGTTCCCTTGTATTCTATGGTGTACGCCATAAAGGTACCAGCGTCTACCGTTTCTTCTTTGTAGGATAATACTTTTGCATCTTGACTTTGTGTTCCTGTGGTACCATCTTGACTTGTCCAATTTTTTTCATATCGCCACGTTTTACCAACCTCTAAAGGCCATTTGTATCTTGGTGTTTCGCTTTCTTCTGGCTTTACAATGTCCGAAACTGGAATCGTATCTTTTTCAATCACCATACCTAAACCGCCATTCATATTAACTATTTCTCTTGTGTCTTCCCCTTCTGAACGTACTTCGCCTTCAGTGGTTACGCCTTTATATTTCCAAGTCCATTTTTCTCCAACTGTATAATCGGATAGGATAGGTTGTTCTGCTACTGAAACAGTGTTTTCATTACAAGATATCAACACTGAAATTAGCACTAGATATACGATTCTTTCTATATTAAATACTACTTTTAAATACTTCATAATATGGCTTTTAAATTAATTATAGTACAAAGTAAAGAAGTCTGTTTCTATCAAAAAAGGAAAAGTACATGAGCGTAATAAAAAGTCAATGAACGTTAGAAAATTTAGCGATTTTCTCTTTATAAACTATTCCAGTTTTTAAACTTAACGGACTGCCTGCTAGACACTTCTACTTTTTTCCCAGTCGTTAACATAATTTGTAATTTATTATTGAAGTAGGGGTGAATCTCTTTGATGTAATGTATGTTAATCATTTGGCTTCGATTCACACGGAAAAAGACTTTAGGGTCTAATTTTTCTGCTAATAAATTTAAAGAACGCTTTATCATTGCTTTATCCGAACCAAAATAGAGACGTGCATAATTTTCTAAAGATTCAATAAAATAAATATCTGTGAGAGGAATAAAATGACATTTTTCACCATCTTTTATAAATATCTTTTGATGCATCGGTAAGGTGGTAGGCTCTAATTTTACCCTATTAGACAATTCTTCCTTTACCTTTTCAATAGTTTTAGAAAAACGTTCATCTCTTAAAGGCTTTACCAAATAATCTAAAGCATTCATCTCAAACGCTTTTACAGCATATTGATCATAGGCCGTTGTAAAAACGACGTCAGGCACATTGGTTAGTTCTTCCAATAAATCAAACCCAGATTTCCCAGGCATATGAATATCTAAAAACAATAGGTCTGGTTGTAAGTCTTCAATTAAAGTTATGGCTTCATCTACATGACTAGCTTCAGCTATAATTTCAAACTCTTTATGTTTTTCTAGTGCACGTTTTACTTCTTCTCTCGCTAAACGTTCATCATCAATGATTATGGTTTTATATCTTTTCATCGTTTATATGCATTGGAATTATTAGTTCTGCGCAGACATGGTTATTTTCATTCTCTGTTAAACTAAAAACAGCCTTACCTTTATATTGAATTTCTAAGCGTTTTTTTAAATTTTCGAGACCTAATCCAACACTTTTATTTTGATTAATTATTCCAGGATTCTCAACTGTAATATGAATATGGCTATCCTTCTTTTTAATTTTTAAGTAAATAATACCACCATCAACTATTAAATCAATGCCATGTTTAATGGCATTTTCTATCAATAACTGAATACTTAACGCAGGAATCTTATAATTAATAACGCCTTCTTCAATACTGGTTTTTAGTTGAAGTCGTTCCTCAAAACGCAGCTTTTCTAATTCAATGTAATCATAAACTAAAGCCAATTCATTTTTAATAGGTGTTAAATCTTTGTCTTTTTCATATAAGGATGACCTCAGCAAATCTGATAATAAATCAATAGCTCTTCTTGCAACGTTTGGGTTTTCGATGACTAATGATTTAATAGAATTTAATGAGTTGAATAAGAAATGTGGATTCAATTGCGCTGATAAATTATCTAACTGGGCTTGTTTTGCGATTAAGGAAAGTTGAGCATTCTCTCTTGCCGTAACCACTTCTTTTTGATAGTAATGATATAAGTGATACGCCAATATCCAAATAGACATTAGTCGCAGTCCTGTAAGTAAAATTGGATCCCAGTACATGATGGCTTCAAAGAAATTTTTATCCTCGCCTGCAATAAAAGTCCAATACGCATACCATTTTAAGTTGTTTATTAATACATATAGAAGCGCTAATAAAAGTATACTTGGAATAACACGAATAAGTAACTTTTTAATTGGCAACTGACTCCAGTTAGCTTTTAAAGCATACATTCTATACATATGTGTTAAGAATATTCCAATTGCCACATCCAAAACATAATTTAAAAATGTATAAAAAATTCCATAATTATCTCTGGTATATACGGTGTATGCCCAATAAGTTGACACCAAGCACCAGCCCATCAATTGGCAAAGCCAATATAAACGGGTTTTTGATATTTTATTGGTATAACTTAAACTCATATGAACAGCAAAGCAACGTATTTTCTTTAAAAATAGAAAAAAGAAATACATGAGCGCGAATAAGAAGAGATAAGCGTTTGTTATTAATTTTAAGAATTTAGGCTATGGAATATATGAGGCTTGGATAAATTACTAAAAAGAAAATTTACAGATTGAAGACAAGAGAATTCATGACTTAAAGATTGTCTTTCTTCATGATAGTCTCAGTAGAGGATTCCTCTTTTTTATATCCATCTTTGTTGGCTTAAGTTTTATTCAATTCTTTATCTCTAACTTACAACGCCATTATTTAGGTATAATCCAATAAGGCTGAAGGAGTTAATAATTCCATGTGCAATTATTATAGGAAAAAGTTTTCGCTTAATTATAAAATAGACTGAACCAAATATAAGGGCAATACAACCAGTGGCAATAACACCTGCTAATCCTTGGTAAATGTGTAACATTCCAAATATTACAGCATGTATAATTAATGCTATAATTATTCCCAATGTATTATTTCCAGTACAATCAACCAATCTATTTAGTAAATATCCGCGAAATAACAATTCTTCACCTAAGGCTGCACCAAACCAAACAACTGTAATTAGGTAACCTATAAAAACAAGAGGTTTTCCCATAAAAAAGGCAAATCTATCAGCTACACCTGCTGGGTTCGTTAGACCAAAGCTTTCCAATATTGGTTTTACAATTAGTCCCATAATTGAAAAAACTAGTATTACAGTGCCAAGTGCTATCAATATATTAATCATCCAATTTTTTGTGCCTTTTGGAATCTTAGGCCCAAGCTCTTTCCAGTTTATTTTTTTTTGTTTCATGAAAATCGTACTAACTATAATACCACACCAAATTGCTATTGAGCCAGCACCAATTACGTCGAAATAATCCGCAAGGTGTTTTATGCTCAATATAGTTAGGAATACAATTGCTATTTCTACAAGTATTTTAATATTAAAGTATTTCTTTTGTGGTTCCATATCATTTATCTAATTAGTTGTGAGCTGTATACGTCTTTGTTAGTGTCAGTATTTTTAATTAACTGGATATATTATAAAGCTATCATGAATTTGTTTTGTCGGCGTATCTCCTAATTTTGTTAGAGCACTTGAAAGTTCTTTTAATGTGAATACACTTAACGGAAGTTGGTGTTCTTTAGGCTGGTAGATAGTTCCCATGGGGTAATCAACACCAGCTGTTTGAGTCATTTCAATGTGATTTCCAAGTATGGTTGAAACCTCATTAATGTCGGTGAATTTTACAAGTCTTTCAATACTCATTTTAAAAGCAATCCAATCATTTATGTATAGTCTACCAGGATAAAAGGTGTCTCCAGTCAAGAGAATTTTAGTCGAAGTATCATAAACCGCAATTGAAGAAGCTTGGTGTCCAGGAATTGGTATTATTTTCATCATACGATTTCCTAAATCATAATCTACAATTTCTTCGGGCCAGTTTGAAATCTTAAAAAAATCTTGTACATCTTTAACCTCAAGGTCTATTACAGAAGTGTTCGGTTTTCCTTTGAATTGTCCATCGCCTGCAAAGTGGTCTCCATGCTTATGAGTATGCGCAACAATTAATTTGACCACTCCATTCTTTTTAGACCAGTCGTTAACAATTCTATTTACAGTTTCATAAATCGGAAAAATATCATCTTCTTGAGTAGCTCCAGTATCCATTAATAGCGCTTTGTTTTCACCAAAAAACAGAAACATAAAAGGTGCTTCGTAATTTGTACACTTGTTTTGGCGTAAAATATAAGTATTGCTATTATACTTAACGACCTGAATTGGTGGGTCAATATTATCTTCACAGTTTTCAGAACCATGAATCCAATTTTGAACATTTAAATCAACAGTGTCTTCGATTGATGGTTGGCATGACAAAATCAGAATTAGTGCTGATAGTAAGATTGTGATTTTTGTTTTCATATGTTGGTCTATATTGGCTTTAATGTGATTGTGTATGATTCGTTATGTATTTAAGCAACTGATTTAACAAATAAATCGCAGATAGAAAGTCAGCGAGGACTTTCGTAAGTAGGCTAGAACTAGCAATGAAACGAGCGCAGCGAACTGGCAAGCAATTATACACGGTATTTCTCACTGTATTTTTATTTATAATTTTTCTTTAATTGCTTTTCTCCAAAAGTAAATTCCAAAAACACAAGTCACAATTGCAAACATAATTCCGTTTTCGCCAAGCCAATGTTCCGTTCCTTCATTTTTAATGGTTAATTCAGGTAATATTTTTTGAATATATACATTGCTTACTGCGTGAAATATTACAGCTGGCCATAGGCTTTTAGATTTAAACGTGTAATACGTCATAATAAGTGACATAGAAACAATTACGACAGTGAACGTTGTAAATTCTAATAGGACATTGTTACTATAGTAAACAAGCAATGGCCAATGCCAAAAAGACCAAATCAATCCACTAAAAATTGATACACCAGTATATGAAAGAACCTTTCTTAATTCATAGATGAAAAATCCTCGCCATCCAATTTCTTCCCCTAATGTTGTTGCAGAGGCTCTAATAACCTCTATAGTTGCTAACAACATTATAGCTATGATAGTTATTGATGTTGGGCTTAAAGTGCCTATGCCAAATAAGCCAAGTTCTTTTCCCCATTCTGTAATGTCTTCGCTATTGGCTAAATTTCCAAAACCGAAAATCCAAATAAGCACATAAGTGATTATACCATATAAGGCTGGGATAACGTACGACATTCGTATATATTTCCAATTTCCCCAATTCCAATTTAGAGATGAAATCTTACGACCTCTTATTTTTAAGGTAATAAATGCAGCTATTGCAGGACACCACATGATAGCGCCAACATATATTCGTGATGGATATAAATTAACTATTGCATAATGGAATGGTGAAGTAAGAGCAAATACAAGACCCAGAAATAAGAATATTGTTATCCAGGTTTGTTTTTTATTTTCTATAGATTTTATCATGATGAGTAGTTTTTTTTTATGGTGCCATTATATTTTCATATTCATTGCTTCAGTGACTTCGCTCAGCGTTTCAATCGCTGTTTCTCTCGCCTTACTTATACCTTTAAGCAAAATATCCCTGACATAATCTTTATTTTTTTCAAGCTCTATTCTTTTTTTTCTAATAGGCTCAAAATATGTGTTTATGGCTTCTTCTGTTAGCTGTTTAAGTTTTCCTGATCCTTGGTCGCCAATTTTATGAGCAATATCGGATGGACTTTTATCTGAACATAAGGAAGCTAACTTAAGTAAGTTGGAAACCTCTGGTCTGTTTTCGGGGTCGTAAGATATGTAACGACTTGAA
The DNA here is from genome assembly GCF_046762865.1 of Winogradskyella sp. A2. Taxonomy (NCBI): domain Bacteria; kingdom Pseudomonadati; phylum Bacteroidota; class Flavobacteriia; order Flavobacteriales; family Flavobacteriaceae; genus Winogradskyella; species Winogradskyella sp. A2. The sequence goes on from NZ_JBKQXM010000003.1 coordinate 511,932, forward strand.
TCAGTTTTGGCAGATTTTATTAGTTTTGCTGTTTCGTCAGCTGTTGACTTTATCATAATTGAATTGTTGCGACTTTTGCTCATTTTTTGAATACCGTCTAACCCAAGAATAGTAGGGGTATCAGTAAAAAGTGCAACTGGTTCTGTAAAAATATTTTTATTGAATTTGGTATTAAAGCGCTTTGCAATTTTCCGAGTTAATTCTATATGAGGTAATTGGTCTTTTCCAACAGGAACCACATTACTTTTACAAAACAAAATGTCAGCAGCTTGATGAACTGGATAGATATACATTCCTGCATTAATATTTCTCAGTCCTGAAGCAGTAATTTCTTCTTTAACAGTTGGATTTTTGTTTAATTCTGAACTGGAAACTAATGTCAGAAATGGAATAGTTAGTTGATTTAATTCAGGAATATGACTATGTGGAAAAATATGAGTTTTATAATTTTCAGGGTCTAATCCACAGGCTAAATAGTCCAAAGTTAGTTCATAGGTGAATTTTGAAATTTCATTAAAAACATTTCTATCTGTCAACACTTGATAATCAGCAATTAAAATATAAGTCTCAATTCCTAAGCTTTGTAATTTTAATCGGTTTATAATTGAGCCAAAATAGTGTCCAAGATGCAAATTACCTGTAGGTCTATCTCCCGTTAATACGCGGTACTTTTGAGGATTCTTATACAAATCATTTTCTAATAATTTGCTTCGCTCTTTTGCTTTTTCAAAACTTTTATTAATCATTTTTTGTTTACTTTTATTCAAGAAAGTTCAATTTTTCTCATTACCCACAACGATTTCGGCTATGAGTAGTTTCGTGAATAATCACTTAACGTTGCAAGTATAAACCAAACTAAAAATTCGTGAGGATTTTCAGAAGTAGGAGAGCAAAGCAATTACTTATAGCTAGGTCTTATGCCAAAAATTAGTAAATAACCTATCATCCAAAATTCTCCAATGGTTGCAGGTAGAGTTAGAAATCTATTGAAGCTAAAATCAATTCCTGCGTAGTGTATAACTGTAGAAATTAGATAGCCTATACCACCTAAAATAATTATTCTTCCTAACCAAACAGGCAACCTTTTAGATTTGATAACTATGTATCCCATTGGAAATAGCCATAACCCGAAAAATAGGCCACCAATACCCCAAGCATTCGAAATAATATTTTGAAAAACCTGAATTAGTAAAACTTTGTCTTCCATAGCACTTATTTCTGAATTTGCAATACCTATTGCTGAGGCGATTGAAATTGCACTTATCATAATGGCTAAAGCATTTACCATTCCCCATATACCTAGAGTCCAAGCTTCCCATTCATAATTATCTTTAAATAATTTGAAGAACCAAACTGCGGTAAGAGCCTGAGAAATTACTATACCAAATTCTAATAGCAACCTAATTCTTGCTGTAGATTCTAATTCTACTAAATTTGTTAGCGTTTGTTCAGGATTACCAGACACAAATATTTGAGAATGAAAGACCATAAACCCTAGAATTCCTGTAATAGCCATCATTAAATACCATAAGCCAGTTATTCTAGCGGTCTTAATTAAATTTTTCTGTTCTGTATTTGCAATCATAGATTATTTATTTTTATTATTTTATACTAATTCGGACTCTGTAAAAGATTAATTGTTACAGTTTTGCCCTAATGGCACACAACGTGTTTGTATATGGTTTGTTGCGTGTTTTAAGCAACTAATTACCGACCAAGAAAGTCCGCAAAGACTTTCGCAAGTAGGCAAAAAGCCAGCAATAAATTATATACGGTGTTACCAAACGTATTTGTTGATATTACCAGCTTCGAAATCATTCCTCTTGATTAATATATTTTAACCCTTCGTATAAAGCTACTAATGGTACAGAGCGATGGTTTTCTTTTTCAAAATATTCTATTTCGATATTTAGAGGTTTATCCGATTTCTTTGTTATTAAAGTATAGAGAGAGTCGTGTCTTTGTTTATTCCTTTCGTAATTAGCCTCTCCTTGATTGGCAGTAGCGATATAAAGTTTTTTATCTAATGATATTGAGGAAATAGAATCAACTTTGTTTTTCATCATCTCCTCATTCCACCATATACTTGGGTCTATAGAAATGTAAGCATTGAATACGCTATTTTCATCCATATAGGAATTTAGTGTAAGTAGTCCTCCTAAAGAGTGCCCAACAAGAGTTCTAAACGCTTCTGTCTTATACTTTTTATCAATATAAGGTATTAGTTCTTTCTCAATGAAATTCAAAAAATTCCTTCCACCTCCCATATTATTCGGTCGTTTGGTCTTAATTTTTGTAACTGTAAAATCTCGTTCTCGGTCAACATTCTCTATGGCTATAATAATACTTTCAGGCATTAAATTGTTTCGATTCCTATTAGAACTCATAAAATGTACTATTCCAGATGCTGTTTTAAAATGAGTATATCCATCCAATAATATGATAACTGGATATTTTTTATCAACTTCAGATGAATTATTGTATGAATCAGGAAGACTTATTAAACAGGTTCTTTCTTCATCTAAAATATTAGATTTAATAACGAACTTACTTCCTACTATAATATCTGTTTCATTTTGTCCAAATGTGGTTTGTACTCCTGAAAGAAGAATATATAAAATTACAAATGTCAAATTTTTCATAGTTTGTTTTATATGTTTGGTAAGGGTTTTGTATAAGGTCAGTTGCGTGTTTAAGCACCTGATTTAACAAATAAATCACAGATAGAAAGTCAGCGAGGACTTTCGTAAATTGGCTAATACAAGCAATTAATTTTATACGGTGTTAGCACTTTTTTTTCTGTTTAATACTTTAATTCCAAGTGTTATTAAGATTACTATGAATGCAATAAAAACTATACTTGTTGAAATGCTTTTTATAACTGAAAATATATTGGTTGTATACACTGCAGATTCTTTCAATTCGGGATAGATTTTTAGCATTGTGATAATCCCGATATTTTCCAAATAATCTGTAATTCCGGCAATTATTGGTATTATGCAGAGATAACTATATGGGGAATTTAATTTGTTCAATTTTTTCAAGAAATAACCCATTAGCAGACAGTAAGAAAGTCCAAATAGCAGTGGGTAAATCATATCAACAGGTATTTGATTGGTTAGATACGTCAAACGTCCATTTTCTCCAAGCGAAGTGAATAATTCATTGACATAATTCAAATCATATCCCGTTGGCATCATATCCAACAATTTCATTCCGTTAGAGAATTTCATTGTTTTGGGAATTGTAACAGTCAGCATAAAGGTGTAAACAAGATTGGTCAAGATAAAAAGTCCTAAAACCTTTTTGCCTGAAATATTCTTTTCTATGAATTTTATTAATGGTTTCATTTTTTTCTCAAATAAGTGCTAACGATAAATTGTAGGAGTAGTGGCAGATTGCTTGGTAGTTTCCTATAAGACTTCTACTTTGGCATTACTTAAACCCGCATTATGAATTAGAAAATCTATTACGAACCAAAAACACTGCAAATCAGCCACTTCGTTTCGTTGTCTTCTCTAACCATAGCGGTGCTATGCTTTTCAAATCTAACATCCTGATTTATTGTGTTTTTGATTCTCATCACAAAGTTCTAATGCATAATGCGGGTTAAACAAAATATTAGCCTTTGTTATTTGTTTTTTAGTTCTTGAATTCTGTTTTTATAGTATTCGTCATTACTTAATTCAGCAGCTTTTTGCACAAACCTTAGTGCATTAGTAATATCATTTTGAGCTTCATAATAGTCTGCCATTGAATTATAGGCACTTGCGCTGTTGGGATAATAATCAATATTCGATTTGAAAAATATAAAAGCCTTTTCAGGTTGCCCCATTTGTAAATTCATATAGCCATAGCCACTAAACATTTCCTCAATCATTGGAGGGAAGGGATAACCGAAATGAGTTGAATAGATTTCTTCTTGTTTTTCCAATAGCTTAACCAATTCTTCTACTTTTGTTTCAGGATTATTATATTTTTGTGGAGATTGAAACTGGTACCATTTAAAAAGAAAAATCAATCCATCTCTCATCGTTGGGAGCGGAACAGTACCATGTAAATCTTCATTGTACACCTTCCATGAGAAATTTAATCCACTCTGTTTTTGAGAGGTCGCAAAAGTTGAAAAGTCAATGATTGAACGTGTAAACAAAGTGAATTCTGAAGTGTCGTCCATAATATTCTCCATGGTTATTTCTTCATCCCACATGTGTAGCTGTTCTGCTGCTAAAGACACATAAAGAGATTTGCCATTATAACTTTCTGAACTCAGCTTTTCTTTTGCCTCCTTCAATAATTTTTGGTCGTCCCAATCCAAACTTGGATCTATGGCTATATAGTTTTGAAAGAGATGTTTATGATTAACCAGCATATGTATCGTAAACAGTCCTGCATATGAATGGCCAATTAAGGTACGGTAAGGCGAAGAGGGATATTTATTGTCAATGTATGGGATTAATTCTCTTCCAATAAATTGGGTAAAGTTTTCAGCACCGCCAGTTTCTTTATCCATTGCCTGCCCACGTCTCATTTTAATCTGTGAAGTAGTTAAGTCCCGTATCCTGTCAGTTTTGTTAGAAACTCCAATTAGAATCATATGAGGCAAATAATGTCCCCAATAATTGTCATAAACTGCTTCTAAATTTTCTTTCAAAGAAAATCCATCTAACAAATAAACAACAGGATATTTTACACTACTATTTGGGTTATAATTCTCAGGGAGTTTAACCCAAAACTCTCGATATTCTTTCAATGTCTCTGAATATACGGTATCAATAATTTCAGTTTCAAATTCACTCGATTGAATCAACTTTGATTGTGCCGATATTTCTTGAAAGACAATAAGTAGCCCTATTGTTAATACTATTTTTAATCGTTTTTTCATTTTATTATTTTAATTAATTTTATATTTAATTTATTGATGCCCAGAGATCTACAGCTCTCTACTTAAAGTTAGCAAATCTAACACTTTATAAACTCGGAATTAAAATCCTGTGTTTTCTAAGCTGTTTCTTAAGTAACTCATACCTATTATAGTTTCCGCTTTCGCGAAAGCGAGACCTTCAAAATTGCTTATTTCAATTCATCCTACTCTCTATAAATTACCATTCTTGTTTTCAATTCTTTGTGAACCATTAAATTTTGTCAACCATTTTAAAATTGATTGATTAGTTTCTTGTGGTAATTCTTGTTGAATATGATGACCACAATCCAAACAAATCATATCCAAATCAGGAACAAAATCCTGGAGCCTTTCAAATTTTGGAATCATATCTAGATTACCATAGATCATAAGTGTAGGCTGTTTGATGATTGGGTCTATATCTGCTATTAAGTGCCAGTTTCGGTCTAGATTTCTATACCAATTAATAGCGCCATTAAATCCAGAATTTTTAAAGGCCGTCACAAATACAGACAAATCATCGTCGTTCAAAATAGGCTCACCAAGTGGTTTTTCAGCTTTGGCAAGATTCATCATTAACATTCCTGATTCTGGTGGCGCTAGAGGTACATTTTTACGAAATAAATTATGAAGAAAGTTTTCTGCATGGTTATCTAACACAGCATCTGCCACTCCGGGTTTTTTATTGAAGTGAACAAAATAGAACTCTTCACCAAAAAGCTCTTCCATGAATTGAATCCATGGTTTTTCACCTCGTTCTTGGTAAGGCAAGGCAAGATTTATAATTTTATTGGCACGATCTGGATGTAATAGTGCCAAGTTCCAGACTACATTTGCACCCCAATCATGTCCCACAAAAACAGCATCTCTGTAGTTGTAATAATCAAGTAAAGCTACTAAATCACCTGTTAAATGGATTATATCATATGCCGTTACTTCTTTAGGGCGCGATGAATTACCATATCCTCTTTGATTTGGAACAATGACATGATAACCAGCTTGAACAAGCGCTGGTATTTGATAGCGCCAAGAGAAAGCATGTTCGGGAAAGCCATGACAAAGTACAATTGGATTACCCATATTTTCTTTACCTGCTTCAAATACTTCTAACTCAATTCCATTTATTGAAATTATATTGGATTTGGGAAAATTTGAAAATTTAAATTCTTGTGTCATTTCAATGTTAGTTTTTATCAATAATTAAATCTTCTATTTTTTTAAAATTCTTAGCATTCGGGACATGTTTTGAACCTTCCAGTAATACTGTTTCGCTTAGTGTCGGAAAAACTCTTTCGGCGCGTTTTACCATTTTTTTGCCTGGAAACAGGATATCCTTTTCTGAAGCGAAAATGGTAATTGGTGTATTAATTTCTTTTGCTGAATTTTTTGAAATAACCGGCAACGGCGAAAAATCCATGTTGCAATTTTGAAACGTAGTCCCCATGAATTGAAAAGCAAAATCATCGGCTTCACTAAAGAGGACATTCATGACTTTTTTGAGATACTTACTTTTATTCGTTTTTGTGAATTTCTTTAAGGGTATAAACATTTTAAACAATCCTGTAAAAGGGTTACCGTTTACGATGTAAACTGGCGCAATGAGGTACGCCTTTTTTATAAGGGTTTCATCAAATTCTAAAGTCTTTAAAGAAATAAATCCACCAAATGAAAACCCAACCAATGTTACTGCCGTAAGGTCTAACTTCTGAATGACTTCAACCAACCATTTGCCATAATCCAAAGATTTCATATCTAATCGATTCTCAGCACTTTTGGTGGGTTGGGCTAAGACATCAACTGCATAAACACAATATTTAGAGCTTAGATTTGGAAACGAATCTAAAATTTGTGGTGCACAACCACCTGTGCCGTGAATCAGCACTAATGGAGGGTTTTTAGTGTCCCCAGTAATTATAACATTAGTAGCCCCAAATTGGTTCTGTATCAATTTTTCTGAATATTCAATATTCAGCTCATTCAACTTTTGATTGTAAAGACTTAAAATTTTTGATTTACCTTCTTGTGATTTAAAAAACATGTGCTGTTCGTTTTTTTATTAATGATTTATGGATTGAGATTATCTATAGTCCAACTAAATAGTGATTACCACATTTCCTCTTTTATGACCCATCTCCACATATTTGTGAGCTTCGGCCATTTCTTCTAAAGAATATACTCTATCAATAACAGGTCTAAGTTTCTCTTGTTCGGCTAACCTTTTTAAATTCAAAAAAGCTTCTTTTGGAGTTAATGGAGTCCCATGATCAATGGATATATATTTGCCATTCAAAGTCAACGCTTTTTTGCTCATTTCTTTTAGTTTCGATGATTTCGAATTGCCTACAGCATCAATCACATATTTATATGTTTCTAATTGTTTTTCAGCATTTTCTATTGTGTAGTCAATCACCTTATCACTTCCTAAAGAGGTTACTAATTCAAAATTTCGACTACTGCATACACTTGTAACATGAGCACCCATATACTTCGCCAATTGTATCGCCATTGTACCTATACTTCCTGACGCTCCATAAATTAAAACATTGTCGCCTTTGTTTATGCTCGTCTTTTTTAATAAGTGAGAAGCAAGTAAGCCACCATAAGGGATTGCTGCAGCTTCCTCAAAACTAAGATCTATAGGTTTTAGGGCTAGATTCCAAACTTCTGGTAAACAAATATATTCTGCGTAAGAACCAAAACGACGTTTAGTAGGCGAGATAGAACCATAGGCAAAAACCTCATCACCATTTTCAAACATTGTCACCTCCTTGCCTTTAGCCTCAATAATTCCAGCTGATACCATTCCCAACACAGGATTCCTTGGACGACCAAAACCAAATATGAGTTGAAGTATAAATCTAGAGATCAAAGGTTCATTTAATCTCCGAATAAGAACATCGCTTGTGGTAACTGAAGTAGCACGTATCTTTATAAGTACTTCATTAGCTTTAGGTGTTGGTTTTTCAACATTACCTAGCACCAGATTATCTACATCGCCATATTTTAGACATTTTATTGCTTTCATAATTGTTTTTGCTAAAACCTATACCCTATTCGCAAGTGCATATTTAATTCCAGTTCACTTTTGTTCTTTAAATAACCAGCACGTTTAGCAAATGTGTAGCTAAATCCGGCACCAAGACCTGCTTCATAATTAAAGTGTTTGCCTAAATTTCTTCTAATTCCCCAAGTAGGTATGATAGAAAAATCACTCACCACAGGAGCATCGTCAGTATTGAACAGCGCCAATTCTGGATGATAACCCATTTTTAAAGCAATAAAATTGCCACTATTTCCTTCAATTAGTTTTGAGTTCTCTGAGCGTTTTTTGAGATTGTAATAGAATCTTGGCTCCATAACTATTACAGGTGTTAGCAAAAATGGAGAATCATAATCATCGTAAAACGTAGATTCCCAAATACCAAAATCAAAACCAAGTTCAATTCTCAGTGCTATAGTATTTGATAGTTTTGCTTCATTATATGCCCAGATTCCTAAAACTCCAGTTTGTAATCCGAATGTTGATTTTTCTACACTTGTTGTTTGAGCAACACCAATCGTCGTGGAAAAGATAATTAGCGCTAATATTATTATTGTACGTTTCATAATGTTTCAATTAAAAATTAGTTTTCTATTCGTGTTTAAGTCAAATTCAACATTATAACCAGCTGAACCCTAATCCTACATTAAAGATTACGGCATCTCTATCCGCACCTCCATCTAAAGACACACTACCAAGCACCAATTTAGACTGAATATTGAGCGCAAAATTTTTCTTTTTGTAAATCTCATAACCTGTGCTTGCCATAACAGCGGCACCAAAATTCCAATCGTCATTTACATTGTCTTTAATATCATATAGTGCAGGTGAGTCTATGGCTAATCCAATTCCACCATGAATCCACCAACGATCTTTTACCCAATACTGTACAGATGGGATAAATGCTCCAAAATTTCTGTCATTGTCCTGAAATTCGTAGATGTTTCCTGGTAAAGAGGCAGTAATAGCAAGTCTTTCGTTTAACATATAGCCAAACTTTAGATCTGGAAAAACAAAGGTTCCTTGAGCCTTGTCAAAGGTTTGAATACCTGCACTATCTTCTATGCTGATAATGCCACCACCTACTACGAATTCGAAGATGAAACCATCCCTTTGTGTTGTTGTTTCTGAATTTGTGTTTTGTGCATAGGTTATACTTGATAATAATGTAAAGGCTACACAAGCCATTCTTGATAAGATTTGTTTTTTAATAGATTTCATAATTGTTTGTTTTTGATTGATGATTTATTTCGTATTCTTAGTTAATACATTAATTTTTTTTTTGAGTATTCTAACGCTGCGCCAATGGTAATTCCAATGGGAAGCCACAAAGCTATGTTTGAGGTTAATACGCCTAATAATACTCCTGAAACTATGCCAATTGCAAGTCTAATTCCTTTTTTTACTTTTAATTAATTTCATAATTGTTTGTTTTTTGATTTTTTAAATTGATGTTTACCACTCGATATCAAATTTTTCTGAATTATTCATTTGTATTTCGTAATTCAGCATATGTGTCTTTTAGCTTCTTTAATGATTCAATGGCATTACCATAAGCCTCACGATTTTTTTCTGAATTATTCATTTGTATTTCGTAATTCAGCATATGTGTCTTTTAGCTTCTTTAATGATTCAATGGCATTAC